>NZ_CAKASP010000002.1:0-461015 GCF_916862695.1 Haemophilus sp. Marseille-P9675
TCCGCCACTCGTCAGCAAGAAAGCAAGCTTTCTCCTGCTACCGTTCGACTTGCATGTGTTAAGCCTGCCGCCAGCGTTCAATCTGAGCCATGATCAAACTCTTCAATTCAAGTTCAATCGCTCAATAAACTGCTTAGCTATAAATAAAACACTACTTAAAAAGTAATTATGAATTTTCAGTTAAGCACCTATTAAGACTTCAAAATTAAAAATATTTTAAAACAAGTCAATCAACAAGTGCCCACACAGATTGTCTGATATATTGTTAAAGAGCAAAAAACAACGACGCACTTGGAAACTTAAAAACTTCACAACAGTGCGTCGTTGTGTGCGGTGCATTATAGGGATTTTCAAATCCCTTGCAAGTACTTTTTGGTAAAAATATTTAAAAAAATGTTCTTTTGGATAAAGTTAATACAAAAAGGTCTATTTGACATCAATTTTAGTCTATTTTTATTACATCTAAAGATTCAAATCCCCATAGGTGTAAAGCTTTTTTAAATTGAGATTCTTCAGAAAAATGGTCGGTACAAAACATTTGATTATGTTTTTCACCTTGAGCACGTATACTTTTACCATCGAGCAAATATTTTATCCGCTTAGCAATCGCCGCTCCAGGATCCATAAAATATTTAATTTGTGGCAAGCACAACTGAATTTCATCTTTGATGAGTGGAAAGTGAGTACAACCTAAAACTAATGTATCCAAATCTGCCATGTCTGCCCACGGAGATAACTCATCTTTTAAACTAATTAGATCAACGGAATAACCACGAATTTTTTGCTCTGCAATTTCTACTAATTTTGTGCTTCCCAATCTCTCAACAATACAATCCTGCGCAAATTTATCAATCAACTCATCGACATAGTGACGTTTTACCGTACCCTTTGTAGCTAATAAACCAATATGTTTTGTCTTTGTCATTTCTGATGCAGGTTTAATAGCGGGTACAGTCCCAACGATAGGAATATCAAAAGCAGCTCGCAAAGGCGGAAGCACAACTGTACTCGCTGTATTGCAAGCTATCACGATTGCATCTAATGGATAACGTTGATTAATAAGTTGGCAAACCGCTAAAGTGCGGTGAATAATACTTTCTTCTTTGCGTTCTGAATAAGGGAAACCTGCATTATCAAAACAATAGAGATAGTGCCAATTTGGTAATAATTTTTTGGCTTCGCGATATACGCTAAACCCACCCACTCCAGAATCAAAAAAGAGCACAGTTGGGCGTTTTTCTTTTTTATCCATTTAAAACTCTTTGAAAATTGACCGCACTTTTAAGCGTTCGAGTAAATCTCTTTATTATTTAACCAACGACGAATCAGACTTTCTGCTAAATCTGGGTATTTTTGGATAAGTGATTTCGCATAAAATTGCACCGTTGGTATCATTTTTCTATCTCGCATTAAATTTGCTACTCGCAATTCAGCGATGCCCGTTTGTTTTGTTCCAAGCACTTCACCAGGCCCGCGAATTTCTAAGTCTTTTTCAGAAATAACAAACCCATCTTGGCTATCTCGTAGCACTTGCAAGCGTTTTTGCGAAACTTTACCGAGCGGAGGTTTATACATTAGTACACAAAAAGAAGCCGTGCTGCCTCGACCGACACGCCCTCGTAACTGATGAAGTTGCGATAAACCTAAACGCTCTGCATTTTCGATAATCATCAAACTAGCATTCGGAACATCAACACCCACTTCGATTACTGTCGTTGCTACCAATAAATCCAATTCTGCATTTTTAAAACGCATCATGACATCTTGTTTTTCTTGTGGTTTCATGCGCCCGTGCACTAACCCAATACTTAACATAGGTAAGGCCTGAGTTAGATCTTCCCAAATCGCCTCAGCAGCTTGAGCTTCTAAAACCTCTGATTCATCAATTAACGTACACACCCAATATGCTTGGCGTTTTTCATTAACACAAGCGTTTTTTACACGCATTACAATTTCAGCACGACGTTCTTCAGAAACCACTACGGTTGTTATCGGCGTACGTCCTGGAGGCAATTCATCAATAATTGATGTATCCAAATCTGCATATACGGTCATTGCCAACGTTCTTGGAATCGGCGTGGCCGTCATAATTAACTGATGGGGATAAAATCCCGCTTTTTCGCCTTTCTCACGCAACATTAATCGTTGATGCACACCAAAACGGTGTTGTTCATCAATAATCACCAATGCTAGATCGGAAAACTCGACTTCTTCTTGGAATAAAGCATGCGTCCCCACCACCATTTGCACGGCACCAGTTTTGATTTTTTCAAGCTCTGCTTGTCTTGATTTTCCTTTTACTTTACCAGCTAACCAACCAACTTCAATACCGAAAGGCTCAAACCAACGTCGAAAATTATTTGCATGCTGTTCTGCAAGAATTTCTGTTGGCGCCATTAAGGCGACTTGTTTGCCGTTATCAATTGCAGTTAAAGCAGCCAATGCGGCAACCAATGTTTTTCCCGATCCCACATCCCCTTGCACTAAGCGCATCATCGGATAATCCTTGATAAGATCTTGTTCAATATCCGACACGACTCGCTTTTGCGCATTAGTGGGTTGAAATGGCAAGGTGGCTAAAAATCGCTGTTTCAAATCTGTTTGATAATGTAGCGGTAAGGCAGAAAATTGCTGCGTTCCTAACCGCACTTTTTGCATAGCAAGATTATGCGCCAGAAGCTCTTCAAAGATTAAACGCTGTTGTGCAGGATGCTTACCTTGCTCTAACATTTCTAATGAAATATCCGGCGGCGGACGATGCAATAATCGCAATGCTTCTTTTAAGCTATACCGATGTGGATTAAATTCATTAGGCAAAATTTCTGCAATCTGAACTTTGTCTAGCAATGCCAAAGCCTGATCCGTTAATTTTCGTAATGAATTTTGTTTGAGTCCTTCCGTCGTGGAATAAATCGGCGTTAAGGTTTCTTCCAATACTATGGGCGCATTATCTCTCACAATTTGATATTCTGGATGATGAATTTCTGGCATGTGACGCCCACGTTTTACCTCTCCAAAGGCCTTTACTCGCACACCTACTTGAAAACTATTACGCATTCCCGCATTAAAATTGAAAAAACGTAACATAATTTTCGATGTACCGTCTGACAGACTAACCGATAAAATCGGACGACGGCCAAAAGCGACTTCACAGGTTTGTACAATTCCTTCAATGGTAAAATATTGTTCGGAACGAAGATTAGCGATTGGCGTAATTCGCGTACGATCTTCATAGCGAATAGGTAAATGAAAGAGTAAATCTTGCAGGTTATGAATGCCGATTTTAGCCAGTTTATTAGAAATGGCCGCACCAACACCAGAGAGGCTGGTCAAAGGTACGGCATCAAGAAGTTCAAGGCTCATAGCTCATTAATATTGCGTTTGACATTAACGACGCCAGTGATGCCTTTAATGCGATGAACGATATTGGCAAGGTGTTTGATATCTTTTACACAAACCTGCAAAATCACAAGCAATAAATTGTTCTCTAATTCTTCCGTCCAAATATTTTGAAGACTACTTTCGCTCGCAGAAATTGCGGTCATTAAACTAAGCAAGGCATTCTGCTCATTCAATATTTCTATTTGTAATTCTGCCTCAAAATTCACCGCACTTTGAACATTATCCCATTTAGCCAGCGATTGACGACAAGCATTTTTCAAACTTGCACAATGTTGATGGTGTACCACTACTGTGTTTTCTTGTGTACAACATCCCACAATAGGATCACCAGGGATTGGATGACAACATTGAGCAAATCGTGTTTTACCAACTTGCATTGGTGCAATAGTGAGTATTTTTGATTCAAATTCAAAATTCTGAATATTAGAAGATTCTAATGGCACGCCCACAAATTGATGCGCAATGATGGAGGCAGACTGATTACCTAAACCAATTTCTCGTAATAATTCATCTAAAGAAGAAAGCGATAAAGCATCTAATACAGTTCTAATTTGTTGAATAGAAAAATCACCTAAATTATGAGGCTGTAATGCTGCATTAAGTTCAACTTCACCTAATTTCACCGCATCCTCTTCACAACGCTGTTTGAGATAATGGCGAATCCGTGTTTTCGCACGAGCAGTTACCACGAAATTTAACCATGCGGCTTCAGGATGCGCATTTGGATCGGTGATGATATTTACCGTTTGACCAGACTCAAGAGCTTGTGAAAGCGGATAAGGTTTATGCTCAACAGTCACGCCAACACAAGTATTCCCCACATCTGAATGCACAGCATAAGCGAAATCCACTGCCGTTGCGCCCATTGGCAATTCAACAATTCGACCTTTTGGGGTAAAAACATAAATTTCTTTCGGGAAAAACTCTGATTTTACATTTTCAATAAACTCAAACGAATTACCTACACTTTGTTGAATTTCGACCAAACTTTGCAGCCAGCGCTGCGCGCGGATTTGTGCGGTTGTACTGTCGTTTTTACCATTTTCTTTATAAACCCAATGCGCAGTAATGCCCATTTCGGCGACTTGTTCCATATCTTCAGTATGAATATGAACTTCTACAGGAACACCTTTCGGCCCAATCATTGAAGTTTGCAAAGATTGATAGCCATTTGCTTTAGGTACGGCAATATAATCCTTTACTCGACCAGGACGTGGCTTATAAAGATTATGCATTTGCCCCAAAACGCGATAACAATCATCCACATTTTTTACAATCACACGGAACGCATAAATATCCATAATAGAATGGAATTCTTGATCCTTTATGCGCATTTTTTGATAGATTTTGTAAAGGTGTTTTTCACGCCCCCACACTCGGGCAAAAATGCCTGCGTTTTCTAACCGCACTTTAATCTCTTGTGAAATTCGTTCGATTAAATCTTGCCGATTACTACGCGCCACATCAATGAGTTTTTTTAACACCTCATAACGGTGTGGATGCATTGCTTGAAAAGATAAGTCTTCTAATTCATTTTTGATATGCTCAATACCTAAACGATGAGCAAGCGGACAATAGATTTCAAGCGTTTCTTTCGCAATACGGCGGCGTTTATCTGGTCGTAACGAACCAAGCGTGCGCATATTATGCGTGCGGTCTGCAAGCTTGATTAACACAACACGAATATCACGCGTCATCGCCAAAATCATTTTGCGAAAATTCTCGACTTGTGCTTCTTGGCGAGTACGGAATTTCAACTTATCGAGTTTTGATACACCATCTACAATTTCAGCTACACTGGCACCAAACTCTTCTTTCAGTTGTTCTTCCGTATAAGGTGTATCTTCAATAACATCGTGCAAAAGCGCTGCCATTACCGCTTCGTGATCTAAGTGTAGTTGAGCAATAATGGAGGCTACCGCCACAGGATGGGTAATGTAAGGTTCGCCGCTGGAGCGAAATTGTCCCTCGTGCGCATCTCTTGCAATCACAAACGCACGCTTAATGAGTTCAATTTTATCTGCGGGCAAATACCCTTGAATAATTCGATCTAAATCCGCAAACAGTTCCAAAGGAGACCTACTTATTATTGAAAGAGAAAGTGCGGTTAAAATATCGTGATTTTTACCGCACTTTTAAAAGATTATTCTGTAATTAATGCAACAGCTGCTTCTTCCGTTTCTTGCACTTTCGCCATTTCTTGGAATTCTTGTGCATCCATAATATCTTGATTAATCAAACCTTTTTCGATTTCACGTAATGCGATTACTGTTGGTTTGTCATTATCTTCTGGCACTAACGGCGCACTTTGGTTAAGTTGTAATTGTCTTGCACGACGCGCAGCCGTTAAAATTAAATCAAAACGGTTACCAATTTTTTCTACTGCATCTTGCACAGTAACACGAGCCATAATTTACTCCGATTTGTCAAAAATTACTCTATTGAAAGGGTGTTATAATACTCAATTTCACCCTCTTTTACTAGTAGCTGTTGAATTAACATTGCATTTTGTTTTTGTTGATAAGCTTTTGTTAAGCGTTCCGATTGCAAAATACTTTGCAAATCTTTTAATGCTTTCTCAAAATCATCATTCACAATGACATAATCATATTCGTCATAATGCGAAATTTCACTTATCGCTTTTGACATTCGTTCAGCGATAACCTCTTCACTATCTTGCCCACGACCAATTAAACGACGTTCTAACTCTGGCAATGAAGGCGGTAAAATAAAAATGCTTTTTACCGAAGGCACTTTTTTACGGATTTGTTGAGCGCCTTGCCAATCAATATCTAAAAATACATCAATACCTTTTGCTAAATTTTCTTCAATCGCAGGTAAAGAGGTTCCATAATAATTTCCACCAAAAACTTTGGCATATTCTAGAAATAAATCTTGCTCAATGAGTGATTCAAACTCTTCTTTTGATACAAAATAATAGTGTACACCTTCAACTTCACCTGGGCGTGGGGCACGGGTCGTATGTGACACAGAAACCATTTTTTGAGTTGAGCTATCTGATGCCAATAACGCTGAAATTAATGAAGATTTTCCCGCACCACTTGGTGCAGACAAAATATAAAGATTACCTTGAGACATAGAACATTTAACCTTCTCTAACAATTTCAGTCTATTATGCAGATTTCTCTATAAAAAATCATCAAAAGTGCGGTGATTTTTTCGGTACTTTTTGATTCTAATGATGATTTGATATAGATCACAAAAAAGTAGTAGGGTTTATAGTTTTATAAAAATGCTCGTGCTATACTCTGTGCGCTGTCTTACTGAGTGAGCAGTATTACTCAAAGCAAACAGATTTGTTTAACTTAAATAAAAGGTGAAAATCTTATGGCAATTAAAATTGGTATCAATGGTTTCGGCCGTATCGGTCGTATCGTATTCCGTGCAGCACAACACCGTGATGACATCGAAGTTGTAGGTATTAACGACTTAATCGACGTTGAATACATGGCTTATATGTTGAAATATGATTCAACTCACGGTCGTTTCGATGGCACTGTTGAAGTGAAAGATGGTAACTTAGTGGTTAATGGTAAAACTATCCGTGTAACTGCAGAACGTGATCCAGCAAACTTAAACTGGGGTGCAATCGGTGTTGATATCGCTGTTGAAGCGACTGGTTTATTCTTAACTGATGAAACTGCTCGTAAACATATCACTGCAGGCGCGAAAAAAGTTGTATTAACTGGCCCATCTAAAGATGCAACCCCAATGTTCGTTCGTGGTGTAAACTTCAACGCATACGCAGGTCAAGATATCGTGTCTAACGCATCTTGTACAACAAACTGTTTAGCTCCTTTAGCACGTGTTGTTCATGAAACTTTCGGTATCAAAGATGGTTTAATGACCACTGTTCACGCAACAACTGCAACTCAAAAAACTGTAGATGGCCCATCAGCTAAAGACTGGCGCGGCGGCCGCGGTGCATCACAAAACATCATTCCATCTTCAACAGGTGCAGCAAAAGCAGTAGGTAAAGTATTACCTGCATTAAACGGTAAATTAACTGGTATGGCTTTCCGTGTTCCAACTCCAAACGTATCTGTTGTTGATTTAACTGTTAATCTTGAAAAACCAGCTTCTTATGATGCTATCAAACAAGCAATCAAAGATGCAGCTGAAGGTAAAACTTTCAATGGCGAATTAAAAGGCGTATTAGGTTACACTGAAGATGCAGTTGTTTCTACTGACTTCAACGGTTGTGCGTTAACTTCTGTATTTGATGCAGACGCTGGTATCGCATTAACTGATTCTTTCGTTAAATTAGTATCTTGGTACGATAACGAAACTGGTTACTCAAATAAAGTATTAGACTTAGTAGCTCACATTTACAACTACAAAGGCTAATTAAAACTTTGAAAAAATTAACCGCTCTTCGGAGCGGTTTTTTATTATCTAATAATTTAGTTTACGATCTAAAAATGAACAAGGGATCACTAAAAATAATTTAAAACAATCAATATTCTTCTAGCTTTTATTCCTATTTAAGATTATATTAGCGCACAACTGTTCGCTCAATGAATTCAAAAAATAGGGTTAATATGAATCTCGATCTCCATTTTGTTCATCGTATTCAACAACAAGCCAAAACTCGTGCAAATATGACCGCACTTCGCTATAAAGAACACGGCTTGTGGAGAGACATCTCTTGGAAAAATTTTCAAGAACAACTCAATCAACTTTCTCGTGCATTGCTTGCTCACAATATTGACGTGCAAGATAAAATCGCCATTTTTGCCCATAATATGGAACGTTGGACAATCGCTGACATTGCGACCTTACAAATTCGAGCAATTACAGTACCTATTTACGCAACCAATACAGCCCAGCAAGCCGAATTTATCCTAAATCACGCCGATGTAAAAATTCTATTCGTCGGCGATCAAGAGCAATACGATCAAGCATTAGAAATCGCTCATCATTGTCCAGAATTACAAAAAATCGTGGCAATGAAATCTACAATTCAATTACAACAAGATCCTCTTTCTTGCACTTGGGAAAGTTTTATTGAAACAGGTTCAAATGCCCAACAAGACGAACTAACCCAACGCTTAAACCAAAAACAATTATCGGATTTATTTACGATTATTTATACCTCAGGCACCACGGGAGAGCCTAAAGGTGTCATGTTAGATTACGCTAATCTCGCTTATCAATTAGAAACACATGATCTTTCACTTAATGTGACAGAGCAGGATATTTCGCTTTCTTTCTTACCGTTCTCTCATATTTTTGAACGAGCCTGGGCGGCTTATATTCTTCATAGAGGTGCAATACTTTGCTATTTAGAAGACACCAATCAAGTGCGGTCAGCTTTAACGGAAATTCGCCCAACCTTAATGTGTGCCGTCCCACGTTTTTACGAAAAAATTTATGCCGCCGTATTGGATAAAGTTCAAAAAGCCCCAAAACTTCGCCAAATAATGTTCCATTGGGCAATTTCCGTGGGACAAAAACATTTTGATTTACGTGCGAATAACAAAGCAATTCCATTCTTATTGAAGAAACAATTTGCTTTAGCAGATAAATTAGTGCTCTCAAAACTTCGCCAATTATTGGGTGGGCGTATAAAAATGATGCCTTGCGGAGGAGCTAAATTAGAACCGGCTATTGGGCTATTTTTCCATGCTATTGGCATCAATATCAAATTAGGCTATGGCATGACAGAAACAACTGCAACCGTTTCTTGCTGGCATGATTGCCAATTTAACCCAAATTCAATCGGCACACTCATGCCAAAAGCGGAAGTTAAAATTGGGGAAAATAATGAAATCCTCGTGCGTGGCGGAATGGTGATGAAAGGCTATTACAAGAAGCCAGAAGAAACATCTAAAGCCTTCACAGAAGATGGTTTCTTAAAAACTGGCGATGCAGGAGAATTTGACGAACAAGGGAATTTATTTATTACCGATCGTATCAAAGAATTAATGAAAACCTCAAATGGTAAATATATCGCGCCACAATATATCGAAAGCAAAATCGGTAAAGATAAATTTATCGAACAAATTGCGATCATCGCCGATGCGAAAAAATATGTATCTGCACTTATTGTGCCTTGCTTTGATAGTTTGGAAGAGTACGCTAAACAGCTCAATATTAAATATCATGACCGTTTAGAATTATTAAAAAATTCTGAAATTCTAAAAATGTTTGAACAGCGTATTAATACGGTGCAAAAAGAACTGGCTCATTTCGAGCAAGTAAAAAAATTCACGTTACTTTCTCAAGCATTTAGCATTAAATTGGGTGAAATTACACCAACATTAAAATTACGTAGAAAAGTGATTTTAGAACGTTATCGTAAGCAAATTGAAGATATGTATAATTCAAAAGAATCAAAAAATTTATAACTAAAAGGCTCTCGTTGAGAGCCTTTTTCTTGCCAATTATTCAGGAAATTTTTCTTCCAAAATTAATGCTAGCCCATCTTCATTATTGGTCGCGGTGACTACATTTGCAGCTTGTTTAATTTCATCAGGTGCATTTCCCATTGCCACCCCAAGCCCCGCATGTTCTAGCATATCCAAATCATTAAAATTATCACCAAACGCAATCACTTCATGGGTTTGTACGCCAAAATAATCTTCCAAAAAACGCACCGCACTTCCTTTGGTTGCACTCTTGTGCATAACCTCTAAAAAGTTAGCATGAGAACGACAAATACTCAGGTATGGAAATTTTTCCTTTAAAATAATTTCAATCTCGATGATTTCTTGTGCTTCTCCAATAATTTGAATTTTATGTGGCGAACGTGTTGCCACTTCATCAAAAGGATGAATCTCAATTTTGGTGACACTGCGTTCATAAATCACCCATTTATTTTCTACTTCACGAGCATGGCAATCATTATTTGTATAATAATTCACACCAAGCAACGGATGATCAGCCAAAACGGTATTAATGTCTAAAATATCTTTTGGATCAATTTGTACGCTATAAATCGGTTCAAGATATTGATTCAAAATAAGCGCACCACTAAATGCAACAAGTACATTGTTCGTTTCAAGCTGTTTCCAATAAGGCAAAATACCTAGAGGAGAACGCGCCGAAATTGGCACAAAAGGAATACCATTCTCCGTTAAACGCTTAATTGCCGCAACAGTGCGAGGGGAAATAGTATGTTGAGAGGTTAATAACGTGCCATCAAAATCACTAAATACCGCTTTATACATCATTACTCCGAATAAAGATTATTTCTCTGCTAGATAAGGATCATCAAAACCTAATCCTTGCATAATTTGAGTTTCTAAACTTTCCATTTCTTCCGCTTCATTGTCTTCAATATGATCATAACCGAGTAAATGTAAGCTACCATGCACGACCATATGCGCCCAATGCGACATTAATGGTTTCTCTTGTTCTGCAGCTTCTCGTTCCACGACTTGACGACAAATAACGAGATCCCCTAGCAACGGCAACTCCACCTCATCGGGGCATTCAAACGGAAATGAAAGCACGTTAGTCGGGCGATCCTTGCCACGATAAGTTAAATTTAATTCGTGGCTTTCGGCTTCATCCACAATACGAACCGTCATTTCAACTTCATCCCCTTCTGGTTGAACAGCAGCTGTTGCCCACTGCACAATCTGTTCTTCTGTTGGTAAACCGTCTATATTTTCTGTGGCAATTTGAAGATCAACGAATATACTTCCCATTTTACTCTCCTAAATTCTTTTCAATTTCTGACCGCTCTTTTTCACGTTCGGCTTTACGAAGCTCCGATAATTCTTTGCGACGAATTTCATCTTGTACTTCCCATTCTTCGTATGCTTGCACCACTTTAGCCACCACCGGATGGCGCACAATATCTTTACTATCAAAATAGTTAAAACTTAATTCTGGTACTTTTTCCAACACTTCAATGGCATGACGTAAACCAGATTTTGTGCTACGAGGTAAGTCAATTTGCGTAATATCGCCCGTAATCACGGCTTTAGAATTAAAACCAATGCGGGTTAAAAACATTTTCATTTGCTCAACTGTTGTGTTTTGGCTTTCATCTAAAATAATAAAACTATCATTGAGTGTACGCCCTCGCATATAAGCCAAAGGGGCAATTTCAATAACATTACGTTCCATTAATTTTTGCACACGCTCAAAACCTAACATTTCAAACAAGGCATCATAAAGCGGACGTAAATAAGGTTCAATTTTCTGACCTAAATCCCCTGGTAAAAAACCTAGCTTTTCGCCCGCTTCCACCGCAGGGCGAGTAAGTAAAACGCGACGAATTTCTTGACGCTCTAAGGCTTCAACTGCCGCAGCAACCGCTAAGAATGTTTTCCCCGTTCCTGCTGGGCCAATACCAAAACTAATATCGTGAGTTAAAATATTATGCAAATATTGAACTTGATTTTCACCTCGAGGTTTAATCACACCTCGTTTAGTTTTAATCGTTGTACTGAAAACATTATTTTCAGCACGGTTCGGTTCAACTTGAGATAGCATACGGCTTTCTTGCAAAGCCATATGCACATCTTCCAAATCTAACTCTTTCACTTTACCTTTTACGGGCGCAGTTTCTACATATAAATCTTGGATTAATTTCACCGCACTTTTTATCAATTTTGCATGATGAGGTTTTTGATCCTCTTCCGTAGTATCAATATTGAAAGTAAAATTATGACGAGCAATGACAAGATTAAATTCTTTTTCGATAAGTTTTAGATGATCATCAAATGCACCGCATAAAGATTGCAAACGTGCGTTATCTTGAGGTTCGAGAATAAATGAAAGCATGGGGATACTAAGCTGGTGAAAATTGCGGTTATTCTAGCGTAATTACCACTTCATGGGAAATAATCATCACTTTGTTTTCCCCCATATCCTCTCTATAATATGCATTCTTAACTATGTGACAAGCTGGATATATTATGACTGAACAAAATAACCCTTACGACGAACTTAGATACTACTCAAGACCCTTTTCTTATACGAGCATTGCGCTTTTGGAAGGGAATGCAACATTATGGGGATTAACACCACCAGCACTCAAAGGTGCTAAAGTATTAGAATTAGGTTCTTCTTTTGGTGGAAACTTAATTTCTCAAGCTGTTTATTATCCAGATACTGAATTTCTAGGCATTGATTTAGCAGATAGTCAAATTACTCAAGGTAATGAAATCATCAAATCAATGGGATTAACAAACGTTCATTTAGAAACAAAAAATATTCTCGATATTACGCCTGAATTTGGTATGTTTGACTACATCATCGTACATGGTATTTATTCTTGGGTACCTGATAATGTTAAAGATAAAATTCTTGAGGTTTGCCGTGAGAATTTAACCCCCAACGGTATTGCTTATATTTCTTACAACACCTATCCCGGTTGGAAAAGCCGCGAAGTTGCACGGGATATTATGCTCTATGCCAATAAATACACTCAGGATTTACCGCTCTCTGAACAAACTCGTCGTGGCAAAGCCGTTGTTCAATTATTCTCTGATGCAATTAAATCGATTGAATCTGAAAAAGTAAAAAATCAAAAACGAATTGAAAACTTTGATGATATTCAAACAAAAGGTGATCATTACGTAGCCCATGAATATCTTGAATATCACAACCACCCTCTCTATTTGAATCAATTTGTTGATAGTCTACATCAGCATCAATTGGCTTATATTGGTGATACAGATTTTCAACTTTCATATATTTCTTGGATGCCACAACATCTACGTGACATGATCAATCAATTATCCGAAACAGATTATGTTGCACGTGAGCAATGCCTTGATTATCTTTACGATGTAGCATTTAGAAGAAGTTTACTATGCCATGCTCATTTACAAGATAAAATTAACCGCACTGAAAATATAGATATAAGTTTATTGGATAAATTAACCTTCACTAATAAAGGTAGAGAAAATAATCTAGCTAATATATTCAATAATCAAGATGTAGAAAAATTACTTGAATACTTTATCTATCAAGTAGATAATTTCACGACTCAATCATTAATTGATTACGTTGCTGAACATAAAGAATTTGCAAACCTCACAGAGGATAAAATTTACTCTTCTGTATTGCTAGCTATAGTTCTAGGATATATCAATGTTTTTCTCACACCTTATCAAACATATACATTTGAAGATAACAAAACCTACATACCAAAACGATTTACTCAATATGTAAAAACTTTATTAGAAGGTGCAAATCAATATATCGGTGCAGGTAATATGTATAATGGAGGAGTTGAAAATTTAAATGAACTCCATCTATATATGATGTCTCAAATGGAAAAACCAACAACTAAAGCAACGCTTAATTCGTCACTCAAAGCATATTTAATTGAAAATGGCTACAAAGATATGAACAATAACGAGAAACTCATTGATGAAGGGTTTGATTGTTCAGGATTATGTAATTCTATTTGTACAGTATTAGCAGACTTAGGTTACATTCAACCTGCTACACTATAAGCAAAAAGTAAAATTGAAAGCAAGTAACATTCTAAGGGAGATCGATTAGATCTCCTTTTTTTGTCCCAATCGCAAAACTCAAATTGAAAACTATTTGCATTTATTGAATTTTAGAAATAGAATGAAGCCAATTCAATATAAATTAAGATCTATTCTCAAAAACAAGGAGTTTTCAATGACATTAAAATCATTCAAAATTGCGACACTCGCCGCCGCACTTACATTCTCAGCAAGTAGCTTTGCCGACATTACCGTTTACAACGGCCAACATAAAGAAGCAGCAAAAGCCGTAGCTGATGCATTTACGCAAGAAACCGGCATTAAAGTCACTTTAAATAGTGCTAAAAGCGAACAGTTAGCTGGTCAACTTAAAGAAGAAGGCGATAAAAGCCCAGCCGATGTATTCTATTCAGAACAGACATCTCCATTTGCCACACTTTCTGAAGCGGGTTTATTAGAACCACTTTCAGCCAATACGATCAAACAAACTTCTCACCAAGGTGTACCAGTGGCACCTAAAAAAGATTGGATCGCATTAAGTGGTCGTTCTCGTGTTGTAGTTTATGATCACACTAAATTATCTGAAAAAGATATGGAAAAATCAGTACTTGATTACGCGACACCAAAATGGAAAGATAAAATCGGTTATGTACCAACCTCTGGTGCATTCTTAGAACAAGTTGTCGCTATTGTTAAACTAAAAGGCGAGAAAGTTGCGCTTAATTGGTTAAAAGGCTTAAAAGAAAATGGTAAACTTTACGCGAAAAACAGTGTTGCATTGCAAGCTGTTGAAAATGGCGAAGTGCCTGCAGCCTTAATTAATAACTACTACTGGTATGCATTAGCAAAAGAAAAAGGCGCAGAAAACTTAAAAACTCGTTTGTACTTTATTCGTCATAAAGACCCTGGTGCGTTAGTGACTTACTCTGGTGCTGCAATCTTAAAATCATCTAAAAATAAAGAAGAAGCGAAAAAATTCGTGGACTTCTTAGCAAGCAAAAAAGGTCAAGAAGCCTTAGTTGCTGTACGTGCAGAATATCCATTACGTACAGATGTGACTTCTCCATTCAATATGGAACCTTATGCTAAATTGCAAGCGCCAGTAGTTTCAGCAACTACTGCTCAAGATAAAGAACAAGCAAATAAATTAATTGAAGAAGCAGGTTTAAAATAAGCCCGCTAACGTCGCAACTGTATTTTCACCAAAAGTGAAGATACAGTTGCCACCTATAAAGGATTATCTTTTGACCCGAACTCCCCCACTTTGGCTCACCATCATTATTTTACTTATTGGTTTACCGCTCTTATTACCATTTCTGTATATTCTTTTCCGTGCGATTGAAGTCGGATTAGATCGTAGCCTTGAGCTTCTTATTCGCCCGAGAATGGCGGAATTACTCAGCAACACAATGCTTCTCATGGTCTGTGTAACCATTGGTTCCATTTCTCTCGGTACGCTTTGTGCATTTTTACTTGAACGCTATCGTTTTTTCGGCAAATCATTTTTTGAAGTGGCGATGAGTTTGCCACTTTGTATTCCAGCCTTTGTGAGCTGTTTTACTTGGATCAGCCTCACCTTTCGAGTCGAAGGTTTTTGGGGAACAATTGGCATCATGACATTAAGCTCTTTCCCACTCGCTTACTTGCCTATTTCAGCCACACTTAAACGACTAGATCGCTCTCTTGAAGAAGTAAGCCTTTCACTCGGGAAAAGCCAAGCTTACACATTTTGGCACGCTATTTTCCCGCAATTAAAACCGGCAATTGGTAGCAGTTTGTTACTAATAGCATTACATATGCTCGTGGACTTCGGAGCGGTTTCTATTTTGAATTACCAAACATTCACCACAGCTATTTTCCAAGAATATGAAATGTCTTTTAATAACAGCACCGCAGCACTACTTTCCGCTGTATTAATGGCAATTTGTAGCATTATTGTGCTGGGAGAAACATTCTTCCGCGGTAAACAAACACTTTACAACAGTGGAAAAGGTGTCACTCGTCCTTATCCAGTAAAGACACTTTCCTTTGGCAAACAATGTTTAACCTTCGGATTTTTCTCTAGCATATTCATCTTAAGCATTGGTGTGCCTGTGATTATGTTAATTTACTGGCTTATTGTGGGAACTTCACTCGAAAGTGCGGGTGATTTTTCAGAATTTTTATCGGCATTCAGTAATTCATTTATCATTTCAGGACTAGGCGCATTGCTTACCGTAGTTTGTGCTTTGCCATTGGTTTGGGCAGCTGTACGCTATCGTAGCAAATTAACCGTTTGGATTGATCGATTACCTTACCTATTACATGCCGTACCTGGCTTAGTTATCGCATTATCGCTGATCTACTTTACGATCAACTATGCCAACAGCTTATATCAAACCTTTTTAGTTATCATCGTGGCTTACTTTATGCTCTATTTACCAATGGCACAAACCACACTTAGAGCCTCACTTGAGCAACTATCTGATAATATTGAGAAAGTCGGACAAAGCCTAGGACGAAGCCCATTCTATATTTTCCGAACTTTAACATTACCCGCAATGCTACCAGGCATTGCGGCGGCATTCTCTCTAGTATTTTTGAATTTAATGAAAGAGCTTACTGCAACACTTTTGCTCACGCCAAACGACATCAAAACCCTTTCGATTGCCGTTTGGGAATATACCAGTGATGCGCAATACGCTGCGGCAACGCCTTATGCCTTAATGCTCGTTCTCTTTTCAGGGATTCCTGTATTTTTATTGAAAAAATATGCATTTAAATAAAATGATAAATAATCCGTTATTAACTGTTAAAAATCTCAATAAATTTTTTAATGAACAACAAGTTCTTCACGATATTTCCTTTACCTTACAACGAGGTGAAATCCTCTTTTTGCTTGGCGCTTCTGGTTGTGGAAAAACAACCTTATTACGCGCAATTGCCGGATTTGAACAACCCAATACAGGCGAAATTTGGCTAAAAGAGCGGTTAATTTTTGGCGAGAATGCGAATGTGCCAACGCAACAGCGCCATTTAGGTTACGTGGTGCAAGAAGGTGTGCTTTTCCCTCACTTAAATGTCTATCGCAACATTGCTTACGGATTGGGGAATGGAAAAGGGAAAACGGATGAAGAGAAAATGCGGATTGAGCAGGCAATGCAACTCACTGGAATTAGTAAACTGGCGGAACGTTTTCCTCACCAACTCTCAGGCGGACAACAACAACGTGTGGCGCTAGCTCGAGCATTGGCGCCGAATCCAGAACTGATTTTATTAGACGAACCTTTTAGTGCCTTAGATGAACATCTTCGCCAGCAAATTCGTCATGATATGCTAAAAGCACTACGTCAAAGTGGTGCATCAGCGATTTTCGTCACCCATGATCGTGATGAAGCATTACGTTATGCGGATAAAATCGCGGTTATCCAACAAGGGAAAATTTTACAAATCGACACGCCTCGTACACTTTATTGGTCGCCTAATCATATTGAAACTGCAAGTTTTATTGGTGACAACATCGTGCTATCGGCGAATCTGATTGATGAAAACACAGCTCAATGCCAATTAGGTAATATTCCTCTAAAAAACAAACCTATCTCGCTGAAACAAGGTAAGATTTTACTTCGTCCAGAACAATTTAGCCTGTTTAAAACATTGGAAAATCCAACCGCACTTTTCAAAGGGCAAGTGAAACAAATCGAATTTAAAGGGAAAATTACTGCTATTCAAATTGAAATTAATGGCTACGCAATATGGATTGAGAACATCATTTCCCCTGATTTATCTATTGGCGATGAGCTACCAATTTATTTACATGGAAAAGGGCTTTTTTACGCCTAAGAATAAAGCCTTATCTTCACGATAAGGCTTTATTTTTAAACAATATATTCAGAAAAAATTTGTTCAAGATTTGATATTAAACAGTCTGCGCCTAAAATATTTTCCTCTTTCCATGCCTGTTGCAAAATGTCTGGAGAAAATTGCTGACTTGCCAATTCAGCTAACGGCAAATAACTGATATGCCAAGGCTCCCGCCCCACTTTCTTATTGGACTGCATATTCATAAAAGGCAAAGCAAAATCAAAGTGCGGTAAATTTTCAGTAAGAAACTCACTCAATTCAAAGAAGTAGCCGCCTTTTTCATATTCCCAAGGCTCCAGTTGTAAAGATTGCCCCTGTGGCAAAAGATCAGGATCGAAAATATCCACTTCCGTTCCCCAATGATGACGGCTAGCCCCTGGCAATGCAGACCAACGTAAAATCGCCTGACATTTTTGCCAGTCATCTAATTGGCTCAACTCTAATGCTTTGCCTGTGTCATCATGGACTTTTCTCTCGCCCTTAAATTTACTATTCCAAATAAGCTGTTGGCGTTCAAAATCACGAAAACTGCTCGCTGGCTGTAAATTAAAGCCATTTTTTGCCGCACTTTTTTGCAGCCCTTGAAATGCGTTCACCGCTTGCGTTTGCAAAAAATGATTTGATGAATGATTTGCGGGTAAATTGACTAAATGCTCACGAGACTTTCCTGTAAGCATTTCTGGCGTTAATTTCATTTTAGCTATCCAATAAATTCACTAACATTTTGTGATAAATCTCACCGCACTTGCCAAGATCTTCTACACTGACACATTCATTTACTTTATGAATTGTTGCGTTAAGTGGACCAAATTCCACCACTTCAGCGCCCATCAATGCAATAAAACGACCGTCTGATGTACCACCACCTGTTTCAGCCTTTGGCTTTATGCCTGTAGTTTCCTCAATAGCGGAGGTTATCGAATCTAATAATTTACCTGGTTTTGTTAAAAACGGTTTACCTGATAAATTCCATTCAATACGATATTTCAAATTATGTTTTTCTAGCATTTCAGCTACTTTTTGCTTAATGATTTCATCTGTTACTTCTGTGCAATAACGCAAATTGAACTGAATATATAACTCGCCTGGAATCACATTATTACTTCCAGTCCCCGCATGAATGTTAGCAATTTGTAGGCTTGTTGGAGGGAAAAACTCATTACCTTCATCCCATTGGTAAGTTGTTAATTCTTGCAAAAATGGCGCTGCTTTATGGATTGGATTTTCAGCTAAATGAGGATATGCCACGTGCCCTTGAATCCCCTGAACATAAAGATTTCCTGTAATTGAGCCGCGGCGACCATTTTTGACAACATCGCCTAAGTTTTTAGCACTCGATGGCTCACCAACCATACAATAAGTAATTTTTTCATCACGCGCCATTAAAGTCTCAACCACTCGCACGGTGCCGTCTTTTGCAGCTGCCTCTTCGTCAGACGTAATCAATAATGCAATGGTGCCTTTATGGTTAGGATTCACTTTTACGTATTCTTCTGCCGCCACAATCATTGCTGAAAGGGATCCTTTCATATCCGCCGCACCACGGCCATAAAGCATTCCATCAATAATCTCAGCAGAAAACGGAGAATACGACCACTGATTTTCATCGCCAGTAGGCACAACATCCGTATGTCCCGCAAAAGCAATAACAGGCTCACCCGCTCCGTGTTTTGCCCACAAATTCAACGTATCATTAAAAGGCATCCATTCAATTTGAAAACCTAACTTTTCTAAGCGTTCGGCAATAATTTGCTGACAGCCTTCGTCATTCGGGCTAATAGATGGGCGACGAATTAAATCTTGCGCCAACGAAATCACTTTTTCTCTCATAAAAACTCCTAAGAAAATAACCCACTTTAGGCAAAAGCAGCCTGATATTCCTTCTCATTAAAACCAATTAAAGCCTTCCCATCTTGTAAAATAATTGGGCGTTTAATTAAGGTTGGATTCTCAGCTAGCACGGAAAGTGCGGTCGTTTTATCAAGGGAATTTTTAACTTGTTCATCCAAATTACGCCAGGTTGTACTACGTTTATTCACCAATACATCCCAGCCAAATTGAGCTTCCGCTTGGGTTAAGAAATTCAAATCTACCCCATCAACACGGTAGTCGTGAAGTTTGTGTTCAATATTGTGATCCGCTAGCCATTTCAACGCTTTTTTTACTGTATCGCAATTTTTAATGCCGTAAACTGTAATCATATTTCACCTAAAAAAGAAAAATCCTCAATCTAATCAAACTGAGGATTTTAACCCTTATACTACTTCATCTCAAATGAATTAACCTAACAACTTATTGATACGTTTAATAAACACAGCTGGGTTTTCCAAAGATCCTCGCTCTGCTAACATAGCTTGTTCAAGCAACAATTCCACCCAATCAGCAAATTCTGTTTCATCGGCAATATCAGCCACTTTTTTCACTAAATGGTGTTCTGGATTAAGTTCAAAGGTGTATTTTACTTCTGGTACAGGTTGCCCTGCGGCTGCAAACAATTTCGCCATTTGGGTCGTCATTTGATCATTATCCGTAGAAACCACCGCAGGTGTATCTGTTAAATTGTGAGTTAAACGCACCGTTTTCACACGTTCGCCAAGCAAGTTTTTCACACGCTCAATAAAACTACCAAAGGCTTCATCTTGTTGTTTTTGTGTTTCAGATTCTTTATCCGCTAAATCGCCTAAATCCAAATCAGCTTTCGTGATACTTTGTAATTGTTTACCATCGAATTCAGTTAAATAGCTTAACATCCATTCATCAATACGATCGGAAAGCAATAAAACCTCAATGCCTTTTTTATTGAATAATTCCAAGTGCGGGCTATTTTTCGCTGCAACATAGCTGTCCGCTGTAATGTAATAGATAGCTTTTTGCCCCTCTTTCATACGCGAGATGTAATCTTCTAAAGACACAGTTTGCTCGCTGCTATCATTATGCGTTGAAGCAAAACGCAATAACTTCGCGACAATTTCTTTGTTAGCAAAATCTTCTGCTAGGCCTTCTTTCAAGACTAAACCAAACTCTTTCCAGAATTGAAGATATTTTTCTGCATCATCTTTTGCTAATTTTTCTAGCATTTGTAATGAACGCTTAGTTAATGCTTTGCGTAATGCAGCCGTAATTTTGTTATCTTGCAAAATTTCACGAGACACATTTAATGGCAAGTCATTGCTATCGATTAAACCACGCATAAAACGGAGATAATTCGGCATAAATTGCTCAGCATCATCCATAATAAATACGCGTTGAACATAAAGTTTTAAGCCGTGTTTATGTTCGCGATTAAATAAATCCCAAGGTGCTTTAGCTGGCACATAAAGCAAACTAGTATATGCTTGATTTCCTTCAACTTTGTTATGCGCCCAAGTCACAGGATCTGCAAAATCATGGCTTAAGTGTTTATAAAACTCTTTGTATTCCTCATCGGAAACATCATTTTTAGAACGCGTCCAAAGTGCATCGGATTTATTAATTTTCTCCCATTTTTCACCGCACTCTTTGCCTTCATCATCATATTCTTTCGTTAGCATTTCCACTGGCAAGCCAATATGGTCAGAATATTTACCGATAATTTCACGCAAACGCCATTCGTTTAAAAATTCTTTTTCATCTTCGCGTAAATGTAAAATCACATCGGTGCCACGGGATTTTTTCTCAATATCCGCCACAGAATATTCGCCTTCACCCGCAGATTCCCAAAGTACCGCTTTATCAGCATCTTCGCCAGCTGCTCTGGTTTTTACAGTCACTTTATCTGCCACAATAAAAGCTGAATAAAACCCCACACCAAATTGCCCAATAAGTTGGCTATTTTTTGCTTGGTCTTGGCCAAGTGCGGTTAAAAATTCTTTTGTTCCTGATTTTGCAATCGTACCCAAATGATCGATTACTTGCTCGCGAGTCATACCAATGCCGTTATCACTAATCGTGATTGTTCCTTTATCCGCATCAAAGCTAACACGCACACGCAAGTCGCCATCACCTTCATATAAAGCAGGGTTGGAAAGTGCTTTAAAGCGTAATTTATCTGCCGCATCAGAGGCATTAGAAATTAATTCACGTAAAAAAATCTCTTTGTTGGAATACAAAGAATGAATCATTAATTGGAGTAGTTGTTTGACTTCAGATTGGAAGCCGCGAGTTTCTTGATTTTGTGACATAATTTTTTCCTTCATAAAGATAAAAATTGAACGTCACAGATATAAGAATAAAAAGAAAGATTTCAAGGGGAAAAGCAAAGTGCGGTGAATTTTCACCGTATTTTATTCAAACATTTTCCTAAAATATCTAGAAATGAATAACGGTGATCACCATAAGTAATCACCGTTAAACCAAAAGTGTTTTCTTAAAGAGATTTGGGTACTCTAAAAATTAGAATCCGTAACCCACACCAACTTTTGCACCATAGTTATTAACTTTAGTATTATCAAAACTACCTAGACGATTGTATTCAACACCGCCATTTGCATACCAGTTACCATCTAATTTATATTTAGCACCTGCTACAACACCATAACCAATTTTAGTTTCAGAAGAACTTTTATATACTTGGTTAGCTCGATTATCATATTTGAATTGGTTAGCTGCAACACGAGCGCCTACATAAGGTTCAACTTTAGAATTCGTGTCAAAATCATATAATACTGATGCACCTAAACCGTGAATTTTCGCACCATCAACTTTTCCGTGATGAGTATAATCACCTGCGACACGTGTATTTCCTAATTTATAACCAACCGCTACACGAGGTTCAACTCGAGTATTATTGCTACCGTTTGCTTGAGTTTGAGATAAACCGATATCGCCTTCAGCATAGATATTCGCATTTGCAGCAGAAGCAAAGGCAAATGCCCCAACAATAACGGCTAATAAAGATTTTTTCATTGGATAACTCCTTTATTTATTGAATAAACTGGAAAAATATATCACAAAAATTATTCTGTTTCATCGACAAAAACTAATTTTCCCTTACATTTTCTACATAAATATTCAATCTTTTCTCTTACTATTCTATTATGACGGCGAATACTTAGAAAATGTGGTTGGCACGCACATCTATATTCAAAAGTTTTCCCTTGCACATTTTTTATATCAAATTGATGACAAGTATCCGCAGGAAGCTTAAAAATTTCATTCATTACAAGCTGCCATTCCCGCCCATGTGGTTTTACACGACCGAATATTTGATACACAATCAAATGCGCAAGCTCATGTGGCACGACTTGTCGAATAAATTCATCCACATTTTCTAATAACAAAGTGCGGTTAAATTTTATTTCATTTTTTTGTAGGTAAGCCACTCCAGCCTTTATTCCACGTAACTCATAATTTACCTCAGGCATTATAAATTTTCGCTTAAAATAAACCTCTGCAAGCTGCAAAGACTGATTCAATTTACGTTGCACTTGCATTTTTAAATGACGAAATGGAATTTGCTCTATTGATGCCATGATTGAAAAAGAAAAAACCGCTAGATAAGCGGCTTTTATATAATTTACTAAATTAAAAAATAAGATTATTTTAATCCCGCTGCAACACGTAATTCTGCTGCACGATCCACTTTTTCCCAAGGGAATTGCTCACGACCGAAATGACCATAAGCTGCTGTTTCACGATAGATTGGTTGAATTAAATCTAACATTTTAATTAAGCCATAAGGGCGTAAATCAAAGAATTCACGAACTAACGACACTAATAATTCATTCGCAACTTTTCCAGTTCCAAAGGTTTCGACCATGATAGATGTTGGATCAGCCACACCAATCGCATAAGAAAGTTGGATTTCACAACGATCTGCCAAACCAGCTGCAACAATATTTTTTGCGACATAACGTGCCGCATAAGCTGCTGAACGGTCAACTTTAGATGGATCTTTTCCTGAGAATGCGCCACCACCGTGACGAGCAGCACCACCGTAAGTATCCACGATAATTTTACGACCAGTTAAACCACAATCCCCCATCGGTCCACCAATAACAAAACGGCCAGTCGGATTAATGAAGAATTTTGTTTCTTTAGAAAGCCATTCACTTGGTAATACAGGTTTGATAATTTCTTCCATCACACCTTCGTGTAAGTCTTTTTGGCTAACTTCTTCGGAATGTTGAGTAGAAAGCACAACCGCATCCACACCAACAATTTTATTATCTTCATATTTTAATGTTACTTGGCTTTTAGCATCTGGGCGTAACCATGCTAATTTACCGCTTTTACGCACTTCAGCTTGTTTTTCCATTAAACGATGTGCATAAGTAATAGCAGCTGGCATTAATACATCCGTTTCATTGGTAGCATAACCAAACATAATACCTTGATCGCCTGCGCCTTGATCTAATGGATTTTCACGATCAACACCTTGATTAATATCTGCAGATTGTTTACCAATTGCATTAAGCACCGCACAAGAATGACCATCAAAACCCATTTCAGAATGTTCATAACCAATATCACAAATCACTTTACGTGTTAAATTCTCAATATCGACCCATGCTGATGTTGTAATTTCACCACCCACCAATGCCATACCGGTTTTTACATAGGTCTCACAAGCTACTCGTGCTTTTGGATCTTGTTTTAGGATTTCATCAAGTACCGCATCAGAAATTTGATCGGCAATTTTATCTGGATGCCCTTCAGATACAGATTCAGATGTAAATAAATAGCTAGACATATTTTCTCTCTTTTTCTTTAAATTTGGATGTATTGACGTATAGACGTCTATAATACGTATTTTAGCTTAATAAGCAAGCGCTATTATTGATTAATCGCAGCAGGAATATTCAACCAATTACGCAAAATTTGCTCACCGAAGTCTGACATATAAGACTCTGGGTGAAACTGAATGCCATAAATTGGTAAAGATTTATGCTGTATAGCCATGACCACGCCTTCATCACAAAGTGCGGTAACTTCTAGGCAACTAGGAAAATCTTTTTTCTGTACGCCCCAAGAATGATATAGCCCGATATTAAATTCGCTTGGAAGGCTAAAAAATAATGGAGAATTTGACCGCACTTTTAAAATTCGTTTCTGGCCATGACGGACTTTCTGTAAGTTATACAATGTACCACCAAAAAATTCACATAAGGTTTGATGCCCTAAACACACACCTAAAATAGATTTTTTCTGATGATATTTTTCCAACATGGAAAAAAGTTGTGGATAAACTTGTGGTACATCTGGCCCCGGTGAAATCAATATATGACTATATTTTTCCGCTGTACTTTCTTTTAAATCTTCCACATTTAAAACATCATAAGGCACATTTAATTTTCGAATTAAATCCACCAAGTTAAAAGTAAAAGAATCGTGATTATTAATGATGAGTAATTTCATAACCGCTCGGCATTCGTTATAATCGGGCAATTTTACGCAAAATGACACAAAGCACAATGCAACATTTTATTGAACAGGCTAATAATTATGGCAAACAACGCATGCCATTTTTCTTTCTCATTGATTTTGAAAAAGAAAAACCATTGATTTGTCCTCTCGAAAATTCTACACAACAAGGCATTTACTTTGATATTTTAGGGAAAAGAAATTGCACAATTTATCCACAATCTCTCCCTCTTAATTTTACCAAACATCCAATGCCCTTCTCGCATTATCAACAAGGTTTTGAACTTGTTCAAAGTGAATTGCAAAAAGGCAATTCTTATTTATTGAATCTCACCTGCCCCACTGAAATTTCAGGTAATCTGTCACTTGAACAGATTTTTAATCAAACCAATGCGCCTTATAAATTGTGGTTACAAGATCAATTTGTTTGCTTCTCACCAGAATGTTTTGTCAATATTCATGACAACCGCATTTTTACTTATCCCATGAAAGGGACAATTAATGCGTCTCTTCCCGATGCAGAAAATCAGTTACTCACAAATGAAAAAGAACAACGCGAACATTACACGATTGTTGATTTGATGCGTAATGATTTATCCATGGTGGCAGAAAATATTCAGGTAAAAAAATTTCGTTATATCGATCGCATCAAAACACAAAAAGGTGAAATACTGCAAACCAGTTCTGAAATTTACGGAAAATTGAATAAAAACTGGCAAAATCAAATTGGGGATATTTTAGCGAAACTCTTGCCCGCTGGGTCTATTAGTGGCGCACCAAAAGAAAAAACCCTACAAATTATTCAGCAAGCAGAAAAACAAAAACGCGGTTATTACACAGGAATCTTTGGCATATTTGATGGTAAAACACTACAAAGTGCGGTGGCAATTCGATTTATTTCCCAACTAGATGAAAAATTCTATTTTCATAGCGGAGGCGGTATTACCATTCATAGCAATGTGCAAGATGAATATGAAGAATTGTTAGAAAAAGTCTATTTACCGATTGAAGGTGCTGATTAATGTATCCTCTATTTGAAACCCTTTGTATTGAAAACGGGAAAATTCAAAATATCGATTTACACCAAGCGCGATATGAACGTAGTTTGCGTGAATATTATGGCAAAAGTGCGGTGAAAATTTTTAATCTTTTTTCACTCATTCAACTGCCCGCGCCCTTACAAAATCGATTAGTTCGCTGCCGCATTGATTACAATGCCGAAACCACACAAATTCAATATTTTGAATATCATCGAAAAATTTACCGGACTTTTCAACCTGTAATTGATGACGATATCGAATATTGCTTGAAATATGCTGATCGCAGTTTAATTAATACATTGTTTGCTCAACGAGGCACTTGTGATGAAATTATTATTATCAAAAATGGAAAAGTGACAGATTGTTCCATTGGTAATTTAATTTTTCGCCAAGGAAAAAAATGGTACACACCAGACACCCCATTGCTTTTAGGCACACAACGAGAAAAATTATTACAAGAGGGGAAAATTCAAGAACGCACAATATTCCAAGAAGATATTGTCAAATTTGATGAAATTAAAATTATTAATGCAATGAATACGCTCTAAAACGGGTATTACCTCTCTTTACAAAATTTTTTTAAAATTTTATATTGCCTAGCGACTTGGCTTAACATGACACTATAATCATAAGGAAAAATATGGCACAACCTCTCCAAACATCATTAAAACTCACTTTACTTCTTGGACTAGCTGTACTAAGTGCTACCTCTACCGCTCAAGCTGCAGGTAAACTTACCGTCTATTGCAGTGTTCAAAATACAACTTGTGAACAAGTGACAAAAGCATTTGCTCAAAAATATCAAATAGAAACACAGTTCATTCGTAATAGCACAGGGACCATTTTAGGTAAAATCAAGTCTGAAAAAGAAAATCCTCAAGCAGATGTTTGGTATGGGGGCACTATTGAACCGCATTTACAAGCAGCCGAGTTGAACTTGCTTGAAAAATACCGCTCCCCAATACAAAAACAGATTATGCCCAAATTCAAATCCTTAATGGCTCAGCGCGGTGATTTCACATCTGTTATTTACCTAATGGAAATGGGAATTGGCATTAACACTAAAAAACTAGCCTCATTGGGGATTACGCCACCAAAATGTTTCGCCGATTTAACCAAACCTGAATTCAAAAATGAAATTCAATACGCAGACCCACGTGTTTCAGGAACCGGTTATTCGTTATTAAGCACGCTCATTTCTCTATGGGGTGAAGAGAAAACGAATGATTACTTAAAAGCCTTGGATCACAATGTTTCCCAATATACAAAAAGTGGGCTCGCAACTAGTTATTTGGCAACGGGTGATGTCGCAATTGATATAGGTTTCATGCTCAATTATGCTAAAGAAAAGAATAAAGGCGCACCCGTTGAAGGTGTTTTACCTTGTGAAGGTGTTGGATACGCATTAGGGGCTGCAAGCATTATTAAAGGGGCGCGTAATTTAGATAATGCAAAATTATTTATTGATTTCGTGTTAAGCAAAGAAGCTCAAGAAATCCCTTGGCGATTTGGCGATTCTTATCAGTTACCAACCAATATTTATGCCCAACCAGCACCAGGCTTTACACCTGCAGACAAACTTAAGCTTATAGATATGAATTTTATAAAATTTGGATCTGATAAAGAAGGTAAACGCTTGATTCAACAATGGATATCAGACATTAAAGAAAGAGGTTAAATATCCCTAAACAAAACAGGAAATAGAAGAGGTACATTACCCTATTTCCTGTTTTATATTAACTAAAATTTCAACCGCACTTTACCACAGTAAATATTCCCCCGCCCTTCTCTCGCAAACCCAATTAGGGTTAAATTATGCTCATTCGCCATTTTCACCGCCAAATCTGTAGCCGCAGAAATTGTCATTAACATCTCTATACCGCAAGCTATTGTTTTTTGAACCATTTCATAACTCGCGCGACTAGAGGCTAAAATAAATCCCTGAGGTTTATCAGTTTTTGCATACCAACCAAGTAGCTTATCTAGTGCAACATGTCGCCCTACATCCTCACGAATTGCAAGCATATTGCCTTGTAAATCAAAAAAAGCACAAGCGTGTGTCGCTCCTGTTTGTTGAGCAAGTTGTTGATGAATTTGTAATGTAGTTAAGCAACTATCTAACCGATTAATATCAAACTGAAAGGTTTGCTCTAATTTTGGGAAGTGTTTATAAACTTGATTAAGCTGCTCTGTACCACAAATACCACAACCAGTTCTCCCAGTAAGGTTTCGACGATGTTCTTTTAATGCCATAAATTTTCGACTAGAAAGTTCAATTTGAACTTCTATACCATTACAGGCTTCTATCACGTCAATACCATAAATATCAGAAGGTTTATCAATAATTCCCTCTGTTAGAGAAAACCCCAATGCAAAATCTTCTAAATTCTTTGGTGAGCACATCATCACGGCATGAGAAATATCGTTATAAACAAGAGAAACGGGGATTTCAACAGCAAGATCATCCTCTTTCTCGGTTAAAAGTGCGGTAATTTTTTCTTCTTTTTTATTTGTTCTAAACAAATAGATTGAGTGTCGTAAAAGCCAGTTCATTTCTTGTTATATCCATTACACGCATGTAACAATTTTGTTAAATTTGTTTCATTTTTATGATCTAGATCACTTATTTTTAGCAATCTAATGTAATTTGATTATAGATTTATGGTTAAAAAATCGTTATCCTTAGGCCCGCTTAAATTGGTGTTTTTTGCTATCGCCTTTTTATGTTACCTTTCGATAAGGCTATTTTATCGAAATCAATCAAATTATCTAAGCGAATTTTTTACTATCTAAAAATCTAAAACACATTAACGCTCACTGTTAATGTAAAGGAGTGATTATGCAGATCTCAAGAAGAAAATTCTTTAAGGTCTGTGCAGGTGGTATGGCGGGAACTTCAGCCGCAATGTTGGGCTTTGCGCCTACAAGTGCATTGGCTGCACCGCGTGAATATAAATTATTACGCGCATTCGAATCTCGTAACACCTGTACATATTGTGCCGTAAGCTGCGGTATGTTGTTATATAGCACTGGAAAACCTGCTGATACATTAAGTGGCCACACCAGCACAAATACTCGTTCTAAATTATTTCACCTTGAAGGTGATCCAGATCATCCAGTAAGTCGTGGTGCACTTTGCCCTAAAGGTGCTGGTGCATTAGACTATGTAAATAGTGAAAGCCGTTCTTTATATCCTCAATATCGTGCACCTGGTTCTGATAAATGGGAACGAATTTCTTGGCAAGATGCAATTAAACGCATTGCTCGCTTACTGAAAGACGATCGTGATGCTAACTTCGTTGAAAAAGATGCAAGTGGCAAAACCGTGAACCGTTGGACAACTACAGGTATTATGACTGCATCAGCCATAAGCAACGAAGCCGCACTACTGACTCATAAATGGGTGCGGATGTTGGGTATGGTACCGATGTGTAACCAAGCGAATACTTGACACGGACCAACGGTAGCAAGTCTTGCTCCATCATTTGGTCGCGGTGCGATGACAAATAACTGGGTTGATATTAAAAATGCCAACCTTATCATTGTTCAAGGCGGTAACCCTGCAGAAGCTCACCCTGTTGGCTTCCGTTGGGCAATTGAAGCAAAGAAAAACGGTGCGAAACTTATCGTTATCGATCCACGCTTTAACCGTACAGCCTCTGTTGCAGATTTACATGCGCCAATTCGTTCTGGTTCAGATATCGCATTTTTAATGGGTGTCATCCGTTACTTATTGGAAACAAACCAAATTCAACACGAATACGTTAAACACTATACTAATGCCTCATTCTTAATTGATGAAGGTTTCAAATTTGAGGACGGTTTATTTGTAGGTTACAACGAAGAAAAACGTAACTACGATAAATCTAAATGGAACTATCAGTTTGATGAGAACGGACAGGCTAAACGTGATATGACATTACAACACCCTCGTTGTGTCATTAATATCTTAAAAGAGCATGTTTCTCGTTATACCCCGGAAATGGTTGAACGCATTACAGGTGTAAAACAAAAACTCTTCTTACAAATCTGTGAAGAAATTGGTAAAACCTCTGCACCAAATAAAACGATGACGCATCTATATGCGTTAGGCTTTACCGAGCATTCAATCGGTACACAAAATATTCGTTCAATGGCGATGATCCAATTACTTTTAGGTAATATGGGTATGCCTGGTGGTGGTATTAATGCATTACGTGGTCACTCCAATGTGCAAGGTACAACAGATATGGGCCTATTGCCAATGTCTTTACCTGGTTACATGCGTTTACCAAACGATAAAGATACCTCTTACGAGCAATACATTAACGCGATTACACCAAAAGATATTGTTCCAAACCAAGTGAACTATTATCGTCATACCTCAAAATTCTTTGTTAGTATGATGAAAACCTTCTACGGTGATAAAGCAACCAAAGAAAATGGTTGGGGTTTTGATTTCTTACCAAAAGCAGATCGCTTATATGACCCGATTACCCACGTTAAATTGATGAATGACGGCAAATTACACGGTTGGATTTTACAAGGCTTTAACGTGTTAAACTCATTACCGAACAAAAACAAAACTGTTGCAGGAATGAGTAAGTTAAAATTCTTAATCGTGATGGATCCGCTTCAAACTGAATCCTCTGAATTCTGGAAAAACTTTGGTGAATCAAACAACGTGAATTCTTCAGAAATTCAAACTGAAGTCTTCCGCCTACCAACAACCTGTTTCGCAGAAGAAGATGGTTCAATTGTAAACTCAGGACGTTGGGCGCAATGGCACTGGAAGGGTTGCGATCAGCCAGGTGAAGCATTACCAGACGTTGAAATTCTTTCAATGATTCGTGAAGAAATGCATCATCTTTATCAAAAAGAAGGTGGTCGCGGTATTGAATCCTTTGAAGCAATGACTTGGGACTATGCTCAACCACACTCACCAAGTGCGGTAGAATTAGCCAAAGAATTAAATGGTTATGCGCTTGAAGATCTTTATGATCCAAACGGTAACTTGATGTACAAAAAAGGCCAATTACTCAATGGATTTGCACATTTACGTGATGATGGTACAACAACATCAGGTAACTGGTTATACGTTGGTCAATGGACTGAAAAAGGTAACCAAACCGCAAATCGTGATAACTCAGACCCATCAGGTCTAGGTTGCACCATTGGTTGGGGCTTTGCATGGCCTGCAAACCGTCGTGTACTTTATAGCCGTGCATCATTAGATATCAATGGTAATCCTTGGGATAAAAACCGCCAATTAATCAAATGGAATGGTAAAAACTGGAACTGGCATGATGTAGCAGACTATGGTACACAACCACCAGGTTCTGATACAGGACCATTTATTATGTCTGCTGAAGGTGTAGGTCGTTTATTTGCAGTTGATAAAATTGCAAATGGTCCAATGCCTGAACACTATGAGCCAGTTGAAAGCCCAATAGATACTAACCCATTACACGCTGCAGTGGTAAGTGATCCTACAGTACGTATTTATCCTGAAGATAAAGAATTTATCGGTTCAAATAAAGAGTTCCCATTCGTGGCAACAACTTACCGATTAACGGAACACTTCCATAGTTGGACTGCACAATCTGCATTAAATATCATCGCACAACCACAACAATTTGTGGAAATCGGTGAAAAATTAGCGGCAGAAAAAGGCATCCAAAAAGGCGATATGGTAAAAATTACTTCTCGTCGTGGCTATATTAAAGCTGTTGCTGTGGTTACAAAACGTCTTAAAGATCTAGAAATTGATGGACGTACCGTACACCATGTAGGTCTTCCAATTCACTGGAATATGAAAGCCTTAAATGGTAAAGGTAATCGTGGATTTGCTACTAATACCTTAACACCGTCTTGGGGTGAAGCAAACACGCAAACACCAGAATACAAAACATTCTTGGTGAATATTGAAAAAGTTGGGGAGGCATAATATGGCAGGAACTGCTCAAGGCGTTCAAACGCAAGACGTTATTAAAATCTCCGCAACTTCAGGCTTAACACCTGCACCACACGCGCGAGATCATAAAGTTGAAGTCGCAAAATTAATCGATGTTACTACCTGTATTGGCTGTAAAGCTTGTCAGGTAGGCTGTTCAGAGTGGAATGATATCCGCTCTGATGTCAATGCTCAGTGTGTAGGGATCTATGATAACCCTGTTGATCTCAATGCAAAAGCATGGACAGTAATGCGTTTTAACGAAGTAGAAGAAAACGATCGTTTAGAATGGTTAATTCGTAAAGATGGTTGTATGCACTGTGCTGAACCAGGCTGTTTGAAAGCTTGTCCATCACCAGGCGCAATCATCCAATACGCCAATGGTATTGTAGATTTCCAATCTGATAAATGTATTGGTTGTGGCTATTGTATTGCAGGATGTCCATTCAATATTCCTCGAATGAACCCTGAAGATAATCGAGTATACAAATGTACCCTTTGCGTGGATCGCGTATCTGTAGGTCAAGAGCCTGCTTGCGTGAAAACCTGTCCAACTGGTGCAATTCGTTTCGGTTCTAAGGAAGAAATGAAAGTATACGCAGAACAACGCATTGCTGAATTAAAAGCACGTGGTTATGAAAATGCGGGACTTTACGATCCTGAAGGTGTTGGAGGTACGCATGTAATGTATGTATTACATCATGCGGATAAACCGGAACTTTATTCAGGTCTTCCTAAAAACCCAAGCATTGATCCAAGCGTTACTTTATGGAAAGATGTGTTAAAACCAGTTGCGGCAGTGGCAATGGGGGGGTTAGCCCTTGCAGAAATCGCACACTACTTAACTGTTGGTCCAAATGTAGAAGAAGATGTGGAAGATCATCACCACGAATTTGAAGAAGAAAAATCAACTAAGGGGGAAAACCATGAGTAAAATTGAAATTAGCAACGATACTCGCGTTATCCGCCATAGAACGCCTGCGCGTATCAGCCACTGGATGTTGGTAATTTGCTTTTTTATGACAATGTTCACTGGGGTTGCCTTTTTCTTCCCAGATTTTGCGTGGTTAACAGAAATTTTGGGAACACCACAAATTGCACGTGCAGTTCACCCGTTCACTGGGATATTAATGTTCTTTGCTTTTATTTACTTAGCTTTATTATACTGGGATCACAATATTCCAGAAAAAAATGATATTCGCTGGGCAAAAGGCATATTAGAAGTATTAAAAGGTAACGAGCATGCTGTAGCTGATAATGGTAAATATAACTTTGGCCAAAAAATGTTATTTTGGACATTAAATTTAGCTATGGTGACATTATTAGTAACAGGCATCATTATGTGGCGCCAATACTTCTCACATTACTTCTCAATTCCAGTATTGCGTATTGCAATTTTGCTTCACTCATTAAGTGCTTTCATGCTATTCACTGGCATCCTAGTACATATGTATATGGCATTTTGGATCAAGGGCTCTATTCGTGGTATTGTTGAAGGATGGGTAACTGTTCGCTGGGCGAAAAAACACCATCCAAAATGGTATCGTGAAGAGGTGTTAGAAGCACTAGAGAATGACCTTATTAACGAAAAAAATGACAAAGGTGGGAAAACCAAAGTATTATTTAAAGGCTTTGGAAAATAACCCCCTAGTATGAAAAAGTGCGGTTAAATAACCGCACTTTTTATTAGTGACAATCAAGAGTATCTTATGAGTATTAAAATTCTTTCAGAGGATGAAATTAAACAAAAAAAGAACGCTTATGATGTTCCACCTGTTTTATTTGCGAATCCTAAAAACCTTTACCAGCGTCGTGCAAAACGTCTGCGTGATTTAGCGAAAGATCATCCACTAAGCGATTACTTAAATTTTGCTGCAGATATTGTAGAAAGCCAACTTTCTACATTAGAAAAAAATCCTTTACCTGCTCATCCATTTAAACAGTTAAATGAAATTGAGCCCTTAAATGCAAAAACTTTTCAACGAAATAATATTTGGAGAGAATATCTCGCAGAAATTATTCACGAAATAAAACCTAAAGCTAATGAACAAGTATTAGCAACCATTGAACAGCTTGAAAAAGCATCATCTTCAGAATTAGAAGATATGGCAACTAAACTTCTTACTCAAGAATTTAACTTAGTAAGTAGCGATAAGTCTGTTTTTATTTGGGCAGCCCTGTCCCTCTATTGGTTACAACTCACTCAACAAATTCCACATAATAGCCAACTGCAAAATACTGAAAATCTCCATCACTGCCCTGTTTGTGGCTCATTACCTGTCGCGAGTATTGTACAAATTGGTACATCACAAGGTTTACGCTACTTACATTGTAATTTATGTGAAAGTGAATGGAATTTAGTTCGCGCACAATGCACCAACTGTAATAGCCACGACAAACTCGAAATGTGGTCATTAAATGAAGAGCTCGCACTTGTCCGTGCCGAAACCTGTGGCAGCTGTGAAAGTTACTTGAAAATCATGTTCCAAGAAAAAGATCCTCATGTAGAACCAGTAGCCGACGATTTGGCTTCTATTTTCTTAGATATTGAAATGGAAGAAAAAGGTCTTGCACGCAGCGGATTAAATCCCTTTGTTTTTCCTGCAGAAGAAGCATAAAAAAATATAGCCTAGGATAAACATTCTAGGCTATATCATTTGTATCTATAAATAACAGGCCATTACTACGGCATTTTCTCGTCCACCACTGGGTTTTGGATAATAATTTTTTCGAATATCGACTTCATTAAAACCAATTTTTTCATACAAGAAACGAGCGGGGTTAGACTCTCTGACTTCTAGCCATAAAGTCTGAACAGCTTTTTCTTTCAACTGAGCGATTAACTCATTCAACAATAATTTCCCCAATCCATTACCTTGATGGGACGGTAAAATAGCAATATTAAACAAAGTTGCTTCATCCAATACTATTTGGCAAATAGCAAAACCGATAATCTGATCATTCTCAATTAATTTTAAATTGAGATAACGATCCCCTTGATTATTTTTTAACGTACCAAATGACCAAGGCACAAGATGTGCTTGCTGCTCGATTTCATACAATCGGTCGAAATCACTGGCTTCAATTTGAGAAATAATAGACATAATTAAGGCTGCTGAATTTGTTGCCACAACTCTCGTTTGGCTTGGTAATTAGATTGAAATTGTTGCCAACTTGGCGAGCGATAAACACGCTCAGCCTGCATGCAAAATGGTAAAGTGCGGTCAATTTGGTCGCTATTTTCTGATAATAACCAATAACAAATAAGCTGCTTACATTCGATATGCTGGATTTGATCGTAATTCAAACATAAGCAATCTTCTTTTTTAAGATCAAGGCTGAGTAGCACATCCGCCAACAAAGGCGAGCCACTTATATTTTCATCAGAAACAGTGATAAAGCGAATATTCTCCGCAACACTAATTCCTACTGAACCTTGTAGCACCTCTGGGCGATATAACGTCCACTGGGAAATGCCCATTTCTTGTAAAAGAAGATCGCGTCTATTCATATTAACGAGCAATACTATCAAATGGATAATCGACTAATGCCTTAATAATCGCACGTTCTTCAGCCTGTGTAGGTTCAACTTGGTATGACGTATAACTACGATAAGCAATTATATTTTTATCTTTATGCACTAAAGCAACATAACGTTTAAATTTATCACTGGCACAAGCATAATAATCATGAATATCTGATTTCACAGCCTGTAACTGGCAGGTCTCTTTATTTTTTGCAAAATAACGTTCGGTAATAGCTTTCTCATGAGAAACATCAGTTAAATAGAATGTATCACTTAATATGGCTTTACGTGCCTCGCTATTTTTACTTAATGCTAGACTCACAAAACGAGGATCATCACCTTTTACTGCTTGTGTTTGTTTCACATATTTCTCGCCATTGAATTCAATTTCGATGCCTTTAGCTGAAATACGCTGAAACTGCGCATCTAACTTTTGTAATACTTCAGTTTGAGCTTGCGTTAATACCGGCTTTGATACTTTAGATGCCTTTTGAGGCGTACCTTGAACAAGGTCGAGAACTTGACATCCAGATAGTAATGTTGCCATTAAGGCTGCAGAGAGAATTTTTTTCATAAAGGATTTTCCTAAAATAGTTTTAATCAATTTTTATTAATAATTTTGCTAAAATAGCGCGTAATTTTAACTAATAACCCACAGGATTCAAAGCGTGATTTCTCTAGAGAGCCAAGTTTTAGAACGACATCTTTCATTTTTTGATGGTAAATCAGTATTATTTGCTGGAGGTATTTCTGATAATTTTCCTAAAACATTAGCCTCTAAATGCCAATCAATCCAAATTTGGAGTTGCTATTTTGACTATGCAAGAACGCAAAGTGCGGTCAATTTTTCCGTTGAATTTCAAGGTCAAACTGATTTAATCGTTTATTATTGGACTAAAAACAAACAAGAAGTCAATTTCCAACTCCTTCAACTATTAGCTCAGGCGCCTATTGGCCAGGAAATATTAATTATTGGAGAAAATCGTTGTGGCGTGCGTTCAGTAGAAAAAACATTAGAACCCTATGGTGAAATAGCGAAAATTGACTCTGCTCGTCGTTGCGGTTTATATCATTTTTTACTACAAAATAAACCGCACTTTGAACTTAAAAATTTCTGGAAAACCTATCAACATTCAACACTTGAAAACTTAACTATATATAGTTTACCTGGGGTATTTAGTGCTGAGGAATTAGATATGGGCACTGAACTGTTACTTTCAACCATTGATAATAAAATAAAAGGAAAAGTACTTGATCTTGGCTGTGGGGCGGGAATAATTGGATCTATGATCAAAAAACGCGCTCCTAACGCACAAATTACCATGACTGATATTCATGCGATGGCATTGGAATCAGCGCGTAAAACACTTTCTGAAAATCAATTACAAGGCGAGGTTTACGCCAGTGATGTCTTTTCTGATATAGAAGGAAAATTTGATTTGATTATTTCGAATCCTCCATTCCATGATGGCATTGATACCGCCTATCGAGCAGTAACAGAACTCATCACGCAAGCAAAATGGCATCTCAATCAAGGTGGAGAATTACGCATTGTCGCCAATGCATTCTTGCCTTATCCCGAATTACTTAGACAACATTTCGGTGATTACGAAGTTGTTGCTCAAACAGGAAAATTTAAAGTGTATTCAGTTAGAAATTAACTACAATAAAGGCGGATTTTTCCGCCTTTATCATTAATGAGTAAATTCTCTTACTAATGAAAGCACTGTCTGAATATCAGAGGCAGACAACTGGCCTTCCTTTACAAATTTTACTTTACCATTTTTATCTAATACGATAATCGCACTTTCTTTGGCATTTAAAGCCCATGCATTTTTTACCGCACTTTTATCATCTAACACGACTTGGCTATGTGGATTCTCTACCTTGCCTTTCTCCGCACTACTTTTCACAAACATTCCTGTACCAACAATAGCATCATCAGCATTAATAATTGTTGTTGTTTGATATTTTGCAGGATTAAAATGTGACGCCTTAATTGCATCAATCATTGCTTGATTTTTCTCTTTTGCTGAAGTTCTTCCCGCTAAATGATGCACGATTCTCACTTTTCCCGGTAGCGTAGAAGATGTCCAAGATTGGAATACAATATCCTTTCCATTTAACACAATTTCCCCATAATCAGATACTTTCACAGCAGGTAACAATTGATCTATTTGTAAATTATGTGCAAACGTAGAACTGCTCAACATCGCTAACCCCAATCCCAGCACTAAAAAATTTTTTTTCACGTAATTTCTCCCAAAACTTTATCGAAAAAAAGCCCACCTTTGTTTATTTTGGCGAACTTGACATTTTTTGCTATACTCGCGCGCCTATTATATGCTAACCAAGAAGGAAAACCCAATGGATCAAATGCCTGCTTGTCCAAAATGCCAAAGTGAATACGTTTATCACGACACGGTTAATTTTGTATGCCCTGATTGTGGTAATGAATGGAATAGTAATGAACAAATTGAAACTGATGATGATCAACGCATCGTCAAAGATAGTAATGGTAATTTACTTACCGATGGTGATGATGTGCTACTCATTAAAGATCTAAAATTAAAAGGCTCATCAGAAGTATTGAAAAAAGGAACAAAATTCAAAAATATTCGCCTAGTTAATGGCGATCACAACGTAGATTGTGGCAAAATTATGCTTAAATCTGAGTTTTTGAAAAAAGCTTAATAAAAAAATAAACCGATTCTTATTCAGAATCGGTTTATCATTTAAGCCATTCCACCTGATTTCATCAATTCAGCATGTGCTTTTTTCTGTTCTTTCATCTTAGCACTTGTTTCTCGACGCTGCTTTGAAAGCTCTGCATTACGAATAGTGTAATCATCCACTCGTCCTTCATAATCATCTCGCATACTTTCAATAATTCCGCGCACTTCTTCAATGCTCATATCATCACGAATATATTGATTCAAATTATCTAACAATAATACTCGTTTTTGGTTATCACGAATTTTACGGTTGTTGTCTTCCATATCACGTTTAATCTTATTCTTTAAACGATACATTCGGACATACTCCAACACATCCTGGAAAGATTGCTTATTTACATTTTCCATAATTACTCTCTTTTAAATAGACAAAGTGAACTTCACTAATTTAGCTTTTTTTCATCTATTCGTCAAAACCTTACCAATAACTTTTAACAACATTCCCCAAAATTGATGGATTTATTTAAAAAGCGTTGATTATCCGCTTTTGTAGTGATAAAAAGAGACCAATATCATTCATAAAAATAAGGAAACACAATGTCACAAGTCTTTAATTTTAGTGCAGGTCCTGCAATGATTTTCCCAGAAGTTCTTCATAAAGCACAAAGTGAGCTCACAAATTGGCTTGATCAAGGGGTATCTGTCATGGAAGTCAGTCATCGTGGCAAATACTTTATGGAGCTTATCACTCAAGCTGAAAAAGATTTGCGTAATATTTATCATATTCCTGATAACTACCGTATCCTTTTCTTACAAGGTGGTGCGCGTGGTCAATTTGCCGCAATCCCAATGAATTTAATCGGGAAAAAAGGGAAAGCACTTTATTTAAATAGTGGACATTGGTCTGCCACAGCAGCAAAAGAAGCGCGTAATTTCGGAGAAATTGATGAAATTACAATTGTAGAAAACGGAGGCAAAACGTGTATTACTCAACTCGATTTTAGTAATATTGCGGAAAAATATGACTATGTTCACTATTGTCCGAATGAAACTATTAGTGGAGTTGAAATTTTTGATATTCCTAAAATAGGAGATGCTGTATTAGTTGCAGATATGTCATCAAATATCCTCTCTCGCCAAATTGATATCAGCAAATTTGGGGTGATTTATGCCGGTGCACAAAAAAATCTTGGCCCAGCAGGGATTACATTAGTCATTATTCGTGATGATTTAATCGGTCATGCCCGCAAAGACACACCCTCTATTTGGAACTATGCGGTGCAGCGTGATGCCGATTCAATGATAAATACGCCACCAACCTTTGCATGGTATTTATGTTCTCTAGTATTTAAACATATTCAATCAATAGGTGGCTTAGACATTATTGCTAAACGCAACACATTAAAAGCACAAACGCTTTATAATTACATTGATTCAAGCAAACTATATAGAAATGTTGTTGCAAAAGAAAATCGCTCAACTATGAATGTGACTTTTATCACCGGTAATGCTGAACTCGATGCGAAATTTGTAGCTGAATCAACTGCAGCAGGCTTACAAGCATTAAAAGGACACAAAGTCCTTGGAGGAATGCGTGCATCTATTTACAACGCCATGCCATTAGAAGGGGTAGAAGCGCTGATTAAATTTATGAAAAAATTTGAAGCAGAAAATAGCTAATCAGAACAGGCTTAACGCCTGTTTCTATAATATCCACAATATGAATAAAAAAACGTATAAAAACAATGCAGTACATTAACATCGCCAATCAAGGGGTGAAATCCCTTTCACCTTACCAAGCAGGAAAGCCAATAGAAGAACTCGAACGTGAGCTCGGCATTTCAAATATTATTAAACTCGCCTCAAATGAAAATCCATTTGGCTTTCCCGAAAGTGCTAAACGCGCTATAAATGCACAACTAAATCAACTCACACGTTATCCCGATGCCAATGGTTTTGAACTCAAACAAACTATTGCTCAAAAATTTGGTGTTCAACCTAACCAAATTACGCTTGGAAACGGATCAAATGATTTATTGGAACTCTTTGCCCATACTTTTGCTAGTGAACATGATGAAATCATTTATTCACAATATGCCTTTATTGTGTATCCACTAGTCACTAAAGCAATTAATGCAGTAGCAAAAGAAATTCCTGCTAAAAATTGGGGACATGATTTAAACGGATTTTTAGCCGCTCTTTCTGATAAAACGAAGCTTATTTATATTGCGAATCCAAACAATCCAACAGGTAACTTTTTAACTGAGCAAGAAATCGATGCTTTTTTAGCGCAGATTCCTGCAACTGTCATTGTTGTGTTAGATGAGGCTTACACAGAATTTACCCAAAAAGAAGAACGCATAGATTCTTTTAGTCTTTTAAAAAAATACCCTAATCTTATTGTTTCTCGCTCACTTTCTAAAGCTTATGGATTGGCTGGATTACGTATCGGTTACGCAGTATCTAATCCCGAAATTGCCGATTTATTAAATCGTGTTCGTCAACCTTTTAACTGTAATGCATTAGCATTAACGGCAGCAGTTGCCGTGATGAATGATGATCATTTTGTTGAAAAAGTGGCGGAAAATAACCGCTCAGAAATGATTCGCTATGAAACATTCTGCCAAAAGCACAACTTAGAATATATTCCTTCAAAAGGAAATTTTATTACGATTAATTTTAAACAACCTGCCGCACCAATTTATGATGCCTTATTGCATGAAGGTGTGATTGTTCGTCCAATAGCAGGCTATGGAATGCCAAATCATCTTCGTATAAGTATTGGTTTACCAGAAGAAAATGATCGATTTTTCACCGCACTTTCTAAGGTGCTACATCTCCCTCTCATAAAATAGGAGCTTTTATGACAAAAGTAACAATGATGGGTAATCCCATTGAAGTAAAAGGCCATTTCCCACAAAAAGGCGAAAAAGTAGAAAACGTGCACTTTACAAATAAAGATCTAGCTGATGTAAGTTTAGGGGATTTTTCTGGTAAGCGTAAAGTTCTTAATATTTTCCCAAGTATTGATACCGGTGTATGTGCAACGTCTGTACGAGTATTTAATCAACGAGCAGCCACATTAGAAAATACTGTCGTACTCTGTATTTCAGCAGATCTCCCTTTTGCACAAGCACGCTTTTGCGGTGCTGAAGGAATTGAAAATGTACAAACACTATCAACCTTCCGCCATAAATCCGTACATGATACGTTAGGCGTTAATATCACTACAGGTCCAATTGCAGGATTAACTGCGCGTGCAGTCATTATTCTTGATGAAAATAATAATGTCATACACAGCGAATTAGTCTCTGAAATTAAAAATGAGCCGAATTATGATGCGGCTTTGGCTGTGCTATAACTTACATTAGCTAATTAAAATATCCCCTATTTGCAAAAACTAGGGGATATGATAAAAGAGCGGTCAATTTTCTTAATATTTTACACATCCACTAAAATCAAAATTGCCGCCTCACCGCCCCATTCTCTTGGCGCTTGATGTAATGCCCGCACTTTAGGATGTTGTACTAGCCAACGTGGAATTTGTTTTTTCAATGTAAAGGTGCCATAGCCCGTCATAATGCTGGCACAATCAATATGTTCATTTTCACAAGCCAGTAAAAGCGCGGCTAATTCTTGCTTAGCTTGTTCACGGGTTAAACCGTGCAAATCTAAAAACAATTCTGGCGAAAAATCTCCACGACGAAGTTGTTTTAATAAATGGGAATCCTCCCCATCACGTAAATATTTCACAACACCATCATGCTCATTCAGTAACGGCTCATATTCATCAGAAAAATAGAACAATGTATCTTCTTTCGCTCGTAATTCTTTTAATTCTATTTTTTTCTGATCACGTTTTTGGCGGGGGACAACAAAAGTATCTTGTTTCATTGGCTTAATGCCTTTGGTTTCCGCACGGAATAAATCAAATTCGTCTTGCATTTTTTCTCATTAATTTCAAATTTTGCGTATCATATCATAGTTCTACATTCTCATCTGTGGTATAACTACGCCAAATTTTCATACCGAATTTTATGCTAACTTTTCTACTCACTTTTATGGAGAAATGCGATGGAAACCTCACATAACCAAGAATTAGTTGCAACTATCTTGGAAGATAATGTTGCAAACGAACTGCAAACCATCCAAGATTTTCTGCGTTGGACGTATAGCATTCTCAATCGTTCTGATATTTACTTCGGGCAAGGGCACGATAATCCTTGGGATGAAAGCCTGCAACTCGTTTTAAGTGGCTTACATTTACCCATTGATTTACCTACTGAATTATTTAACAGTCGATTAACCCCATCTGAAAAAGAAACCCTAGTTCAACTTGTATTAACCCGAATCGAACAACGCGTACCAGTGGCATATTTAACAAATAGTGCTTGGTTCTGCGGTCATGAATTTTATGTCGATGAACGAACTATTATTCCGCGTTCTCCAATTAGTGCTTTAATTCAAGAACGCTTTGAAGATTTAATTTCACAAGAACCGAGTCATATTCTCGATCTGTGCACAGGCAGTGGCTGTATTGCCATTGCTTGTGCTTATGCTTTCCCGAATGCAGAAGTGGATGCTGTCGATTTATCGGTTGATGCACTTAATGTCGCGGAGATCAATATTTCACGCCATCAATTAGAACATCGCGTATTCCCGATTCAATCAAACTTATTTGAAAATATTTTGGGACAAAAATACGATCTTATCGTGACCAATCCACCTTATGTGGACGAAGAAGATCTCGCCGATATGCCGGAAGAATTCCATTTTGAACCAGAGTTAGCCTTAGGTTCTGGCCATGATGGCTTAAACATTACCAAACAAATTTTAAAACAAGCGCCAGATTACTTAACTGAAAATGGCTTGTTGGTGTGTGAAGTGGGCAATAGCATGGTGAGCTTAATTGAGCAATATCCAGATGTACCATTTGAATGGGTAGAACTTAAAAATGGCGGACTAGGCGTATTTGCTATTCAGCGTAAAGATTTAGTGAAATATCACGATCTGTTTTAATCTTTCAAGTGCGGTAAAATTTTAATATCAATTTTAACCGCACTTATAAAACTCATGGCGCGCGTTATTCAATGCGTGCTTTTCTTTTTTATCATTTGACTCTATGAATTTACAAAAACTTTTACTTACTCGGCGTTTCTTTTCCACCCTTGCATTTTTTTCTGTGCAAACGGTATTTCTGATTTATCTACAAAGTAAAGGATTGAGCAACAGCGAAATCGCCTTTTCCTTATCACTGCTCTTTTTCTCAAACCAAGCCCTTTCCATTCTTGCTGGTATTTGGGGCGATCGTTATGGTTTAGCCAAAATGATGTTGCTCGGCTGTTTTTTAGATGTAATAGCTTATATTTTCTTTCTCGCAGCAGATAATTATTTATTGCTCCTTATTGCGACCACTTGTTTTGGTTTAGGTAGTTGCTTATTTGGAACCAACGCCAAAGCCTGCTTACTTGTGTTGGCTGGGGATGAATACAAAGAAAAAACGCGCTTGCAAGGAAAATACCTAAAAGTGACCTCCATGTCATCCATGTTTGCGCCGCTTTTAGTCATTCCATTTATTAAATACGAACATATCGACTTGCTCATTTGGGTCTGTTTTTCAATGGAAGCCGTATTATTCGCCTTAATGGTGAAGCCTTTCTATCAAATTCAAACCTTACAAACGTTGGTGAAGTTTCGTTTTACTCAAATCAAAGAAATTATTACAAAAGAATTTCTCATGGTGCATTTAATGCTATTTTTACCTCTTGCCATTGCGAGCTCTTTCTTTGTCATTTTCCCATTTTTATTTAACAATAAACTTGGCATGCCTGAACATTCGCCGATAGCATTATTTGGTAATGGCTTACTCACCGTGCTATTACAAAGCTATTTTTCCCGAAAAATTAATTTAACAATCAAACAAACGGCATGGGTTTCGCCTCTGTTGGCTATTGGAATTATCGTGCCTTGGTTTATCACCTTACGTTATCTTTCCGTATTTTCCGCCTATGCCTATCTCGTCATTTTTACCGTCATTGAAGTATATGCCCTCACGGCGATGGCAAACTTATTAGTAAAAGTTGATAATGGCACTAATCGTGGTTTTATTTTTGGCGCATCAAGATTATTGCTTTCCATCTCGACAGTTGGTGTGATGAACCTTATTCCAGTTCTATTTTTAGTATAAAAAAGTGCGGTTGAAATTCTTATTAAATTTCAACCGCACTTTACACCATATAAATAAAATTATTTCACTTCTAATTCAATGCCTTCAAATAATCGCTTCACGGCATTGTTATCACGCAAATGTTCCGCCTTTTCAACAACAGGACGCGTTAAGTGTGGCGAAAAATATTCCATAAAATCATACATATAATTACGTAAAAACGTACTATGTTTAAAAGCAATATTTGTCATACTGGCACGAAATAAATGACTCGCATCAATTGCAATAAGATCTTTATCAAGCTCAGTATGCGCCATTGATGCCATAATACCCACACCTAATCCTAAGCGCACATAGGTCTTAATGACATCCGCATCAGTAGCTGTAAATACAATATTAGGCAATATTCCTGCGCTATTAAAAGCATAATCTAGATCGGATACGCCTGTAAAACCAAAGGTGTAAGTAACAAGAGGATATTTTCCTAGTGCTTCAATCGTTAGTTTTTCTGCATTAACTAAAGGGTGATCTGGTTTTACAATAACGGAACGGTTCCACCAATAACAAGGTAATTGAATTAAATCATCATACAAATGTGGCGCTTCAGTTGTAATCGCCAGATCCACCTCACCGGACATTAACGCATCGTGAATTTGTGTTGGTGAACCTTGATGAATATGTAAACTCACATCTGGATATTGTTTAGAAAAACGTTCAACAACTGCAGGTAGCATATAACGAGCCTGCGTATTCGTTGTCGCAATACGTAGTACCCCATGATTAGGTTGCGTATATTCATCTGCTACCGCACGAATACCCTGGGCTTTCACTAATAATTCACGCGCAATGGCAACAATTTTCTTACCAGCAGGTGTTACTGCCTTAATATGTTTGCCATTTCGCTCAAAAATCTCAAGTCCAAGTTCATCCTCTAACAGACGCACTTGCTTACTTATACCGGGCTGAGAGGTATAAAGCGCATTCGCGGCTTCTGTGACACTCAAATGTTGATTTACAATCTCAACAATATACCGCAGTTGCTGCATTTTCATAAAAAAAGTCCTTATTTTTTATAACGTTTGCTAAGTTCAGAATAACGTTTTACCGCTTTACGAATTTGTCCTGATTTTGGACGACGACGTGGCTGTGTAATATCTAATTTCGTTTCGGTTTCAGCCGGTAATCCCACAAGTTCACGCAAGTAATTGACGTTTTCAAGATCCATTTCTTCCCAGCCACCACGAGGTAAACCTTTCATCAGTTTGATATTGCCGTAACGAATACGAATCAAGCGGCTGACTTGAATCCCTTGTGATTCCCACAAACGGCGAACCTCACGGTTACGCCCTTCCATCAAAGTTACGTCATACCATTGGTTAATACCCACACCGCCTGTAAATTTAATTTCTTTAAAATTAGCAGGGCCATCTTCAAGCTGAACGCCTTTACGTAAACGCGCTAACATTGCATCATCCACTTGACCAAATACACGCACAGAATATTCACGTTCAACTTCACGACTTGGGTGCATTAAGCGATTTGCTAATTCACCATCAGTAGTGAAAAGCAACAAACCCGATGTATTAATATCTAAACGCCCCACTGCAATCCAACGAGAGCCCGTTAAACGCGGCAAACGATCAAACACGGTTGCGCGCCCTTCTGGGTCACTACGAGTACAAAGTTCACCTTCAGGTTTGTAATACATTAACACACGGCAAATTTCTTTCTGTGCGTGGCTAAGATTAATGATTTGGCCATCAATACGCACTTTCACGCCAGAATGTACGTCAATACGATCGCCTAAAGTCGCAATTTTCCCCTCTACGCTCACTCGGCCAGCGGCAATCATCGTTTCAATTTCACGACGAGAGCCTTGTCCAGCACGCGCTAAAACTTTCTGTAATTTTTCGCCCTCTGCTTTAGGTTGATTCGAAACTTTTACAACAGGTTTCGCTTTTGGCTTAGATAAAAATTTATTGTCAGAATTAACCGCACTTTTTTTCGTATTTGCCGTTTCTACGCGAGCAGTACGAGACACTGAACGTCCATCATTTTTAGCTGAAAAATCACTTTTCTTTGCTGAATCTTTGGAAAAGTGCGGTTGTTTTTGAGTTTGTTTTTGACTAGGTTTCATTGTTTTCCTTAAATAATGGAAAGGTCGCTTTCACAAGCGTCTATAAGTTAAATAAAAGGAGCAGTACTTCCACTTCCTTCGCGCAAAATCACTGGCGATTCTTCCGTTAAATCCACCACTGTTGTAGGCTCTTGTCCTAAATATCCACCATGAATAATTAAATCGACTTGGTGCTCCAAACGATCTCGAATTTCCTCAGGCTCAGATTGCGTGGTATGTTCTTCACCTGGCAACATTAACGAACAAGATAAAATCGGCTCACCTAAGGCTGAAAGTAAATCTAAAGCAATCTTATTATCTGGTACGCGTAAACCAATGGTTTTACGTTTTGATGTCATTAAACGGCGCGGTAATTCTTTCGTTGCAGTAAGAATAAAAGTATAACGCCCAGGCGTATTATTTTTAATCAAACGATAAGCGGTATTACTCACCGTTGCGTAAGTTGAAAGCTCCGATAAATCACTACACACCAACGTAAAATTATGTCCTTCAGGCAATTTACGAATTGCTACAATGCGATCCATTGCATGTTTATCACCCATCATACAACCCAAGGCATATCCAGAATCCGTCGGATACACAACCACACCGCCTTTTTGTAAAATCTCTACGGCTTGATTAATCAAGCGCGCTTGTGGATTTTCAGAGTGGATATAAAAAAATTGGCTCATGTGCTTCTTCCTTAAAAAATATGCGCTGATTATAGCAGTTTTGCGCTCACTTTATAATGGCGAGCATATAAAAATAAAGGCGTAGAGAGTCAATCTACGCCTTGTCAAACCAAAGTGCGGTTAATTTTCTGAAATTATTTTAATACCTTTCTCAAGGCTGCACCAATTTCAGCGAGACTTTTTACACAGGTCACACCTGCGGCTTCAAGCGTTGTAATTTTTTCTGCGGCAGTACCTTTTCCGCCACTAATAATGGCACCAGCATGTCCCATCCGTTTACCTTTTGGCGCAGTGATACCCGCAATATAGGCTACCACGGGTTTAGTGACATTATCTTTGATGAAGGTTGCCGCGTCTTCCTCTGCGGAACCGCCGATCTCGCCAATCATCACAATAGCTTCTGTTTCAGGATCTTGTTGAAATCTTTCGAGAATATCAATAAAACTAGAACCTGGAATAGGATCGCCACCGATACCCACACAAGTCGATTGCCCAAAACCTTCATCTGTAGTTTGTTTTACCGCTTCATACGTTAAAGTACCAGAACGAGAAACAATACTCACTTTGCCTTTTTTATGTATGTGTCCGGGCATGATGCCGATTTTACACTCATCAGGCGTAATCACACCTGGGCAATTTGGCCCAATCATTACAACGCCTGTTTCATTTAATTTTTGTTTCACCTTAAGCATATCCAATGTAGGAATGCCCTCAGTAATACAGACAATTAACTTAATTCCTGCATCAATGGCTTCAATTATGGCATCTTTACAAAATGGTGCTGGCACATAAATGACTGTCGCTGTTGCCCCCGTATTTTCGACAGCTTCCCGAACTGTATTAAATACAGGCAAACCAAGATGAGTGCTTCCACCTTTATTTGGCGATACGCCACCAACTAATTGTGTTCCGTAGGCTAATGCTTGTTCAGAATGAAAAGTCCCTTGTCCACCAGTAAAACCTTGGCAAATCACTTTGGTATTTTTATCAATTAAAATCGCCATTAGTGTTCTCCTTTTGCTGCATTCACAGCTAATTCTGCGGCTTGTTGTAAACTGTGTGCGGTAAGAATATTAACGTCGCTTTCCGCTAAAATTTGGCGACCGATTTCAGCATTTGTTCCTTCTAATCGCACAACCACAGGCACTCTCACGCCCACTTCATTTACTGCAGCAATCACGCCTTCAGCAATCAAATCACAACGAACAATGCCACCAAAAATATTTACTAAAATTACCTTCACTGAAGGATCGGTTAAAATGATTTTAAACGCTTCAGCAACCCGCTCTTTCGTTGCACCACCACCGACATCAAGAAAATTCGCAGGCTTCCCACCATAGAGTTTCACAATATCCATTGTTCCCATTGCAAGCCCTGCCCCGTTTACCATACAACCAATGTCGCCCTCTAAAGCCACATAGTTTAACTGGAATTTTTCAGCTTCTGCTTCACGAGCATCATTTTGAGTTAAATCTTGCAGTGCCAATAAATCTTTATGACGAAATAAAGCGTTATCATCAACTGATATTTTGGCATCGAGACAAACCAAATTGCCTTGTTTAGTTAGAACAAGCGGATTGACTTCCACTAAAGATAGATCTTTTTCTAGAAACAACTGAGATAATCCCATAAAAATATCGGTAAACTGTTTGTTTTGCGCACCACTTAATCCTAATTTAAACGCTAATTCACGCCCTTGATAAGGCAATCCTCCAAATAAAGGATCAATTGTGACTTTGTGGAGCAAGTGCGGTGAATTTTGCGCGACTTCTTCAATATTCATTCCACCCGCAGAGGAAGCAATAAACACCACTTTTTGAGAGGCCCGATCAACAACGGCACTTAAGTAAAATTCTTTATCAATATCGCAAGTTTCTTCAAAATAAATCTGATTTACTGGCTGACCCGATTTATCCGTTTGAAAAGTGACTAAACGTTGTCCTAGCCATTTTTCTGCAAAAGATCTTGCTTCCTCTACATCGTGCACTAATTTAACGCCACCCGCTTTACCACGCCCACCCGCATGAACTTGGCATTTCGCCGCCCACTTATCGCCTGAAAGTTGAGCCAGTACCAAATCTACTTCATCAACAGATTGACAGACTGCCCCATTTTTTACGGGTAATCCATAATGCTCAAATAGTTGTTTTGCTTGGTATTCGTGTAAATTCATTCGCGACGTCCTTTTGGGTTATGAAAACAATTCACTCAAGGTTTTAATGCTATATGTACCGTGATTTCTTCACGATCGTGATATAAATGTTTTGCTTGAATATCAAAATTTAAATTCTGCTCAGCCAACATCACAGCCAAGTTTTCTAAACATAATATCACTTCTTGATAACGTTTTTTCATGGGTAATTTTAAATTGAAGATCGTTTCTCGGCACCAACCATTCAACAACCATTTACCAATCAATAACGAAATACGGCTTGGTTGTTCCACCATATCACAGACTAACCAATCCACTTTTTTCTTTTTGGGAGGCTGAAATTTAAATCCATCTTCCGCGCAATGTTCAATGCGCCCCGTATCATGCAAACTCGCCGCCATTTTTCCGTGATCAACTGCATAAACAAATAAACCGCGTTTGACTAATTGATACGTCCAACCGCCAGGACAAGCCCCTAAATCAACGCCAATCATATTTTCATTTAAATGTTTATTCTCTTCTTTACGCGGAATAAAAGTCAAAATAGCTTCTTCGAGTTTTAACGTAGAGCGGCTCGGCGCATCTGCTGGAAATTTTAAACGAGGGATTCCCATAAAATGGGGGGAATGATTACCCACATAAGAATATCCCACATAGCAGCAATTCGGTTTTACAAAAAAACAATGTAAAAATTGACCGCACTTTTGAGTCGCCTTTGCCGAAAGCCAACCTTGTTTTTTCAATGCCTGACGTAAAGGAACGGTAAATTTACGACAAAAAGTGGAAAGCTCTTTCGCTTCATTTGTGTCTGCAGTTTCAACAAAAAGCTCACTAGATTGAGCAAAATTAACTTGTTGCGATAATTCTTCAAACGCCGCCACAATGGGACTAATACGATCAGCGGGATCTAAATCTTCCAATAAATCGGAAATAACCATCATCTGACGAGCAAAAATCAAACGGTTAAAAGGAATGTCTCGAGCAAGGCGATCTGCCTCATCAGGTTGATAACATTCAAAAATGACATAGCCCGAATTATCTTGTACTCGTGTAAAACCAAATACACCTAAATTACTTGCTTGATCGGTGATCTCTGCGGCGACTTCTTTCTCAAAACCTGGGCGACAATATAATGCGAGTTTATTCATTTTCTTCTTGCTTAATTGAGTTAATAATCCACTGACGGAATGCTTGAATTTTTTGGTCATCAAGGCGATCAAGATGATTGACCACATAAAATGATTTTGGATCAGGCAAATTGGTTGGCAATACCACTTTTAATGAGCCATTTTCAATTTCTTGCAAGGCTAATAAGCGATTAGCTAATACAATGCCTTGCCCATGAATAGCCGCCTGTAATGCCATAAATGTATGGCTAAATAACGGCCCTTGCTGAATATTTAAATCATCTAACTGTAAATGATTTGCCATCACTTGCCAATTATCACGCGTATGAATATGAATTAATGTGTGTTTTTTTAAATCTTCAGGCTGAATAATTGGATTTTCCGCTAGCAATTCGGGCGAGGCTAAAATCAATAAATTTTCTCCGCCAAGACGATCCACTTGAAGATTCTGCCAATTACCCAAACCATAATAAATAGCAAGATCAATTTCTTTATTTAACAAGCCTTCATCTTGATCCACACCAGTTAAACGAACCTCAATTTGCGGATAAAGCTGATTAAATTCACTTAAATGTGGCACGAGCCATTGGATACCAAAAGTTTGTGGTACGCTAATATTTAAATGAGGATCCGTTTTTAACGTTAATAATCGCTCTGTAGCTTCATTTAAGCGGCGCAGAATTTTGTTAATATCAACAAAATAAGCTTTTCCAAGCTCTGTTAATTCTAAAGAACGATTCTTTCGCTTAAATAATTCAATTCCTAAGAACTCTTCTAATAATTTAATTTGATGACTAACTGCTGCTTGTGTCACACAAAGCTCATCTGCCGCTTTAGTAAAACTTAAATAGCGAGCAGCTGACTCAAAAGCTTTTAGCGAATTCAACGGTGGCAAACGTTTATACATAAGTATTTCCATTCATAAAATTTTTGTCTATAATAGACAAGATTTAATTCGGATTAGTTTTTCTAATACTTCAAATAAAAAAACGTCATTTGTCCTTTCCTACCCTTTTTCCTTACAATACAACCATACTTAATGATTGGTAATTCCTTACTAGTTAATGAGTTTCGGACTTAAGTATGATGTTGTGTTTGCATATAGTTCGGGTAACCGAACTTGAGTAACAAAATCAAGTTACTCATTTACTTCCTGTATATTTAAACCTTATTGGTTAAACGCTACTCTTCTTGAGTGGCGTTTTTTTCTTCCTGATTCTATCACAGTTACATCTTGATTTTCTGATCGACTTCACAAATTTCACAATTATTAGTTAATTTTCTAAAAATTAACCAATTTTGAAAATTTAAGATTCAAATTCCCATAATAATGATGTAGATTAACCCCCATTTCATTCATAAAAATAAATTAAGGAAGCAAAATGAAAGACTTAGACTGGAATAACCTTGGTTTTAGTTATATCAAAACAGATTACCGTTTCATCGCTCACTGGAAAGATGGAAAATGGGACGAAGGCAAACTCACCACAGACAATACGTTGCATATTCACGAAGGTTCTACCGCATTGCACTATGGTCAACAATGCTTTGAAGGCTTAAAAGCTTACCGTTGCAAAGACGGCTCAATCAACTTATTCCGCCCGCAAGAAAATGCAAAACGCATGCAGCATACTTCAGATCGTTTACTCATGCCACAAGTGCCAACAGAATTATTCATCCATGCATGTAAAGAAGTAGTGAAAGCAAACGAAGAATGGGTCGGACCTTACGGTTCTGGTGCAACTCTATACTTACGCCCATTCTTAATTGGTGTGGGTGAAAATATTGGTGTAAAAGCTGCGCCAGAATTTATTTTCTCTGTATTCTGCTGCCCAGTTGGTGCCTATTTCAAAGGTGGTTTAACACCATCTAACTTTATTACCACCGAATACGATCGTGCAGCGCCTATGGGAACCGGTGGCGTAAAAGTGGGTGGTAACTACGCTGCAAGCCTTCTTCCACACGTATTAGCGGCAGAACAAGGTACGCCAGAACGTAAATTTGCTGATGCCATTTATTTAGATCCAAAGACTCACACTAAAATTGAAGAAGTCGGTGCGGCAAACTTCTTTGGGATCACAAAAGACAATAAATTCATCACACCAAAATCAGAATCTATTTTACCTAGTATCACCAAATACTCTCTTTTACATATCGCAAAAGAGCGTTTAGGTATGGAAGCAATTGAAGGCGATGTTTATATCGATCAGCTAGATCAATTTGCTGAAGCTGGTGCCTGTGGTACTGCAGCAGTCATTTCACCAGTTGGAGGAATCCAACATAAAGGCAAATTCCATGTGTTCTATTCTGAAACTGAAGTTGGCCCAATAACACGTCGCCTTTATGAAGAGCTCACAGGCATCCAGTTCGGTGATGTCGAAGCGCCTGAAGGCTGGATTGTGAAAGTAGAATAATAAATAAGTGCGGTGACTTTTCACCGCATTTTCTTTATCTCATCTTATTCCATTTCGCTATAAATCATTCATTTCAATTCTTTCTCAACATAAAAAATCTCTTTTATTATCTTTTTACAAACAATGCTTGCATAAAAAGAAAATGAACTGGGATTATATCATTAACGTTTTTCCGCGATTTGTAGATGCAACATTAATGACACTTGCTCTCTCCTTTTTGGGAATCTTACTTTCGCTGATTATCGGCACTATTTGTGCAGTGATAAGTACTTACCAAGTAAAATCATTAAGTTGGCTAGTTAAAAGCTACATTGAGCTTTCTCGTAATACCCCACTTTTAATTCAAGTGTTTTTCCTTTATTTCGGCTTATCTAAAGTTGGCATTAAATTAGATGGGTTCACTTGTGGTGTAATTGGATTGGCTTTTTTAGGTGGGAGCTATATGGCTGAGGCCATTCGCGGGGGATTAGAAGCAGTCTCAAAAGGGCAAATAGAATCTGCACTCAGCATCGGTTTAACACCTTTTCAAGCTTTCCGCTATGTGATTTTACCTCAAGCCTTTGCCATTTCTATACCAGCTATTGGAGCAAACTGTTTATTTTTAATGAAAGAAACCTCCGTTATCAGCGCAGTTGCTGTCGCAGAATTAATGTTTATTGCAAAAGAAATCATTGGTATGGATTACAAAACAAATGAGTCCTTATTTTTATTGGTTGTATTTTATCTAATTATTTTATTACCGATGTCAATTTTGATTCGCTATTTAGAAAAACGTACTCGGAGAGCAAAATATGGGGCTTGAATTATTATTCCAAGGTAACCAATTAAACCGCTTACTCCATGGGCTTTGGATTACCGCTGAAATTGCATTTATTTCAGTATTTTTTGCTTGCTTCTTCGGGATTATTTTAGGCGTACTGATGACAAGTAAAAATAAAATTATCAAAGCAATTACAGGCTTTTATCTTGAATTTATACGCCTTATTCCATTATTAGTGTTGTTGTTTCTTGCCTATTTTGGATTAGCAAAATGGTTTGATATCCATTTAGATAGTGTCACCGTCTGTATTCTTGTCTTTATTTTTTGGGAAACTGCAGAAATGGGGGATCTCGTGCGTGGTGCGCTCACCTCCATTGAAAAGCACCAAATTGAATCGGCTTACGCCCTAGGCTTAACGCCCTTGCAAACGTTCATTTATATTTTACTTCCTCAAAGCCTAAAACGAGTGACACCAAGTATGATTAACTTATTCACACGTATGATAAAAACCAGTTCACTTGCCATGTTAATTGGTGTGGTTGAAGTTATCAAAGTTGGCCAACAAATTATTGAACATTCTCTTTTCACTAATCAGTCCGCTGCCCTTTGGATATACGGTGTAATTTTCTGTTTATATTTTGTAATTTGTTATCCACTTTCATTATTTTCTCGTTATTTAGAAGCGCGTTGGGAAAATTAAGGAACCAAAATGGCATTATTAGAAATCAAAAATCTTGTTAAAAATTATGGCGATGTAGAAGCGTTAAAAGGAATAAGTCTTTCTGTTGAAAAAGGGGAAGTTGTCGTAATTTTAGGGCCATCTGGCTGTGGGAAAAGCACTTTTTTACGCACACTAAATGGCTTAGAACCAATAAAGAGCGGTCAATTATTACTGCAAAATGCAGGCATACTTGGCAAAGACATCAGTTGGGTAAAAGCGCGCCAACGTATTGGTATGGTGTTTCAAAGTTATGAATTATTTGCTCATTTATCAGTGATCGACAACATTCTACTTGGACCATTAAAAGTACAAAAACGCGATCGTGCTGAAGCAGAAAAACAAGCAGATGAATTACTCAAACGAGTGGGATTATATGAGCGTAAAAATGCCTATCCACGCGAGCTTTCAGGTGGTCAAAAGCAACGCATAGCCATTGTGCGTACCCTATGTATGAATCCTGAAATTATTCTATTTGATGAAGTGACCGCTGCATTGGATCCAGAAATGGTACGCGAAGTACTCGATGTTATTTTAGGTCTAGCCAAAGATGGCATGACAATGTTGATTGTGACACATGAAATGAATTTTGCACGTCAAGTTGCACATCGCATTGTATTTATGGATAAAGGTCAAATCATCGAACAAGCCAAGCCTGAAGATTTCTTTACGAATCCGACCACGGATCGGGCGAAAACATTCTTAAACATCTTAAACTATGAACCAAGAGGGACAAACTATGAAGAAAACATTTAAAAAATTAACCGCACTTTTTGCCACGGCAGCACTTGCTTTTGGATTATCGGCCTGTAACGATAAAGAACAGGTCAAAGAAACGAAACAAGCTTCTGCAATTGAACAAATCAAACAAGCAGGCAAAGTACGCATTGGCGTATTCAGTGATAAACCGCCATTTGGCTATGTGGATGCCCAGGGAAAAAGCCAAGGGTTTGATGTAGAAATCGGTAAAGCGATTACGAAGGATCTATTAGGCGATGAAAATAAAGTGGAATTTGTGCTTGTAGATGCGGCAAATCGCGCTGAATATTTACTTTCCAAAAAAGTAGATATTATTCTAGCGAATTTTACTGTCACCGCAGCACGTAAAGAAGTGGTCGATTTTGCGAACCCTTATATGAAAGTTGCACTTGGCGTGGTGTCTAAAAATGGTGAAGTCATCACAAACCTTGAACAATTAAAAGATAAAACCCTGATTGTGGATAAAGGGACTACCGCGGATATTTTCTTTACCAAAAATTATCCCAACATCAAATTACTTAAATTTGAACAAAATACCGAAACCTTTGAAGCATTACGTGACGGACGTGGTGATGCACTTTCTAATGACAACACCTTCTTATTTGCTTGGGCAAAACAAAATCCAGGCTACACAGTAGGCGTAAAAAGTTTTGGCGATCAAGATGTTATTGCCCCAGCAGTACGCAAAGATGCGCCAGATTTACTCAATTGGTTAAATACTGAAATTGTAAAACTTTCTAAAGAAGGCGTATTAAAACAAGCCTATGAAAAAACATTATTGCCAGTTTATGGTGATAGCGTCAGCGAAAGCGATATTGCGGTTCAATATAAATAATAAATGCAAATAAAAATAAGCGCTGGGAAACCAGCGCTTATTTTTTATGAATGAAAATAGGACTAAAACCTACCGCACTTTATGGATTCATTCCCCAATGACGTGTGTTTTTATCAAATTTGATTCCAGAATGCGAACCTTCCGCCCCATTAAAATATACATCTTTATTCGCACAAGCTGAAACAACCAATGCAGCCGCGACCACTAACAACCATTTTTTCATGATTTATCCTTTATTGAAAATTGAATGATGGAAAAATTATAGCATAAATTTAAACTTTGCCTGACTTTCTACCCTCATTAAAATTCAGGTGTATTAAAAAAGGCACTTTGTGAAGAATCTTGAGCCAGTTTATCTGCTTGCTTACGCAAAGTGATTTTATAACCCTCCGCTAACACATTGCACTGTAAGGTTTGTTCTAAAAAGGTTTTATTTAAAGTATTGGCTGGTTTTGAAAGCAGTTCATGCACTGCCATCACAGTTAATGCTGGATAAGGACGCTTAACCAATACTAGTTCATCATCTTGATGAATTTCACCTGCCTCTAATACACGCGCATACCATCCCACCAACCCCGTTTCCACCACCACTTTTCGTGTTTCTGGTACGTTCGTATTTTGAGATAACGTATTACACGGCTTGCGAGGTTGGCAAACTTCAATTAACGCTTCGCCAATACGAAACTGATCACCAATACAAACATTATTTTCATCCAAATCAGACACCACAAAATTTTCACCAAAACGTGAATCTTGTAAATAATCATACGATAAAGCCAAAAGTGCGGTCAGTTTTTCTAAACTTTTCTGCCCATTGAAAAAAATAGCTTTATCAACCCCACCATGATGTTTAACGTTCGCGACTTCATCCCCAACAGGGCCCAAACGCTCAACCCGAATGTGCGATACCGAATGTTTACGAATAGCCGTTGTAATTTGTTTACCATCAGATAATGTGAGCACGCTCGCTTTGGCGGCTTTCACGGCTAAAATTTTGCTCATTTATATTACTCCAAGTTTTATCTAAGCCTTATTCCCAAATTTTATCATGAACTATCATTTCTTTAACATATTGCGGATAAAAAAGCGCCCAGCATTTGCCGGGCGCTTCACTTACTTTAGAGATTTATTATTGTTATTTGATTACCATTGGTATCCGTATGCTGAACCAACCATCGTATCTTTTTTACTAAAATACCGATACCACAGAAAGTGAAGATAATGTTGAAACTATTTTTGATGCGCTTTTGTCCTTTACATAAGCTAAAGTGGCTTTATTTATATTTGCTAACACAATTGCGGTTCGAGCTGTCATATCTACCACAAATAGATCAATAAGTTTATTTTGTTTATGCTGACTTAGGAGACTTTTTCTCATTTGGCTATCTTAGCCTAAATAGAGTTTTTAGTCGTTATCTAGGACAACCCCTTAAATTTAAACTTTTCCCCCAATACCTTTAAATTTTTCAACAAATGCGGATATTTTTTGGAAAACACTCTGTTTTTTAGTGAGGTATTGTGGATTAAGTGGGCTCATTTTAGGAAGCGCCTCATTTAAATCTGTACCTTGTTCACTTGCATATCCACGTTGTAATGACACGTTAATATAACGTTTGGCATCTTCAATATTAAGTCCTTCGGTATTTATCAATTCATTGGCTTCTTGTTGTTGCTCTTTTTGGGCAAATTGGAAGAATGACTCAATAATGCCAGCTTTATCGGCAATGTTATCTAAATCAGTTTGATTAATAAAATCCACAATCAAACTTTCTTTCGCTCGATTTCCAAGGCTAGAGCGGATAATGGCACGAATTTCATCAATAAGCTCAGATTTGTTTTTAGTTTTTTTATTGTGCTCAAATATTAATTCTAAAATGTAATCTAAATTGATTTCTTGGGATTTTAATAAATCCACTTCAAACACCACATCGTCCCAATCAATGGTCGATTTTGCTTTTTCCTCGCCATCTTTTTGACGACGGAGCCAATCCCGAATATCGTTGTAAGTTGAACGGTAATTCTGAATGCTACGTTCGCTTGGCATATCAATAGGTTGCATTTCAGCAAAAGCCTCATCCGTTAAATAATATTTTTCTTTAAAGGCTTCAACGGCTTTTGCATCGTTGGTATCGAGCGATTGAAATGCTTGTAAAGCAGAGAACTCATCGTAGTTTTGCAGAATATTTTCAACTCGCAAATATTCACCAAATAATTTCACAAAATCTTTCTTGTCTTTTTCCGTTTGAATTACATCTGGATCCGGGAAGCGTTCTTGTAACTCTGCAATAACGTCTAAATACCCACGACAGGCAACACCTGCATCGGTAAAGCCTTCCATATATTCTTGGTAACTTTTTTCCAAAACGACATTGCGCGTATTGGATTTACCGAAAAGGGTAATCGCATCAATGGTATCTTGTTCCAAATCACGGAAAGTGACGATATTGCCAAAACTTTTGGTGCTGTTATAAATGCGGTTTGTGCGTGAATAAGCTTGAATCAAGCCATGGTAACGCAAGTTTTTATCCACAAATAACGTGTTTAAGGTTGGGGCATCAAAACCAGTTAAAAACATTCCAACAACAATCAGTAAATCCACCTCTTTGTTTTTAACGCGTTTAGCAAGATCACGATAGTAGTTTTGGAAGGATTTACCATCCACATCATAATTGGTGGCAAAATAGCCGTTATAATCATCAATGGCAGATTTTAAAAATTCCTTGGCTGAGGAGTTCATCGCATCCACTTCAAAACTTTCATCGACAATATCGCCAATCGCATCTTGCTCTTCATTAGCGGCAAAGGAAAAAATTGTTGCAATTTTAAGTGGATTTTTGACCGCACTTTGCAACCGTTTGAACGTTTCGTAATAGATTTTAGCCGCATCGACACTGCTTACGGCAAACATGGCATTGAAGCCATTGTTACCGGCATTAAAGCGATGAGTCTTTTGTTTGAAATTATCTAAAACATATTGGGCAATTTGCTTGATACGTTCTGGGTGTAAAAAAGCTTGTTTCTTCTCAAGTGTGGTCAGTTTTTCAAGATTTTTTTCGGTTTCAATGCTTTTAAATTGTGGGCGAACATCGTTGTAATCCACTTTAAATTTCAGCACTTTTTCATCACGAATCGCATCGGTGATAATGTAAGAGTGAAGTTCAATGCCAAAAACACTCGCCGTGGTTTCTGCACCTAATGCGTTACTTGGGAAAATCGGCGTACCGGTAAAACCGAATTGATAGTATTTTTTGAATTTTCTCGTCAGATTTTTTTGCGCTTCACCAAATTGAGAACGATGACATTCATCGAAGATAAAGACGACCTGCTTATCGTAAATCGGCAATTTATCTTCCGATTTCATCAGATTATTGAGTTTTTGAATGGTAGTAACAATGATCTTATTGTCGTCTTTTTCGATATTGCGTTTTAATCCTGCCGTACTTTCCGAACCATTCACGCTATCTGGTGAAAAACGTTGGTATTCTTTCATAGTTTGATAGTCCAAATCCTTTCTATCTACTACGAAGAATACTTTTTCAATAAAGTCTAATTCTGTTGCAAGGCGTGCGGCTTTAAAACTGGTGAGGGTTTTGCCTGAGCCTGTGGTATGCCAAATATAGCCTCCGCTTTCTTTATTGCTCCAATTTTTCGCCAGATATGAACTTTTAATTTTCCATAAAATACGCTCGGTAGCGGCAATTTGATATGGGCGCATAATCAATAGGGTGTCAGAAACATCAAACACGCAGTAATTTACCAATACATTGAGCAGAGTATGTTTTTGTAGGAATGTCGCTGTAAAATCCTTTAAATCTTTAATCAGAGTATTTTTTGCCGTTGCCCAATTCATTGTGAAGTCATAGCTATTCTTATCGCGTTTGGTGGTATTGGCAAAATAGCGGGTGTCCGTGCCATTAGAAATGACAAAAATCTGAATATATTTAAAGAGCGAATTTTCTTTATTGAAACTTTCTTTGCTGTAGCGGTGAATTTGATTAAAGGCTTCACGAATGGCCACGCCACGTTTTTTTAATTCAATATGTACAAGCGGTAAACCATTCACCAAAATTGTCACATCATAACGATTGTCATAGCTGCCGGTTTGTTCAAATTGATTGATAACTTGCACAGCGTTATTGGCAAGATTTCTCTTATCTAGCAGATAAATATTCTGAATGTGCCCATCATCAAACACAAAATCATAAATATAGTCATCATGAATTTTGCGGGTTTTCTCTATCAGACTATCGCTCGGTTTATCCAAATATTCTTCTAAAAAACGTCGCCATTCTGCATCGGAGAAAACCATATTATTCAACCGTTGTAATTGAACACGTAAGTTTTTAATCAGTTCATCGTGATGATTAAGTCCTTGTAAATACTCATAACCTTGCGCCTGTAAATCACGAATAAATTCACGCTCAAGGCTCCCTTCCGTTTGGTAACCAGCGTTAGGCTCTTCCACAAATTTATTATATTGATCTAAAACGATAAAATTATTGGATTCAGCGATGGTTTTGTATTGGGTCATGAGTGGTTCCTTAATTCTTTTACTTTTTCAGCTCTTTTTGCCAGTTTTCTAAAATTTCTAAATCTTCATTATCAGCCTGTATGCGTTTTTGCTGTTTTCTGACTTGATCAAATAAGGCATATTGTTCTTTGGTAAAGGTTTCCATTTGTTTTACGGTTCGGGTTCCATTACCGATAAGCAGCGGAAAACCGTTAAATTCAATTAAATTATCGACATTATTACGCCAGAAATTTAATGTGAGATCTTGACGGTTTTTAACGCGTAATTCTGCACTTTCTAAAAAGATCATCACTAGACGATTCAAGGAATCTAATTCATCACGGGTTAAATAGTTTTTAGCGGTAATAATATCCCCTTTACGTACAACAGTACCTTTCCAAGAGGTGAGGCCCATATTAGGCAATTCAGCATTTGCACGAGTACAAATGAGTTCTGCAGCGGTTTGTTGTGTAATGGCATAGATCAACTTATTTTGTGTTTCTGCAAAAAACATTTGAGTGACTTTATCTGTTTTATCGTAGTCACTAGATAATTTAAATAACTCTCGTACTTTTTGATAAAACCGCAATTCACTGGCTCGAATTTCACGAATTTGTTCCAGTAATTCATCAAAATGATCAAATCGACCTTGCGGATTTTTCAACCTCTCTTTATCTAATAGAAAACCTTTATCTAAATAAGTACGTAATTGCGTATTCGCCCAACGGCGAAACTGTACACCACGAGGGCTACGCACACGAAAGCCGATGGCGAGAATCATATCAAGGGAATAATGTTTTACTTGATATTGCTTGCCATCTTGGGCAGTTATCAAGTAATCCTTGATAACTGAATTTTCATCTAATTCATTGTCTTCTAATATATTTTTTATATGTAAGGCGATATTTTGTACAGAGGTGTCAAAAAGTTCCGCAAGCTGATTTTGGGTCAGCCAAGCCTCATTTTCGACAACCAATAAAGCAACGTGAGATTTACCGTCGTCGGTGTTGTAGATGATTAAGTCATTCATTATTTCTTCTCGAATTTGTAGGGGGGCTTAGCCCACAGTTTGTTGTGATTAATTGGTGGGCTGAAGCCCACCCTACGTGTTATTAAAATTTAATAACAATTCTCTATAATACTCATACCGCTTTTGGCTTTGTTCAATCGCTAAAGGTAAGCCTTCGGTGATGGAATTGGTTAAGGTTTCAAATTTATCTAGGATTGAAACGATGCATTGTTGTTCTTCGAGTGAGGGAACATTTATCTCCATTGATTTTAATTGTCCAGCTGTAATAAGTGGTTGCCCTGCACCCTTTGCATATTGATTTAACTTCATATTAACCAAAGTATGATAAAGAAACTTAAGATCAATATTCTCATTATTTTGAACAATTAAGGTATTGTCCGAAACATCATATTCCCCTTTAGCGATATGAACATAGCCAGCATTAGCACCAACACGAGCAACCAAAATTTGTTCATTAGAAAATTCTTTTTTGTTGGTTTTCCCAATAATTCCAGTTGATCCATAAATTGGATACAGCCCGCTATCATTTCTCTCTTTATTTTTGCCAGAGAAGATATTGATACATACATCAATAAGTTTCTTCTTCCCCCCCCCCGAATTTAATTGCTCTAAACTATCAAAAGATAATAATTTTTCTCGATAGTATTCATACTGCTTCCGGCGTAGTATAAGCTCGCTGGTAAGCTCGCTGGTAAGCTCGCTGGTAAGCGCTGTCAATGCGTCCAAAATTTTTACGATTTTGGTTTGGACGGGGAGTGGGGGGATGGGGATGGTTAGTGTTCCGATATCTTTAGGATAAACGTGGGGAACACCAGAACCTTTCTTCATTGCATAAATTTTTTGCTGATTTTGCAATAAAAAATGGTAAACGTATTTTATTTGTAATAAAGATTCATCTGTTTTAATTGAAAAGGCATCACTAACAAAAATAGGTTCTTCCCAGTACATTATATAGCCAGCATAAGCTCCGCTACCAGCAACCGTAATAGTCTTACCGTCACGGTTTGATTCGCTATGATAATAAGCTGGTTTTTGCCCTCCACTAATGACAGGAATTTTTCCCTCATTTGTAGATTTTGCAGTTATTGTTTTTCCGCGTTGCATTTCTGAGACTAAAGACAGTGGCTTCCACTCAACCTCAGCCCCATCCAATAATTTTTCTAAAAAAGTGCGGTTGTTTTTCATGGTGTTTTACCCCTCAATCTCCGCCACAATCTTGTCAATTTCTGCACGCAAGCGGTCGATGTTGGCAACGGTTTGTTTAATTTCTGCGTTGAGTTTATCGATATCAATCACTTCTCGGGTGTCTTTTTGTTCCACATACGAACTCACTGCAAGGTTGTATTCATTTTTGGCGATTTCTTCAATGGGAACTAATTTTGCCAAATGCGGTACATCTTCTTTATCGGCAAACAGTTTGAGAATTTGCTCAATATGTTCCTCTTCCAAAATGTTGTTATTGGTGGCGGATTTAAATAAACCGCTGGCATCGATAAATTGGGTTTGGGTATTGGATTTATGTTTGGAAAGCACCAAAATATTCACCGCAATACTGGTGCCGAAAAAGAGATTTGGCGCAAGCGCAATCACCGTTTCCACATAGTTATTATCCACCAAATATTGACGAATTTTTTGCTCGGCACCGCCGCGATAAAAAATGCCGGGGAAGGAGACAATCGCCGCGCGGCCTTTTGCTGAAAGATAACTTAGTGCATGTAAAATAAAGGCAAAGTCCGCTTTCGATTTTGGCGCAAGCACGCCGGCAGGGGCGAAGCGTTCATCGTTAATTAGCGTTGGATCGTCTGAGCCAATCCATTTCACGGAGTAAGGCGGGTTAGAAACGATAGCATCAAAGGGTTTATCATCACCAAATTGCGGGTTCATTAAAGTGTTGCCAAGGGCGATATCAAACTTGTCGTAGTTGATGTTATGCAAAAACATATTCATACGGGCAAGGTTGTAAGTAGTGTGATTAATTTCCTGCCCGAAGAATCCGTCTTCAATGATATGTTCATCAAATGGTTTTTTCGCTTGCAATAATAAAGAACCTGAACCTGCAGCAGGGTCATAAATTTTATTGACCTTGTCTTGTCCATATAAAGCCAGTCGAGCAATTAGCTTGGAAACACATTGTGGCGTAAAGAACTCGCCACCTGATTTACCCGCATTGGCAGCATAGTTGGAAATTAAAAATTCGTAAGCATCACCGAATAAATCAATATGATTATCTTCAAAGTCACCAAAATCTAACTCGGCAACGCCTTTTAACACGGCGGCTAGACAGCTGTTTTTATCAGCAACGGTATTGCCCAAGCGGTTGCTGGTGGTATCAAAATCGGCAAATAAGCCTTTAATATCTTGTTCGGAAGGATAGCCAGTAGCGGAGTTTTCGATATCAGTAAAAATGCTTTTCAGATCTGTATTTAAATTCGGATTAGTATTGGCTGTCGCTACAACATTTTTAAATAGCTGGCTTGGATAAATAAAGTAACCTTTGGTTTTTATGGCATCCGTTTTAATTTCAGGTGTGATGATTTCATCTGGCAATTTAGCGTAATTCACACTTTCATCACCCGCTTCAATATAATTGGTAAAGTTTTCACTAATAAAACGATAGAAAAGTGTGCCAAGCACATATTGTTTAAAATCCCAACCATCGACGGAACCACGCACATCATTAGCAATTTGCCAAATTTTGCGTTGGAGTTCGGCACGTTGTTGCATTGCTATTGTCATAAAATCCTCAAAATATTTTATGTAATGAGTTAAATAAAGATGTGAAAAATTATACAGGAAATTAGTCTATTCTACGTGAATTTCTATGAGTTTATCTTGTGGCTATTTGTAAAAATAATGTCTTGTTTGCAGGTTTTGTCTTGATAAAGTGCGGTTGAAATTTGCAATGTTTTTATGAAGGGCTTTTTTAGCGGAAAATATTTGAAAAAGGGCATGTCGTGCATGCCCTATAGATTGATATATTAATTCATAATGCCTTTATGTCTTAACAATGCATCTAATTGCGGTTCACGACCACGGAAGCGTTTGAAGAGTTCCATTGGTTCTTCTGAGCCGCCACGGGTGAGAATTTCATCTAAGAATGATTTGCCGGTGATTGGGTTGAAAATACCTTCTTCTTCAAAGCGTGAATAAGCATCAGCCGATAATACTTCTGCCCATAAATAGCTGTAATAACCTGCGGCGTAGCCCCCTGCAAAAATATGGCTGAAGCTATGCGGGGTTCTTGCCCAATCTACGCCTTTTATGACGGCAACTTGTGATTTCACTGCCTTAAGTGTTTCTAATATTTGATTGGTTTTTTCCGCATCAAAGGTGTGATGCAGACGGAAATCAAAAATCCCAAATTCAAGCTGACGTAAAATAAACATCGCCGCTTGGAAATTTTTCGCTTTTAACAATTGCGTGAGTTTTTCTTTTGGCAACGGCTCGCCTGTTTCGTAATGTCCTGAAATAAACGCCAAAGCCTCTTCTTCCCAACACCAGTTTTCCATAAATTGACTTGGTAATTCCACGGCATCCCAAGGCACACCGTTAATACCCGCCACATCGGAGACATCAATTTGTGTGAGCATATGATGAATGCCGTGACCAAATTCGTGGAATAGCGTGGTGACTTCATCGTGCGTAAATAACGCTGGTTTATTCCCTATCGGTGCGTTGAAGTTGCAAGTTAAATAAGCCACTGGGGTTTGAATACTGCCATCCAGTTTACGCTTGCGCCCAATACAATCATCCATCCAAGCACCGCCACGTTTGTGTTCGCGTGCATATAAATCAAGATAGAAACTGCCACGGAGTTGATCGTTTTCATCAATTAAATCAAAGAAGCGCACATCTTTATGCCAAGTGTCCACGCCTTTTCGTTCAACTGCACGAATATTGAAAATACGTTTAATTAATTCAAACAATCCCGAAATCACGCGATTTTCAGGAAAGTAAGGGCGAAGTTCTTCATCATTAATGGCGTACAAATGTTGTTTTTGTTTTTCGCTGTAAAAACCAATATCCCAAGGTGCAAGTTCAGTGACACCAAATTCTTTTTCGCAGTAATCTCTCAATTCTTGCAATTCTTTTTCGCCTTGTGGTTTGGCTCGTTCGGCAAGATGATCTAAGAAATCAAGCACTTGTTGTGGGTTTTCTGCCATTTTTGTGGCAAGTGAAAGTTCGGTGTAAGTGTTGAAACCGAGCAATTTTGCCAATTCCACGCGTAATGTAAGAATTTCCTCCATAACTTTACTGTTGTCCCATTTGCCAGCATTAGGGCCTTGCTCTGAGGCGCGTGTTGCATAAGCATGGTACATTTCTTCACGCAATGCACGATTTTCACAGTAAGTCATAACAGGCAAATAACTTGGGATTTCTAACGTAAAACGATAGCCTTTTAATCCTTTACTTTCGGCAGATTGTTGTGCTGCTTGCAGTGCGGACTCTGGTAAGCCTGCAAGTTCTGATTCGTTTTCAATGAGTTTTTCCCAACCCATGGTGGCATCTAATACATTATTGCTAAATTGTGAATTTAATTCCGATAAGCGCGCCACAATTTCGCCATAACGTTGTTGTTTATCTTCGGTAAGCCCGATACCTGAAAGTTCAAAATCACGCAGTGAATTTTCAATGGCTTTCTTTTGCGCAATAGAATAATCAGCAAATTCAGCACTGTTTTTTAACGCTAAATAGGCATTATAAAGCCCTTTATGCTGGCCAACCCAAGTGCTGTATTCAGAAAGTAATGGTAAGCACGCTTGATAGGCTTCACGTAATTCAGCACTATTTTTTACTGAATTGAGATGAGAAACGGGTGACCAAGCACGATTTAAGCGATCATTGGTTTCCATTAAAGGTAAAATCAAATTTTCCCAAGTAAAGTGCGGTTGTTTTAACACTTGTTCTATCGTATCGCGACAGTCTTGAATTAATTTTTCAACAGCCGGTTGAATATGTTCTGGCTTGATTTGTGAAAATGGCGGTAAGCCTTGAATGTTAAGTAATGGATTTGACATAGACATAAATGTTCCTTTTTTGAAAACTACTTTTTATGTGACGGCAAATTCTATAATATCAAGGTTGAAAAATCTAAAAAATCAGTAATAATGGTTCGCATTTTCTTTTTATTAGGAACATTATGAAGTTTATTTACATTGCTTTAGGTTTTCTTTCTCTTGCACTTGGCATTATTGGAATTTTCCTTCCTATTTTACCTACCACGCCTTTTTTATTACTTACTTTATTTTTCTTTGCAAAAGGTTCAAAACGCTTAGAACAATGGTTTTTAGGCACAAGTATTTATCAAAAACATCTTAAGTCTTTTAATGAAAATCGATCATTAAAGAAAAATACCAAAATTTATATTTTGAGTTTTTCGACCACAATGTTACTTATTGGTTTTTATTTCACGCCAAGCGTAATAGGGCGTAGCATTATTGCTGCATTGATTTGTATTAAGTATTGGTTCTTCTTGTTTTGGATTAAAACTGAAAATGAATAATTTTCTCGCTTTGTGCCAACGAAGTGCGGTTATTTTTTCCATTGTTTTTACGGTGATGGCTTGTGATAAATTAGATAATCCCAAGCCTGTTTCGATACAAGTTGAGTCACCGAAAAATACTCAATTGGAATCTAACCGAGTTGAATTAAAACGTGGTGTTTATGGCGATCTTACTTTGCAACCTTGGCAAGCACAAAGCGAAGAGCAAACCCAATTATTACGCGATCTTTTTGAAGGCTTAACGGCTTATGATGCGCAAGGTAATCTTGTTCCTGCCGTGGCAGAAAGCTGGCAAACTAAAGATAATAAAACATGGATTTTCACTTTGCGTGAAAATGCCAAATGGTCAAATGGTGAAGCAGTAACAGCATCAGATTTTATGCAATCTTGGCAAGCACTTTCTCAATCTGAAAGTCCACTTAAAAATTATTTGGCTTTTATGAATCTGAAAAATGCGAAGGCAGTATTGGAAAAAACGCTAATCGTTGAATCTCTTGGATTATTCGTTGAAAATGACCGCACTTTACGCATTGAATTAGATAAAGCATCGCCATATTTACCTTCTATGCTGGCGCACGTCAGCCTTTTTCCTCGCTATACGAAATCGACTGAAACGTTTATCAGTAATGGTGCCTATCAATTACAAAGTCAGACTGAAAATCAGCACATTTTAACTGCCAATCCTTATTATTGGGCGAAAGAAAAAGTGATATTTCAGCAAGTGCAGTATCAAAAAATTGAAGCAGATAGAGATTTGTCTGATTTTGATATTGCAATAAATCCGCAAAAAACAGTTCAAAATATCCAAGATTATCCGCAACTTTGTACTTACTTCTATGAGTTTAATCTTGCCGATCCTATGTTGCAAAAAAGTGCGGTAAGAAAAGCGATTGCTTCGATGATTTCTACGAAAAATTTGGTTGCTGATATTGCTCATCTTTATCCAAGTAATACTTTTTTACCTAAATCTATGCTAGGTGAGCAAGAATCGGTTTGGGAGCCAGTTGTTGCAGAACAGCTTCTTTCCCAAAACCAAATTACTGAAACTCACCCGTTGAAATTACGCATTCGTTATGATGATTCGTCTCTGAATCAAACCATTGCAACAAGATTAAATCGCCAATTATCGCAATCAGATTTATTACGAGTTGAAAATCAAGGGATGAGTTGGCAAGAATTGCAAACAGCTCGCACAAAAGGCGATTTTCAATTAATTCGTTCTGGCTGGTGTGCTGATTTTAATGATCCCATCGCTTTCTTAAATTTGTTCTATTCTAAAAGCCCTGATAACAAAAATGGCTATAAAAATGCAGAATTTGATCGTTTATTTGAAGCTGCAATGACGGCGACATCCGAAAAAGTGCGGTTAGAAAATTACGCGAAATTAAAAAGGATAGTTCAACAAGAATATTTAGTGTTACCCATTTTTCAATATAGTACGCCCGTTTATCTCACGCCAAGCATAATGGGCGCGCAAGTAAATTCTGTTGGAACCATTTATAGTAAAGATTTATGGCGAAAGGTTAAAAATTAGTAATCTAGCTTGCAATCAAGGAAAGAATTCTTTAAGATTGGAGGCATTGGGGACAACTCCGACATCGTCCCCGTAGCGATTATCTTAGATAACTGTGCCTGAACAGCTAACTAAACAACAGATAATCAAGAAAATGAAAAAGAGCATTTTTTTCATTTTACTTACTCCTGATAAGCCCCGATCTTTGGAATACGAGACGGGGTTTCTCGTTTTTAGCAATATGCTAAAAAATCTTTTGATTATTCCGTGGCATAAAGTTTAAATAAAAAAGCCATACTGTTCAATACAACAGTATGGCTTTTTTAACATGTATTATTTTATTAAATAATCTCTTCTTGGCAATGTGGACAGGCCATTAAATGTTGTTCGTCATTGTTATGTACAATGTAATGACCCATTTTTTTCGCTTTTGTATCAAGATATTTTGTGTTGTAGCGGTTTTCGCCTACATTAAGCGGTACTCGTTCAACCACGTTGATACCTGCTTTTTTCATGGTTTCTACTTTTTCTGGGTTGTTGGTCATCAAGCGAACTTTTTTGACACCAAGTAGCTCGAACATATCGGCACAGACTTCAAAGTTGCGTTCATCTGCTTTGAAACCTAAAGCAAGATTAGCTTCAATCGTATCCATTCCGTTATCTTGTAAAGAATACGCGCGAATTTTATTAATCAAACCAATTCCGCGGCCTTCTTCACGATGATAAATTAAGACACCGCGACCTTCTTCTTGAATTTGTTTCAATGCTGTCGCTAGTTGGAAACCACAATCGCATTTTAAGCTGTGGAGCGCATCACCAGTTAAACATTCAGAATGGATGCGCGCTAATACAGGTTCATCCACATTAGAAATATCGCCCATCACTAAGGCTACGTGCTCTTTTTTAGTATCTGGAAATTCAAACCCCACCATTCTGAAAAGACCGTATTCAGTGGGTAAATTGGCTTGCGTAACTAACTGAATTTTTGCCATAAAGTGATCCTTATTCGTCATCATTTCTGCTAAAATGCGCGCGTTATTTTTTATTCTCAAGGGGCGAGCATGTTAAAAAGGCTGTCATTATATACGTTATTACTTTGTCTTGTACCATTTTTTATCTGGGGTATTTCCTATCAGTGGCATGGCAATAGCCAATTAACTGAAGCTGATTATTGGCTTTATTTACTCACCGAAACAGGAAGTGTACCTTATGCGTTGATCACCTGTGTGTTATTTGCGCTTTTGTTTGCGTTTTTATTCAAAAATCCAAAACAATGGATATTAGGTGTAATTGTGATGGGGATTTCAGTTATTGCTACTCAAGCTGCAAAAACGGGGGCAAAAGCATTATTTGAAGAACCTCGTCCGTTCACCGTTTATCTAGCTGAGCAAACTCATTCAACACCTGAAAACTTTTATAAAAATGACCGCACTTTGCGTGCAGAAATCGCTAAGGATTTTTATTCGATGGATGCCATCACGCCAGCTTGGTTAGTTCATCATTATGAAAATGAAACAGGGTATTCGTTTCCCTCAGGGCATACGATTTTTGCAGCAACTTGGCTGATGCTTGCTGTTGGCTTTACTCAATTATTAGGTAACCGTTCTTTTAAAGCAAAATTGCTGGTGGCGGGCATTGCGGTGTGGGGCTTATTGATGTTGATTAGCCGTGTGCGATTAGGCATGCATTACCCAATAGATTTATTGGTGGCGACATTACTGGCATGGTTGATTAATAGCATTATTTTTACTTTTTTAAAGAAAAAGGCGATCTTCGTCATAAAATAATGATTTAAGTGCGGTTAAAGTTTTTCCTAATTTTAACCGCACTTCTTTATAAAGGAGCAGACTATGTATTATGGTTTAGATATTGGTGGCACGAAAATAGAGCTTGCCGTATTCAATGAAAAATTAGAAAAATTATACTCTGAACGGGTACCAACACCTAAAACCGACTATGATGAATGGCTTAACACGATTGTAGATTTAGTGAATCGTGCTGATGAAAAGTTTGGTGAGATAAGCACCGTAGGTTTGGGCATACCAGGTTTTGTGAATCAACAAACTGGATTAGCCGAAATTACCAATATTCGTGTGGCAGATAATAAACCAATTTTACGCGATTTGTCTGCGCGTTTAGGGCGTGAAGTGCGGGCAGAAAATGATGCAAATTGTTTTGCGTTATCTGAAGCATGGGATGCGGAAAATCAGCAATATCCGACTGTACTTGGTTTAATTCTTGGGACTGGTTTTGGTGGCGGCTTTGTCCTAAATGGTAAAGTTCATTCAGGTCAAGTTGGAATGGCGGGAGAGCTTGGTCATTTACAACTAAATTATCATGCCTTGAAATTATTGGGATGGGATAAAGCCCCCATTTATCAATGCGGTTGTGGCAACAAGGCTTGTTTGGATAATTATCTGTCTGGTCGCGGTTTTGAAATGCTTTATCAAGATTTGAAAGGCGAAACATTATCTGCTCGTGAAATTATTGATTTGTTCTATCAAGGCAATGAAAGTGCGGTAGATTTTGTGAATCTTTTTGTTGAATTGGCGGCGATTTCTATTGGCAATATCATTACGGCATTTGATCCACATATGATTGTGTTAGGTGGTGGATTATCTAATTTTGATTACCTTTATGAGGCTTTACCAAAAGCATTACCGCCTCACTTGATGCGAACAGCAAAAGTGCCACCAATTAAAAAAGCGAAACACGGCGATTCTGGTGGCGTGCGAGGCGCGGCAGCGTTGTTCCTTTCAAAATAATCTTACTCTCGCCTATCCGATTGTTAGGATAGGCGATGTAAGAACGCATTTTTATTCAACTAACATATCCTGAAGTACTTCATCATATTACGTCTTAGTCAATTCGCACGATAACAAAAAAGTACGGCTATTATTCACCGCATTTTTATGCGCTGTACTACTCTTTCTTCAATAAGAAAATACCGTGATCAGATAAATTTACATAAGCTTGTTTTAAATCGGCATTAAAATCTTCTGGCTTACAATTCACCAATAAATCTTTTCCTGCCCAATTTGCGACGACTTCCCAATGGTTGCCCATATAAACCGCACTTTTAATCTCGCAACGTTGTGCATCACTGCCCTCTACAGCAAGATAAATTGCTTCTGGGCGAATACCTACTAAGCATTCACCATCGGGTAAATTAAACTGTGCAGCATCTTTTAAAGACACATGATAGCCATTAATATCCACCACACTATTTTCTAATTTCCCATCGAAAATACTGGATTCCCCCATAAAGTTAGCTAAGAACAAGGAATTTGGTCGGAGATAAAGCTCTTTCGCTGGCGCTTTTTGCATAATTTTACCTTTATGCATAACGATAACTTCATCAGATACAGCGAATGCTTCTGTTTGATCGTGTGTCACATAAAGCGAGGTAATGCCTAAACGTTGTTGCAATTCACGGATTTTTTCACGCATTGAACGACGTAAGTTTGCATCCAAATTACTTAATGGTTCATCAAACAATAGGACTTTAGGTTTCAATACTAAAGCACGAGCCAATGCGACACGTTGTTGTTGACCACCCGAAATTTGATCCACGAAACGGTCTTCAAACCCTGCTAAATCCACCAATTCTAAAGCTTCTTTTACACGTTGAGCACGTTCTTCTTTGCCAATGCCTTGCATTTTTAAACCGTAGCCCACGTTATCACCAATGCTCATATGCGGGAATAGCGCATAAGATTGGAAGACGATACAAATATCTCGATTTTGAATAGAGGATTTTGTTACGTCTTCGCCATCAATAAATATTTGACCTGATGTTGGATTTTCTAACCCCGCAACCAAACGCAATACGGTGGTTTTACCGCAACCTGACGGCCCTAACAATGTCACCATCGTGCCACGTTTGATCGTTAAATCCAAATTATCAATGACGACCGCTTTACCAAATGCTTTGGTGATATTTTTTAATACTAAGAAATCATTATTACTCATAATTTTTACCTACAACTTAACGAGTTAATTCATTTTTTTCGCTTTAGAACGAGAGATACGTGTATCACCTACAATCCAGTCGAAGAATAAAATAATTGCCATCATGACAACAATTAAGATTGAGCCGTACGCAATAGCAACACCGTATTCACCATCTTCAACGCGATTTAGGATATAAGCTGTTGCAACCCGAGTATCTGCTGTCACTAAGAATATAATTGCGCTCACTGTCGTCATTGCACGAACGAAGCTGGTAACAAGCGCTGAAAGCAATGCTGGTTTTAATAATGGCAAGACGATATACCATAAGGTTTTCCACGAACTTCCTTTTAAAGAAAGCGATGCTTCATCAAGAGATTTATCAAGCTGACCTAATCCTGCAATCGCTGCCCGCATACCAATTGGTAAGTCACGCATAACCATTGAAATAATCACGATAATACCAGTACCCGTAATATAAAGCGGTGCATTGTTGAAGGCTAAAATGTAAGATACCCCCGCCACTGTACCCGGCACGGCAAAGCAAAGCATGGTTAAGAACTCAAGGGATTTTTTACCTTGGAAATCTTTACGTACCACAATGTACGCAATCAATAATCCAAAGAATGCGGTTAATGGTGCGGCAATACCTGCATAGATTAAGGTATTGATCAGGGACGGCCATGCCCCATCGCTCAATCCTTGCCCGAATAACATGGCATAGTTTTTCAAGGTTAAAGTGTAGTCGACGCCCCAGTTTACAGTGAAACTTCCGTAGAAAATACTACCGTAAAGCGCCATATTAAAGATTACCCAGAATCCAAGCATGCCGATGATGGTATATTTCAAACCAGTTGGAAGATCTTGCACATCACCACGATAAGATTTACCTGAAACGGTGACATAAGAGCGGTTACCAATCCAAATGTATTGAATGATAAAAATCGCTAGAGAGAAAATTAATAATATTGAACCTAAGGTACTTGCTGATGCGTAATCTAATTGTGAACCCGCAATATAGAAATAAATCTGTGTTGCAATCACATCAAAGCTACCGCCCAATACCAATGGGTTACTAAAATCTGCAAGCGATTGGATAAATACAATTAAAAATGAGTTCGCCAATGCGGGGCGTAACAATGGAAAAATAATATTATAAAAAGTTTGATAGCGATTGGCTCGTAACGTATAAGAGGCTTCTTCAATAGAAGGATGTACGGATTTTAATGCGCCATCTAAAATCATAAAAGAAATAGGGGCAAATGCGAGAATTTGGGCAATCGCAATCCCATTAAAACCATAAAGCCAGTTATGATTGGTGAAACCAAAATTCGTACTTAAAAATTCGGTTACATAACCAGAACGGCCAAGCATTAAAGTTACCCCTAATCCCACAACAAATGGTGGCGTAACAATTGGCAAAATAGAGAAAATTTTTCCGATAAATGCCGTTCTACGAGCGATACGCGTGGTATAAAGCGCAAAGGCTAAACCAAATACAGTCGAAACTATGCCCACAAAACCCGATAAGAAAAGAGAATTGGTAATTACTCGAACAATATAGCTCTGCGTTAAAATTCGCATCACTTGTTGTGGCGCAAACGTATCACCGTCATAAAACATTGAAACGAAAATCGCCAATGTTGGATAAACGATAAAGAAGAAAATGAGCAAGATAATGCAAAGCAAAGAAGCGATGATAAACTTATCACCTTGCATCACTTTTAGTTTTGCTAATGAAAGTGTTGCTAATGCGGTATATCCCACAAGTAACACAATCACGGAATAGCCCATACTAATTTTGTACACCGTCGCACTGATAAACATAAACAGTACAGAAAGTGCGGTCAAAAATAGCTCTGTTTTTGCTTGGGTTTGCTGTGGCAATCTAAATAACGGCAAAGCACCATATACAATAACAGGCAGGAACCAAGCCCAAGTTAAATTGAAAGAAGCCCAGCCCATTGCATCTAAATATTCATCTGAAGTACTTTCAAACAAACCGTAATCAAGTGCATTGGAAGGCAGGAGCGCAAACGCCAACAAGGATAAAATAATCCAAAAATAAGCAGAATGCATTATGGAAAGTTTTTTTGCGTTCATACAACCTCGCATAAGGTAAAAAAACGAAGCGATATGCGACATATCACTTCGTTAGTGACATCATTATTTGGCTAATTTTACTTCATCAACCCATTTTGTGATTAAGCGTTTACGTAAATCAGTCGCACCGTATTTATCAAAATCATAGTTAATTAAATTAATAGATTTAAAATCTAACGCATAAGGCGATTGTTGTGCGGTGGTGTTCGTTAAAATGGAATACGCCTCACCTTTTTGCCAAGTTAATTCTTGCGCTTCTTTGGATAATGCCCAATCAACAAAAAGTTTCGCATTATCTAAATTACGCGCACCTTTAATAACACTCACACCGCCAATTTCATAACCGGTACCTTCACAAGGTACAACTAATTCTACTGGCGCGCCTTTCGCTTTTTCTAAAGAATATTCATGTAAGAAACCAATGCCAATTGCCGTTTCCCCACGCGCTGTATTACGTGTTGCCGTATTACCAGATTTGGTATATTGCGATACGTTTTTATTCAACTCTTTTAAGAATTTAAACGCCTCGTCTTCTCCCCAAAGTTGCATATAAGTGGCTAGCTGAGTGTAACCTGTACCAGAACTTTGTGGATCTGCGGCTTGAATTTCATTTTTGTAAATTGGGTTAGCTAAATCCTTCCAGCATTTTGGAATAGGTAAATTCAATTTTTTCAACCGTTCTGGATTTACCCCAAAACCTAACACGCCTAAATAAATGGCTGAAGAATAATTCCCTTTCATTTTGGCTGGATCACGGAATTTTTCTACGATCTGAGGAAGATTGGATGATTTATAAGGTTCTAATAACCCCATTTCCCCTGCTTGAGAATGAGGATCCATTGTTCCACCATACCAAACATCGCCTTGTGGATTATCTTTTTCAGCATCAATTTTTGCTAAAATGGTTCCCGTGCCACCACGAATAAAACTTGTTTTAACATCAAATTTTTTCTCAAATGCCATCGCTTCTTGCTCGCACATCGTATTTTGCGCGCTGCAATAAATGACTAAGCGTCCTTTTGCAAAAGATGGATTACTTAACACCAATCCACTTAGCATCACTCCAGACAAGGTTACTGCGATTTTTGATAGTTTCATCAGATTATAACTCCCTTATGAATGAAAATTTTGCAATCTCTTAGAGGGAAACGAAATCACATTAAAATACGAAAAAGTGCGGTCAAAAAATTCAGTATTTTTTACCGCACTTATTCACCGCTATTTCGCCAATTTAACTTCTTGTACCCATTTTTCAATTAAGGCTTTACGTTGTTCTGTTGCACCGTATTTTTCAAAGTCATAATTGATTAATTTGAGTTTATTTGGGTCAAACGCGGTTGGTGATTGTTCTGCAGTCGTGTTAGTTAAGATTTGTAAAGAATCCCCTTGTTTCCAAGCTAATTCTTGACCTTCTTTTGATAAAGCCCAATCGACGAATAATTTTGCATTATCAATATTACGCGCACCTTTTAAGATACTCACGCCACCTAACTCATAACCGGTTCCTTCGCAAGGTACGACTAATTCTAACGGAGCACCATTGCGTTTTTCTAATGCATAATCGTGTAAGAAACCGACCCCAATTGTCGCTTCACCGCGCGCAGAGTTACGTGATGGCGTAATACCCGATTTAGTATATTGAGAAACGTTAGGATGTAATGCTTTTAGGAAATCGAATGCCTCTTTTTCGCCCCATAATTGAACAAAAGTTGCCAATGCCGTGTAAGCTGTACCCGCACTTTGAGGGTCTGCAATTTGAACTTCGCCTTTTAAGCGAGGATCTGTTAGGTCTTTCCAGCATTTCGGCACTTCTTTAATGCCTAATTTTGCCAAACGTTCAGTATTCACACCAAAACCTAAGATCCCCATATAAATTGAGGAAACATAGTGACCTTTTGTTTTCGCAGGATCGCGGAAACGTTCCACAATTTCATCAATGTGTTTAGATTTATAAGGTTCAATTAAGCCTAATTCAGCCGCTTGTGCTTGAGGGTCAAAGGTACCACCAAACCAAACATCCGCTTGAGGGTTATTTTTTTCAGCTTCAACTTTAGCAAAAGTACTGCCTGAACCATTACGAATAAAGGATGTTTTCACATCATATTTTTCGCCAAATGCTTTTGTAGTCGTTTCGCACAAAATATTGGTTGCACTACAGTACACAACTAAACGACCTTTAGCATTAGCAGAACCAGAAATAGCCAAGCCCGCAGCTAAAAGTGCGGCAGAAACAGAAAGAGAAATTTTGTTGAATTTCATAATAAATACTCCTTATTGGATAGAATGTTTGAATCCTACTCGAAAAGAGGAAGTAATACCGTGATGAAGTTCACAGTTTTAAAAATTCAAGTAAAAAAATAAACGTGAAATTCACCGCACTTTTCTTTATAATTCATCAAATTTTTCTATACCTCGCAAAACTATGTCAGATTCTTGTATCATCATCGCCATCACTGGCGCATCCGCATCAGGAAAAAGTTCTATCGCCTCTACCGTTCACAAAGAACTCTGTAATGAATTAGGCTGCCAAGAAATTGGGATTATTGCCGAAGACAGTTACTACAAAGATCAAAGCCATTTAGAAATGAGCGAACGCATAAAAACAAATTACGACCATCCAAGCTCAATGGATCGCGATTTGCTCATTCAACATTTAAAAGATTTAAAATCAGGAAAATCGGTTGATGTGCCTGTTTATAGCTACGTTGATCATACTCGTACAGGTGAAACCACAACATTTACACCAAAACGTATTGTGATTTTAGAAGGGATTTTACTGCTTACTGATGAACGTGTTCGTCAACTTGCGGATATCTCCGTATTCGTGGATACACCATTAGACATTTGTTTTATTCGCCGTTTACAACGTGATATGGAAGAACGCGGTCGTTCCCTACAATCGGTTATTGATCAATATCGTGCAACCGTGCGCCCAATGTTCTTACAATTTATAGAGCCATCTAAACAATATGCGGATATTGTCATTCCTCGCGGAGGTAAAAACCGTATTGCAATCAATATGTTAAAAGCTCAAATCCTTCATTTATTGAATCAAAAATAGGAAATCTTATGCGTCTTTGCGATACTGATATTGAACGCTATCTCGATGATGGCATTATTTCTTTAACGCCACGTCCAAATAATGACAAAATCAACGGCGCGACGATTGATGTTCGCTTAGGTAATTCTTTCCGCGTATTTCGTGAACATTCTGCGCCTTTCATTGATTTAAGTGGCCCGAAAGAAGAAGTGTCCGCCCAGCTTGAATCGGTGATGAGCGATGAAATTATTGTGCCTGAAGGCGAAGCATTTTTCTTACATCCAGGTACTTTAGCATTAGCAACTACACTTGAATCGGTGAAATTACCCGCCAATATTATCGGTTGGTTAGATGGTCGATCTTCTTTAGCGCGTTTAGGCTTAATGGTACACGTCACGGCACACCGTATTGATCCAGGTTGGGAAGGAAGAATCGTGTTAGAATTTTATAATTCAGGGAAATTACCATTAGCATTACGTCCAAACATGGTGATTGGTGCATTAAGCTTTGAAATATTAAGTGGCGAAGCGAAACGACCATACAGTAGCCGCAAAGATGCAAAATATAAAAATCAACAAAGTGCGGTTGCGAGTCGAATTGACGAAGACAAGGAATAATCGATGAAAAAGCTCGCGCTTGGCTTAGGGATCGTCGCTTTGGCGATCTTTTCTTTTTTGTATATCCAACTTTATCGAGTACAAAATTCCATCGATAAACAACTAGCACAACAAAATATTACGGTTCAATCAGTCAATCTATCTCTATTTCCACCCGCACTTTCTCTCGAGAAAGTTCAGTCTGAACAATTTTCTGTGCAAAAGATCGAAAGTCAATTCAACCTTTTGCCACTTTTTTACGGTAATATTAACCTTTCCTCACTTCAACTTAAACAGCTCAAATTAAGCAATAAAGCACAAAATCTAGCCGATATAAAAATGCATTTTTCAGCGCTTTCTTTAACGCAATTATTGGCAAAAAAAATAATTTTAAATGGTAATAATCAAATATCTATTAAGTTAGAAAAACCATTTTATGGGAAAAATAAAATCTTTGATTTTACTTTTACTAAAGCTAATATTGACCTCTCTAATGAAAAATCATCGATCATTCAGTTTGTCAATGCCAAATTAAATAATCAATCACTTGGTTATATTGAAGCTCATGGTGATTTTAACAAGCCATTAAAACGGCTTGTTACCTATATCAAACCACAATGTGATAATAATTGTTTAGCTGTAGTTAATTATCAGGGTGTGGGTGATCAAAGCATGATCAATTTTTCTGGTAAGGATTTTCCTGTCAAGCCATTGCTTAGCTTATTGAGCTTTCCTGAAGCCTTGAGTGGTTACACTGATTTTAAAATCAATTTAGGTTTTAAAAATTCTGAAATAACACAAGGAAAATTCAATTTTCAGGCAAAAAATGGCGAAATTATCGGTATAAATTTGTTAGATATTGTCTCACAATATTTCCCGATTAATTACAGCAATGATTTATTAGCGAATAAAGAATTAAATACACAGTTTGAACAATTTCAAATACAACTCTCACTGTTAAAAGATCAATTAAATGCTGAAAAATTTGAATTAAAAACCCCCACACTTTTGGGAAGTGGTACGGGGGTTGTCTCATTAAATCAAATGCAATGTGATATAAATCTTACAGTACGTTCTATAAATAAAAATTATCAAAATCTTATCTTACCAATCCGATTCTTTGGGGATTGTTATTCACCTCAATATAAATTTAATTTTACAAAAGAATTTCGTCATCAACTCATAGACATCATAAAAGAGAAGCTACATTAATGTCATCACTAAATATAAGAAAAATTCAATTATGGCGAGTCCTATTAATGGCATTCGCAGGGTTTATTTTTAATACAACTGAATTCGTCCCTGTTGCAATGTTAAGTGATATAGCAACCAGTTTTGATATGCAAACTGCCGATACAGGACTAATGATGACTGTATATGCCTGGACAGTACTTATTGTATCTCTTCCAGCAATGCTTCTAACAGGTGAAATGGAGCGGAAAAATTTACTTACCAAGCTCTTTATTATTTTCATCATAGGGCATATTTTATCTGTTATAGCATGGAATTTCTGGATTCTACTTATTGCTCGAGTTTGCATTGCTATTGCCCATTCTGTCTTCTGGTCTATTACGGCTTCTCTTGTGATGCGAATCGCACCGAAAGATAAAAAGACACAAGCGCTAGGAATGCTTGCTATAGGAACATCCCTTGCAACAATTTTAGGGTTGCCTATTGGAAGAATTATAGGACAACTCGTAGGCTGGCGTGTTACTTTCGGAATTATTGCGCTTTTAGCATTCTTTATTATGCTACTAATAATTCAACTCTTACCAAAACTACCAAGTAAAAACGCAGGTTCTATTGCAAGCTTACCAATACTCGCTAAGCGTCCGTTACTCATTGGGCTTTATATCTCCACAATGCTGATTGTTGCCGCACATTTTACGGCTTATACTTATATTGAGCCTTTTATGATTGAAATAGGCCATTTGGATCCAAATTTTGCAACTTTTGTACTTCTTATTTTTGGTATATCTGGCATTTTAGCTAGCCTTTTATTCAATCGATTACACCGTTTTGGCCCGACTAAATTTGTTGTTGTCGCAATGGCTTTGCAAAGCCTTTCTCTCTTACTATTACTCCTTTCAACAGAATATATCATCACAATGCTTGCTCTTTCTTTTCTTTGGGGAATTGGTGTTGGTTGTATTGGTCTTGCTTTACAAATACGCGTATTAAGACTTGCACCTGATGCAACAGATGTGGCTACGGCTATTTACTCTGGTATTTATAATGCAGGTATCGGCACTGGGGCATTATTTGGAAATCTTGTGGCAACCCATATAGGGCTAGACAAAATTGGCTATATTGGCGCAATGTTAGGATTATGTAGTCTTATTCTTTTTATTGGGTCACATTTAAAATATCGTCATACATTTCTCTCTAAATAATTGAAGCCCTGAATATTCAACAAAAAATAACCGCACTTTAATTTCTCAAAGTGCGGTTAAATATTTCAAGATTTCAATTAGCCGTGATAACGCCCTACACCTAATTCATCTTCTTTACGTGTGCGATTCATCACTTCTTGCGGAGATTGCGCAATACGTAATCCCATTTCATCTTCAGTACGCACCACTTCACCACGTAGAGAATTAGTATAAACATCAGTGATTTTCACATCCACAAATTTACCAATCATTTCCGGAGAACCTTGGAAATTGACAATACGATTCGTTTCAGTACGTCCTGTTAATTCCATAATATCTTTCTTCGATGGTCCTTCAACTAACACGCGTTGTTCTGTGCCAAGCATACGACGGCTAAACTGTGCAGCTTGTTGATTAATACGCTCTTGTAACACATAAAGGCGCTGTTTCTTTTCATCTTCCGTCACATCATCTGGCATATCTGCAGCTGGCGTACCTGGTCGGGCTGAGTACACAAAACTAAAGCTCATATCAAAGTTCACTTGTGCAATCAAATTCATAGTTTGCTCAAAATCTTCCGCCGTTTCACCAGGGAAACCAACAATAAAGTCTGAGCTGATTTGAATATCTGGGCGCACAGCACGAAGTTTACGAATAATAGATTTATATTCTAATGCTGTATGACCACGTTTCATCATCGTTAATACACGGTCAGAACCTGCTTGGACTGGGAGATGTAAAAAACTCACCAATTCAGGCGTATCACGATATACATCAATAATATCATCTGTAAATTCTATTGGATGACTAGTTGTGAAACGTAAACGGTCAATACCATCGATAGAGGCCACGAGACGAAGCAACTCAGCAAAGCTACAAATTTGACCATCATGTGTCGGACCACGATAAGCATTCACGTTTTGACCAAGTAAGTTAACCTCACGCACACCTTGATCCGCAAGTTGCGCAATTTCAAATAAGACATCATCCACAGGACGGCTGACTTCTTCACCGCGTGTATAAGGTACAACACAGAAAGTACAGTATTTATTACAGCCTTCCATAATCGAAACAAATGCCGTTGGACCTTCTGCTCGAGGTTCAGGTAAGCGGTCAAATTTCTCAATTTCAGGGAAACTTACATCTACAACAGAACTCTTACCACCACGAATTTGGTTAATCATTTCGGGCAGACGGTGCAAAGTTTGTGGACCAAAAATAATATCTACATAAGGCGCACGATGACGAATATGTTCCCCTTCTTGAGAAGCCACACAGCCGCCCACGCCAATCACTAAATTTGGATTATTTTTCTTTAACTCTTTCCAACGACCAAGTTGGTGGAAAACTTTTTCTTGTGCTTTTTCACGAATAGAACAGGTATTCAATAATAATACGTCTGCTTCTTCAGGAATTTCGGTAAGTTCTAATCCATGAGTACTTAATAAAAGATCTGCCATTTTAGATGAATCGTATTCATTCATCTGGCAGCCCCAAGTTTTAATATGTAATTTTTGAGTCATTTTCTACAATATCGTCAGGTGTTATAAATAATTAGTTGAATAAAGCGGTCGGCTATTTTACAGGCTTGCAATAATTCTGGCTAGTAAATATTCGGTGAAAAAAAACATCAAAAATAAACCGCACTTTCGTGACAAGCAAAAAGTGCGGCTTAATTCAGAGCAGTTTTAAATTATTTCACTAATCCGCCACTGGCTTGTAAATCAGCATGATAAGAAGAACGAACAAATGGCCCACAAGCCGCATGTTCAAATCCCATTGCATTGGCTTTTTCACGGAATTCATCAAATTCAGCTGGCGGTACATAACGCGCAACAGGCAAATGATGGCGGCTAGGTTGAAGATATTGCCCCAACGTGAGCATTGTCACACCATTATCACGTAAATCTTGCATGACTTTTAAAATTTCCTCGTTAGTTTCACCTAATCCCACCATTAAACCAGATTTAGTTGGGATATTCGGGAACATTTCTTTAAATTCACGCAATAATTTAAGTGACCATTCGTAATCTGCCCCAGGACGAATCTCTTTATATAGGCGCGGGACATTTTCTAAATTATGGTTAAAAACATCTGGCGGATTATCTTTTAATTTTTCCAATGCCTGTGTAATGCGACCACGGAAATCGGGCACTAAAATTTCAATCTTAATGTCAGGATTAAGTTCGCGCACAGCTTTTACACATTCTGCAAAATGACCTGCGCCACGATCAGGCAAATCATCGCGATCCACCGATGTAATCACCACATATTTAAGTTTCATATCTTGAATTGTTTCAGCTAATTTTTGTGGTTCTTCAGGATCGGGTGGTAATGGCTTCCCATGCGCGACATCACAGAATGGACAACGGCGCGTACAAATTGCACCTAAAATCATAAAAGTTGCTGTTCCATGATTAAAACATTCGTGTAAATTTGGACAAGAAGCTTCTTCACACACAGAATGCAAACCATGACGACGCATTCCATTTTTGATGCTTTCAATTTTAAGTGAATTTGCCGGAAGTTTAATTTTCATCCATTCAGGCTTTTTCAATAGCTCTTGGTTTGGATCAATATTTTTTACTGGAATAATCGACGTTTTTGCCGCATCGCGATATTTTACACCGCGTTCCATTTTGAAAGGCGTTGACATAAGCGTTCCTAAATAAAAATGCCCAAACAGGGCATTTTTGATCATTAAATATTACAAATTTGTTACATTATAGCCTAAAAGCTCAGCAAAGTGTTTAATTAATTTTGGTGAAACCTTATCGCAATTAGCTTCATCTTGATTAACAAAATCCGCTAATTGACACATTTCAAGACCAACATAGCCACATGGATTAATATAATGAAATGGATTCAGATCCATATTGATATTCAATGCTAACCCGTGAAAAGAGCACCCACGACGAATACGCAGTCCAAGAGAACAAATCTTTTTTCCATCCACATACACGCCTGGTGCATCAGTTTTTGGATAGCTTTCAATACCATATTCAGCTAAAGTTTTTACCACCGTTTGTTCAAGTGCGGTAACTAATTGACGTACATTTAAATTCTCATGACGCTTAATATCAATGAGCACATACATCACTTGCTGACCGGGTGCATGATAGGTTATTTGCCCACCACGATCCGATTGCACTACAGGTATTTCACTACGTTGTAAAAGATGCTCTGGTTTACCTGCTTGCCCTTGGGTAAATACAGGAGGATGTTGTACCAACCAAATTTCGTCTTGCGTTTCCTCGGTGCGGCTATCTGTAAAATTCTGCATTTTATGCCAAATTTCTTGATAATCTTGCAACCCTAACTGACGAACGATAAGGGAATTATTCATACTAGATAACCATTTTTACGCCTTCAACTTTAGCAAGTTCTTTATAAAGTGTTTCTACTTGCTCAAAGTTTTCAGCAATAATGTCGATTGAAACCGAATTATAGGTACCTTTACTACTCCGTTTTTCCTTAGGAATATAATCGCCTTTAATGTATTTTTGAACGACTTGAATTAGATCTTGCGCTAATCCCTCGCGATTAATTCCAGCAACTTTAAATGTCATTTTTGCTGGAAATTCCATTAATTCTTTAAGTTTTGCGTAATCGTTTTCTGTTGTCATATTATTACCCAATAATAAAAATGATGTGTGGATGATACACCACCCACACATTATGAATGCCTCAGTTAAAAATGAAAAAAGTGCGGTAAGTTTCTGGCATATTTTATGCAAATAAGCCTTTTACAGTGAGCACGAGCCAATCCCAAGCTTTTCCGAAAATACCAGCTTCGCCCACTTCATCCATCACTTGTAAGTTTACCGCAGCAATATCTTTACCTTCTAATTGATAAATGACTTTACCAACGACTTGGCCTTTTGCTAAAGGCGCTTGTAAGTTTTTACTTTCTAACTCATATCGAGCTTTAAGCTCATTTTGTTTGCCTTTCGGAACAGTGATAAAACTATCTTGTAAGGTTCCTAATTTCACACTACCTTTATTACCGTAATAAACAGGTTGTTCTAAAACTTCTTTGCCTGCCTCTAACGTTTTAAATGTTTCGAAATTAGCAAAGCCCCATTGTAAAAGTTTTTTACTTTCTACTTCACGACCTTTGTAAGTTGGCACACCCATTACTACAGAAATTAAACGCATATTGTTTGGTGTAGTCGCTGAAGCAACTAAGTTATATCCGGCTTGGCTAGTATGGCCTGTTTTCATTCCATCAACATTGATGGTTTTATCCCATAATAAACCATTACGGTTAGGCTGTTTAATTTTATTAAATGTAAAATCTTTTTCTGAGTAAATTTTATATTCTTCAGGTAAATCACGAATAATATGTGCTCCAATAAGCGCCATATCACGAGCAGAAGAATATTGATTAGGATCATCCAAACCATGCGGCGTGGTGAAATTTGTATTTTTCAAATCAAATTGTTGAACATATTTGTTCATTGTTTCTACAAAGTTCGGTACATTGCCGGAGATATATTCAGCTAATGCTATTGTTGCATCATTGCCTGATACCACAATCACTCCACGATTCAAATCAGCCACTGATACCTGTGTATTTAAATCTAAAAACATTTTTGATGAGTCAGGGAAGTTACGCCCCCACGCACTCTGACCAATAGTTACCATATCGGTATTGTGAATTTTACCCTGTTTTAAAGCGGTCCCTACCACATAACTTGTCATCATTTTTGTTAATGATGCAGGATATTGACGCTGATCCGGATTAAGTGCGGTCAGAATCGCACCTGAATTGTAATCCATCAATACATAAGTTTGCGCTGTAATCTGTGGTGGTGTTATGCCATATTGCATATCTTCTGCAGAAGCAGCAAAAGTTACACTTGCCACTAATCCTGATAAAATTAAAATTCTTGTTGTTTTCGTTAACATAATGCATTCCTACAATAACTTAGTTTTTATATGTATAAACAATTAATGGCTTATTGCTCACCATTTTTTGTAATTGGCTTCTAACCTGAGTCAGTTGTTCCTTATTATCAAAAGGTCCAATATGAATTTCATATTTACCTCCAGCACGATTGACTTCAGTTTTCACATTTTCCAAAGATAATTGTGTGATCAACTTATCAGCCTGACTACGTGAAGTTAGCTCAAGCATTTTTAATCTATAACTATCTTTTTCAGAGATATTTTTTGCGGCTATCTGGCTGACTAATATATTTTTATTTAATCCCAAACGTTCTGCAGCCTCTTTTGTTTTAGCATGCATTGCTAAAGTTTTGGTTGCAGCCCCTGACAATTGTCCATTTTTCGCTACATGTAAAGCCTCAATTCTTACTTGTCCTGTGCCTCGAGCAATTAACCCTAATTCTTTAGCCGCGGCATGAGAAAGATCAATTAAACGTTTATCACTAAAAGGTCCTCGATCATTAATACGTACAATCACTTTTCGATTATTATGTAAATTCGTCACCAAGGCATAAGAATTGATTGGAAGCGTTTTATGTGCTGCAGTAAATAGAGATGAATTATAAATATCTCCGCTTGCAGTTTTGTTTCCGTTAAACTTTAAATGATAATAACTAGCTAAGCCCTCTTTACTGTAATTTTTTGCTTCATCAGCATCTTTTGTTGTATATATTTTTCCTTTCACAGAATACGTATTGGGAGCGGGAACAGTCGTAGCAATAGATAATTTATCGCCTTGAATACCATACATTTTCTGAGGATCCGCTTGTGATGGAAAAGTCGTCACTAATACAAAAAATGCAAGTGCGGTTAAATTTAATAACATTTTTAATTTCATACGTCTCTCATTCTTTTATTTCATACTTATATAAGAAAAGCAAAAATGAAATTAGTTCCCTTTCATAAATTTGCTCTTATGTGTGTGAATTGACATAAGCAATCCAAAACTTGCCATAATCGCGACATATGACGTCCCGCCATAACTAAATAATGGCAAGGGGACACCAACCACAGGCAAAATACCACTTACCATTCCAATATTCACAAACACATATACAAAGAAAATTAGCGTCGTTGCGCCCGCTAAAATACGACCAAAAGAAGTTTGCGCATTTACAGCAATCATTAAACCTCGCACTATAATAAACATATAGATTACCATTAAAATGAGGAAACCGATCATCCCATGTTCTTCACCCATTACCGCAAAAATAAAATCGGTATGAGGTTCGGGTAAAAACTCAAGCTGAGATTGCGTACCCTGCATCCAGCCTTTTCCCCAAAGGCCACCAGACCCAATCGCAATCTTTGATTGTAAAATATGATAGCCAGCACCGAGAGGGTCTTTTTCTGGGTCCAATAATGTGAGAACGCGAGTGCGTTGATAATCGTGCATTAGATATAGCCACATGATCGGAATAAATCCAGCTAAGCCAATCACTGCAGCTAAAATCAACCACCAACTCATTCCAGCTAAAAATACTACAAATAAACCTGACGCACTTACCAAAATTGATGTACCTAAATCTGGTTGTATAGCTACAAGTAAAGTAGGAATCATAATCATTGCAATCGCAATAAATGTTTCACTTAATTTAGGTGGAAGTGGACGATTACCTAAATACACAGCGACCATTAATGGCACTGCAAGCTTCACAATTTCAGAGGGTTGGAAACGAATAAAACCAAGATCGAGCCAACGTTGAGCTCCTTTACTTGTCGTACCAATCGCATCCACTAAAACTAACATTGCAAATCCAATTAGATATAAATATGGCGCAATACGTTGATAAAACTTAGGCGGAAATTGCGCAATAATCAGCATGACCATAAATCCAAGCATCACCTGTATAATACGGTTTTGGAACATGGTTTCACTCGCACCAGTGGCGCTATAAAGCACAAGCATGCCATAGGCTGTTATTGCAACTAAGCCAATAAAAAGCCAAAAATCAATATGCAAACGTTGCCATACACGCAACCAGAAAGGGATTTTATCTTCCATTTATCTGCTCGCCCTCTTGTGGTAAATCTTCTTTTTGCTGAATATTTGCATTATATTTTTCAACTTGTGGTAAACGCTGATTTAAATAGTAATCCATCACTTTACGCGCTAACGGTGCGGCATTACTTGAACCACCGCCTGCATTCTCTAAAATAACTGTCACAACCAATCTAGGGTTTTCATAAGGTGCATATGCGGTAAACCATGCGTGATCGTGCAATTCTTTTTTCAATCCAGCCGCATTGTATTTTTCATTTTCTTTGAGACTAAAAACTTGTGCCGTACCAGACTTACCCGCAACTCTATAATTAGCACCGGCAAATGCCTTTCGTCCAGTGCCTGCAGCAGAATTAACAACATTATACATTCCACGTTTTGCTGCATCCCAATAATTTTGTTTTGGCTCACTAATATCAGGATAAATCAATGGATCTTTATAAGGTGATAATTCCGCACCTTCAATAGCTTTCATTAAATGTGGTGTATTTACTTTACCGTTATTGACTAATATTGCTGTTGCTTTTGCTACTTGTAACGGCGTAGCAGTCCAATAACCTTGCCCAATACCAACTGAAATCGTATCACCCAATACCCAAGGACGTTTATAGCGTTTTTGTTTCCATTCACGACTTGGCATATTGGCAGCCGCTTCTTCCTGAATTTCAATGCCTGTTGGCATGCCGAAACCAAAGCGTTTCATCCATTCCGAAAGACGGTCTATCCCCATATTATGAGCAACTTGATAAAAATAAGTATCGGATGATTCTGTAATCGCCTTATTTAAATCCGTATAGCCATGACCTGATTTTTTCCAATCGCGAAAACGTTTTGAGGTATTCGGTAAAATCCAATAACCTGGGTCAAAAATGGTTGTATTTTGCGTAATCACATTTTCAGTTTGTGCGGCTACGGAAATAAAAGGTTTCACTGTAGAAGCGGGGGGATATACACCCTGTGTAGCCCGGCTATACAATGGACGAGCTGGATCATTTAATAAACGTTTATAATCTTCAGATGAAATGCCATCCACAAAAAGATTATTATCATAACTCGGTGTCGAGACCATTGCTAACACGCCACTATCTTTTGGATCTAGAACAATAATTGCACCTTTTTGCCCAGATAAAAGCTCCGTAATATAGCGTTGTAATTCTAAATCAATGGTGAGATGAATACTTTTTCCTGCTACAGCTGGTTGTTCTCGTAATTTACGAATTACCTTTCCACGGTTATTAATTTCAACTTCTTCAAATCCTGTTACACCATGTAAACTATCTTCATAATAACGCTCAATACCTAATTTTCCCATATCACTCGTTCCCGAGTAATTAGCAAATTTTTCCTCTTTTTTCAGACGCTCTACATCTTTATCATTAATTTTTCCCACATAACCTAAAATATGCGTCATAATCTCGCCATATAAGTAATAGCGTTTAAAGTAAGGACGTACATCTAAACTCGGGTATTGATAGCCACTCACTGCAAAACGTGCGATTTGTTCTTCTGTTAAATTAGGTTTCAATAAAATAGGCGTGTAACGCGTTCCGCGGCGACGTTCCTTTTTAAAATTTTCAATATCATTATCCGTCAATCCTACAATGTAGCGTAATTCATCTAAAGTGCGGTCTAAATTTTCAGTTTTTTCTGGCACAATGTATAAACCAAAAAAAGTGAGATTTTCGGCTAATAATTTACCGTAACGATCATAGATTAAGCCTCGCGTTGGAGGTAAAGGTAATAATTTAATTCGGTTACCATTAGAACGCGTTTGGTAAGTATCGAAATTAACAATCTGTAGCTGATAAATATTGGCGAATAACACACCCGTTAGTAGCAAAATCCCCAAAAAAGCCACTAAAGTTCGGCGTGCAAAAAGGTTACGCTCCGCTTTTTTATCGCGGAACGGTTCATGAGTTGGCGTATTGAAGAATCTTTTTAAATTCATCTGACTAAAATGAGGATTTACTATTCTCGGTGGTAAGGATGATTAGTCGTGAGCGACCACGCACGATACAAACTTTCAGCAACCACAACACGAACAAGCGGGTGAGGTAATGTCAATGGTGAAAGCGACCAGCTTTGCTCTGCAGCGGCTTTACATTCTGGCGAAAGCCCCTCTGGCCCACCGATCAACAAACATACATCGCGGCCATCGTTTTTCCAGGCTTCTAGTTGCTCGGCTAACTGTGGTGTGGTCCAAGGTTTACCTGGAATATCTAACGTCACGACTTTGCCTTTTCCACAGGCGGCTAACATCGCCTTACCTTCTTGCTCTAAAATACGTTTAATATCAGCATTTTTTCCACGCTTACCTGCTGGGATTTCAATCAGTTCAAAAGGCATATCTTTTGGGAAACGGCGTTGATATTCCTCAAAACCCATTGTAACCCAAGAAGGCATTTTTGTTCCGACAGCAATTAACGTGATTTTCACAAGTCATCCTTATCTAAAAAGTGCGGTTATTTTTCACCGCACTTTACTAAAATTTACGCCCAAAGTTTCTCTAATTGATACATTTCACGCGCGTCACGTTGCATAATATGTACGATTGCTTGACCAAGATCCACCACAATCCAATCTGCAGTATTTTTACCTTCTTCACCAAAAGTTTCAAAACCTGCTTTTTTACATTCTGTAATTAAATTATCTGCCATTGCAGAAACTTGGCGGCTCGATGTCCCCGTACAAATAATCATATTATCCGTAATTGATGATTTTCCACGTACATCAAAATGTACAATATCTGTTCCCTTTAACCCATCTAAGGTTTCCATCAAAAATTCAACTAGTGCCATTTTGTTCTCGCTTCGCAATAAAAGTGCGAGATTCTATCATTGAATACCCTCTCGCGCAAAATCCACACAAAAAATAAGCGCGAAATTAACCGCGCTTTTGTTTGTATAAATTGAACTAATTTGGACTATGCTGCCCACAATAACACAGCCAATAACTGTGGCGACATTATCCGCAAGAACATCACCAATGGATACACAGTGGCATAAGAAAGTGCTGCTGCACCGTTATCTTCTTTAATTTCATTAGCAAATGCTAAAGCTGGTGGATCTGTCATTGATCCAGCAAGTAAACCACAGATTGTAAGGTAATTCAGTTTGCCATATAGACGAGCCAAAATAGCGGTAATCATTAATGGAATAAAGGTGATAAAAATACCGTATCCCATCCATTCAAGGCCTGAGCCATTCAATAAGGTATCAAAGAAACTTCCACCTGATTTTAAACCTACCACTGCCAAGAAAAGAACAATCCCTATTTCACGCAATGCCAAGTTAGCACTAGGTGGCATAAACCAGTAAAGTTTACCAATCGTACCAATTCTCGCTAAGATCAACGCAACCACCAATGGCCCGCCAGCAAGCCCTAATTTTAACGCAACTGGGAAACCCGGAATATAGAATGGAATCGAACCAACAAGCACACCTAAACCAATACCGATAAACACAGGTAACATCTGCACTTGAAGCAATTTTTGTTGTGCGTTACCAATCACTGAAATGGCTTGATTTAGTACATCGGTACGTCCGACCATATGTAGCACATCGCCAAATTGCAGCGTAGTATTTCCAGTTGGAACCAACTCAATCCCCGCACGATTTAAGCGTGAAATAACCACCCCATATTTTTGATGAATGCCTAACGCACGGATCTTTTTGCCCAATACTTTTTCGTTCGTCACTACCACTCGCTCGGAACGAATTTCGCCACTATAGGCAACGGTTGGTGCATCAACTTCGTGCCCGATAATCAAACGCATTTTGGCAAGCGAATTATCATCCCCAACTAGTTGTAAAATATCGTTGGTACGAATCTCAGTACTTGCCTTTGGAACGATTTCCATATCATCGCGTTTTAAACGTGAACATACGACTTCTTCATCACTAAATCCTGGAATTTGAATTAACGTAAGACCATCCAGATTTTGGTTCGTCACTTTTAAAGAAATATTGTGTAAACTTTCTTTTTCTTGACCGCTCTCTGCATTAAAACGAGCGGCTTCATCGTCCACTTTGACTTTAAAAAATAAGCGTATTAACCACATTGCAAGCAAAATACCACAAATCCCGAATGGATAAGCCATCGCATAAGACATCCCCATTGTCACTGTAGTTTGTTGCACACCAAGTTCAGTCAAAATTTGCTGACCGGCACCAAGGGCTGGCGTGTTAGTTACCGCCCCAGCATAAATACCAAGTGCAATATCTAACGGAACATCCGCGACCTTATGCACGATCACCGCAGCAACAGAACCTAGTACAACGATTAAAATGGCAAAAGCATTGAGTTTTAGACCTGATTTTCGTAAAGATGCAAAAAAACCAGGCCCAACTTGGATCCCAATCGTATAAACGAACATAATCAAGCCAAATTCCTGCACAAAATGCAACGTACGTGCATCTAATTGCAAGCCATATTGATTGGTGAAATGAGCCACAATGATGCCGCCAAACAGCACACCACCGATGCCAAGCCCAACCCCTCGGATCTTCCAATGCCCGATCCATAAACCAATTACGGCAACAAGGGCAAGAAGACTAATCGTGATTGCAATATCACTCATATTGACCCCTTAAAAATGAAATTTAACTCCTTTGGATTATATCCAAGTTGTTTTTGAAAACCTTAACCAAACTCAAAAAATGCTACGTTCGTCACATTTTTTCTTGCGAAATTGAGCATAGACTCTACAATACCGAAAATTCTTGCACCTTTTACAAAAAGTGCGGTTATTTTTCACCGCTCTTTTATCTCGGATGGAATATTTATGGATTACGGCCAAGAAGCCATTACTTCTCTTATTTGGATTTTACAAACGCTAGCTATCACCTCAGTCGTCTTTAGTTTTGGCATTTTTCTTTTGGTACGTTTTACCCAATGGGGAAAACAATTTTGGATGTTTGCAGGTGGCTATCTTTCACCTAAACGCAGCATAAAACCTATCCTATTCTTTCTGCTTATTGTTGCGATGACATTACTCAGTGTGCGTATCAGCCTTGTACATTCTGAGTGGTACAAAAATATGTACACATCATTGCAAGAATTTAATGAACATGTATTTTGGCAACAAATGGGCTTGTTCTGCGTCATTGCCGCAAGTTCTGTTTCTGCGGCATTAGTAAGCTATTATTTAGAGCAACGTTTCGTCATCAACTGGATTGAGTGGCTTAACGAACAGCTTGTTGATAAATGGATGGCACACCGAGCCTATTACAAAACACAGTATTTATCAGAAAACCTAGATAACCCCGATCAACGTATTCAACAAGATGTCCAATCTTATGTAAAAACCACGCTTTCTTTAAGCACTGGAGTCATTGATGCGGTCACCTCGATGATCTCTTACACGATTTTGTTATGGGGATTAGCGGGTCCAATGATGGTACTTGGCGTGGAAATTCCACATATGATGGTGTTCTTAGTGTTTGGCTATGTCATTTTCACTAGCCTCATTGCATTTTGGCTCGGTCGTCCATTAATCTCTTTGAATTTTATTAATGAACGCTTAAACGCAAACTATCGTTATTCTTTAATTCGCATAAAAGAATATGCCGAAAGCATTGCTTTTTATGCAGGTGAAAAGGTAGAAAAAAATCAGCTTTATCAACAATTCAATTCTGTCATCCATAACATGTGGGTAATCGTATTTAGAACACTAAAATTTTCAGGATTTAACTTAGTTGTAAGTCAAGTTTCTGTTGTTTTTCCGTTGTTAATTCAAGTTGGACGTTACTTTGAAAAACAAATAAAACTCGGTGATTTAATGCAAACTTTACAAGTATTTGGAAAATTGCACAGCAATCTTTCATTTTTCCGTAATACTTACGATAGTTTTGCTGGGTATAAAGCGACACTCGATCGTTTAACTGGTTTCAGCTATGCCATTGAAATGGTTAATCATGAATCGCAAACACAAATACACAATCACCCTACAGATGTGATTTTCAAAAACTTAAGTGTTAAAAATCCATTAGGTCACACACTGGTAGAAAATCTCAACATTACGCTACCGCAAGGAAGTAGTTTACTCATTCAAGGAAAATCTGGTGCAGGAAAAACGACACTTTTACGAACAATCGCTGGACTCTGGAGCTACGCAGAAGGTGAAGTGAGTTGCCCAACAAACAGTCAACTTTTCTTATCGCAAAAACCCTATGTGCCACAAGGAAATTTGATTTCAGCATTAACTTATCCCAATAAGCCAGACAATATTTCACATACACAAGCGATAGAAATATTAAATAAAGTGCAACTAGGACATCTGGCTGAACAATTAGAAAAAGAACAAGACTGGACGCGTATTCTTTCGCTTGGTGAGCAACAGCGTTTAGCATTTGCGCGTTTGATTCTACACAAACCTGCCGTAGCCTTCTTAGATGAAGCCACCGCAAGCATGGATGAAGGTTTAGAATTTGCGATGTATCAACTATTAAAACAAGAGCTACCAAAAACCACGCTAATCAGTGTTGGCCACCGTTCAACGCTGAAAGCTTTACATCAGCAACAGCTGACTCTGCAAGATAAAGGCCAGTGGCAACTGATGTAAAAAACACGAAAAACAACTGTAATTTCAACACATTTTTTGGTACATTTAGCACAATTTTTTGCGTGCTTGGCGATGAGATAATTTCACATTTTCAGCCAAGCAAAATTAACTCTGATTTTAGAATAGGATAATTATGTTATTTAAAAAAATTCGTGGACTTTTTTCAAACGATCTTTCTATCGACTTAGGTACTGCAAACACGTTAATTTATGTGAAAGGTCAAGGTATTGTCTTAGATGAGCCTTCGGTTGTTGCAATTCGACAAGATCGTGTTGGTTCACTAAAAAGCATCGCAGCTGTAGGTAAAGAAGCGAAATTAATGCTTGGACGTACACCAAAAAGCATCGCTGCTATTCGCCCAATGAAAGATGGTGTAATCGCAGACTTCTTTGTTACAGAAAAAATGTTGCAATACTTTATCAAACAAGTTCACAGCGGTAATTTTATGCGTCCAAGCCCTCGTGTGCTTGTCTGTGTGCCTGCAGGTGCAACACAAGTAGAACGTCGTGCAATTAAAGAATCCGCAATCGGTGCTGGTGCACGTGAAGTATATTTAATTGAAGAGCCAATGGCAGCCGCAATCGGCGCTAAATTACCCGTTTCTACTGCGGTTGGTTCCATGGTAATTGACATCGGTGGTGGTACGACTGAAGTCGCTGTTATTTCCTTAAACGGTATCGTATATTCTTCTTCAGTTCGTATCGGTGGTGACCGTTTTGATGAAGCGATCATTTCTTATGTTCGCCGCACTTTTGGTTCTGTTATCGGTGAACCTACTGCTGAACGCATTAAACAAGAAATTGGTACAGCCTACATTCAAGAAGGTGATGAAATTAAAGAAATGGAAGTGCATGGTCATAATCTTGCTGAAGGTGCGCCTCGTTCATTCACCTTAACCTCACGCGATGTGTTAGAAGCTATTCAACAGCCCTTAAATGGTATTGTTGCAGCCGTTCGAACCGCACTTGAAGAATGTCAGCCAGAACATGCAGCAGACATTTTTGAGCGTGGTATGGTATTAACTGGTGGTGGTGCACTACTACGCAATATTGATATTCTCCTTTCTAAAGAATCGGGAGTGCCAGTCATCATTGCTGAAGATCCATTAACCTGTGTTGCTCGCGGTGGTGGTGAAGCGTTAGAAATGATCGATATGCACGGTGGCGATATTTTTAGTGACGAAATTTAATTTAGAACAAAAATAAAAAGTGCGGTTAAAAATGACCGCACTTTTCCTTTTAATCTTTTTATCTCAACGTAGGACGCTTAATGAAGCCTATTTTCGGTAAAGCCCCCCCGCTTGGCATTCGATTATTATTAGCTATAGCCGCTTCTCTTTCTTTAATCTTAGCTGATGGTCAAACTAATTCAATGACTAAAGTTCGCAGCGCCATGGAAACTGCAGTGGGTGGTCTCTATTATCTTGCCAATAGCCCTCGTACCGTATTAGATGGGGTATCAGATAATTTAGTAGATACCAGTAAATTACAAATCGAAAATAAAGTATTACGAGAACAATTACGTGAAAAAAATGCAGATTTACTCTTACTAGATCAACTTAAAGTCGAGAACCAGCGTTTACGTTTATTGTTAAACTCCCCTTTACGCACCGATGAATACAAAAAGATTGCGGAAATTTTAACTGCAGAAACAGATATTTATCGTCAACAAATTGTTATTAACCAAGGCGAAAAAGACGGTGCTTATGTAGGTCAGCCTGTAATTGATGAAAAAGGTGTCATTGGTCAAATTATTTCTGTGGGCGAGAACACAAGCCGAGTACTACTCTTAACTGATGTCACTCATTCTATTCCAGTACAAGTTCTACGTAATGATGTTCGCGTCATTGCAAGTGGTACAGGGCATACCGATGAGCTAACTCTTGATAATGTACCTCGTTCTGTGGATATCGAAAAAGGCGACTTACTTGTAACGTCTGGTCTTGGTGGTCGTTTCCTTGAAGGCTATCCAGTAGCGATTGTACAAAGCGTTTCACGCGATGGTTCCCATTACTTTGCGACTGTCAAAGCCAAACCTCTCGCTGCCCTTGAACGCTTACGCTATGTATTACTACTTTGGCCAAGCAATTTAGATATGTCTAAAGTAAAATCTATGTCTCCAGAAGAAGTGCGTAATTTGGTACAAAAACGTTTAGAAAGCCAAGCGAATGAAGCTGATTACAAAGTAAAAAAAGCCCCATTAACAGACGATAATCTTCAAGAAAATAAGGATAAATCAACGGTTGAACCTGAAATTCCAACCGATGCACCGCAAAATGAAGAAGCTGTACCGTCAGAACAACAAGAACATAGGGAAGAAGATTAATGCAAACTCGCTTTATTTTACAATGGCTCACAATTTTAAGCTTCTTTGTCGTGGCATTAGTGCTAGAACTCGCACCCTGGCCACTTGGTTTTCAAGCATTTAAGCCTGCTTGGTTAGTTCTCGTTTTACTTTACTGGGTTCTGGCTATTCCCAATAAAGTCAGTATTGGATGGGCATTTTTATTAGGACTTGTATGGGATTTAATCCTAGGTTCCACATTAGGCATTCATGCTTTAGTCCTTTCTGTGACAATTTATTTTGTGGTAAAAAACTATCTCGTACTCAGAAATTTATCGCTTTGGTTTCAAAGTCTTTTAGTGATTGCATTCGTATTTATTGTCAGATTAGCTATTTTCTTAGTCGAATTCTCCCTACATACCGCATTTTTTAACTGGCAAGAAATCTTTGGGGCTTTAGCGTCGGGAATACTATGGCCATGGGTATTTTTATTAATGCGTAAAATGCGCCGAAAAGTTAAATTACATTAAAAAAGAGAGATAAATATCTCTCTTTTTATGACTTACGAGCATCTAAAAAAACTAATTCAACTGCTTATTCGCATCCATCAAAGAATCACATTCCCAGCCGATATACTCTCCCGCAAATTGCCCAGCCAGTTTTTCAAACCGTTCTACTTGTTCAAAAATCTCACCATTATCTAATGAAATTTCTTGCTCTAATTTCACCAAGAAATAAGGTTCATCATCTTCATTAAACTGAATAGCTTGTGCGGAATATTGTAATGTTGTGAAAGAATAATCACCTAAACTAAGCTCATCCATGAAAGGGAACATTTTCTCTTCTTCATCAAAATGAAAACTATGCTCCACTAGATACGTATCACTTAAATCACGGCCTTTATTTTTAAGCAAATCAAGTAACTCTTCCGTTGCATTTAATTTAATCTCTAATGGAGAAGCAAGCAAAAAGTCAAAATAAGTATCCCAACTTAAATCCTTTTGCACATTAATATCTTTAACAAAATCAATTTGTTGTAAAGTTTCTACAACAAGATTTTCATGCTCACAGTAAAAATGCATTTTAGCTTGGGAATTACAAATAAAATGTCCCGCAAAAAATACATTCGGAAGTGCGGTTAATTGAGCCAGAATTTTAAATACACGATTAATTAACTTATCGTATTCAACTTCTGAGGGCAAACCTGTTTCATCATCTGCCTTATAAGCGATAGTGAATTGCACTATTTTATCGAGATCTTTACCGTGATATTTTTCAACATCTTCAATATTTGCGGTAAACACGGCAGGCATACCATTCACGGTAGAACGATAATTCTGCCAATTAGCCATATCCATTTCGCTTTCCTATTTAAATTCAGCCCAAATCGGTGCGTGATCAGACGGTTTTTCCATAGCTCGAATATCCAATGCAATGCCCACATCGACGCAGCGTTCAGCTAATTTTTGACTTACTAAAATATGATCAATTCGTAAACCTCGATTATCATCAAAACCTTTAGAACGGTAATCAAACCACGAGAATTTATCATTTGCCGTTGGATTTAGCTTACGAAAACTATCTTCTAATCCATAATCATACAAACGTTGATACCACGCTCGTTCTTCAGGTAAGAAAGAACATTTCCCCGTGCGTAACCAACGTTTACGATTTTCATCTCCGATACCAATATCTAAATCACTTGGACTAATATTCATATCACCCATAATTAAAATAGGATTCGATTTGTCGTGTTCTTTTTCTAAATACTGTTGAAGATCTGCATAAAATTTCTCTTTAGCTGGAAATTTAGTCTCGTGCGCACGGCTTTCCCCTTGAGGGAAATAGCCATTAATGACAGTCAACAAACCAAAATCAGTTTCAAGATCAGCCATAATAATGCGTTTTTGCGCATCTTCATTGTCTGTTGGAAAACCACGATGAACCGCTTTAGGTTCTTGTTTAGTCAATAATGCTACGCCATAGTGACCTTTTTGTCCGTGATGAAATACGTGATAACCTAAGTTTTCTGTAATTTCATAAGGAAAAGCCTCATCAGCGACTTTAATTTCTTGCAAGCCGATTACATCTGGCTGATATCTTTCAATAATGGCTTCAAGTTGATGTGGGCGAGCACGTAAACCATTTATATTAAAAGAGATAAATTTCATTTTTGTTCCTATTAAAGAGTAAAATTGTCTTTATTATACAGAGATTTCTATTTTGATAAAAACGGCTTTGCCAGATAAGCCTTAATTTGCTCAAACACACTGGATTTAATCCAAAATTGACCTTGAGAGGGTAAACAAGTTACCGAAATAAAATCATTCAAATAATCAAATTCCAATTGGGCAGCATGCAAATAAGTGCGGTCAATTTTTTCAGTATTTTTACCATAAAGCCTATCACCTAAAATCGGACTACCTAAACTTTTCATCGCAACACGTAATTGATGCGTTTTCCCAGTTTGTGGTTTTAAAATAAATAAACGTAAATTAGGCTCACAGCTTACACTTTCAAAACGCGTAATTGCGGGATTGTCTTTTGTTTGGCAAAGTTTCCAGGCGCCATCTCGGGCTTTCTTCATATCCCCGATAATCAAACCTTGTTTCTTTTTAGGCTTTTGGTTACTTAATGCCAGATACGTTTTATGAATTTTATGTTCAGAAAAAAGTCGTGAAAATTCAGCCGCACTTTCAGCATTCAGCGCCAAAATTAATAGCCCCGACGTCACTTTATCCAAGCGATGAACTAACCATACTTGAGGCACATTCAGTTGTTTTGCAACAAGTTCTGTTAAGCCTTGTTCTTCTTGATCTTTATGAACACTAATGCCTTCAGGCTTGTTGATAATAATAAAATCGCTATGTTGATAAACAACCTCGATTTTCATCAGACTTGCTCCTTTTTGTAAATCTTATTTTTACCGAGAACAATATCTTTCACCGAGCTAAGTAATTCCTGTTGAATATGTGAGAGCTTTGGTTTTTCATTTAATTGAAATGCTAACGGGCGACAAAGCTCCATTGCTTTCACGCCTAATCTAGCAGTGAGCAATCCCACACCGATCCCTTGAGCTATACGCGCAGAAAGCTTTGCTGTTACATCTTGAGAAAGCCAATCCATTCCAATATCTTGTGCTACTTCGGTTGCTCCAGCAAAAGCGATATTGACCAATACCATTCTTAACAATCGAATACGCGAAAAATACCCTAATTCAATCCCATAAATTTCAGCAATCTTATTCATTAATCTAAGATTTCTCCACGCAATAAAAACCATATCCACCATAGCAATTGGACTAATCGCGACAATCACAGCTGATTCAGCGGCCATTTTACTAATCAATTTTTTAGCTTGTGCATCAAAAGTAGACAAAACATTACGACTGAATAAATGAGCAATTTCTTGCGCTGAATAAGTTTCATTTAATTGATGTTGCCATTGAATTACCTCGGGAGAATCATTTTCCAAACGTAGCAATTTTGCAATATCTAAGCAAAGAACTTTGCTTTTTTCTGCGCTCTGAACAGAAAAAACATCGCCATTTTTTACCGCACTTTCTAACCAAATCTGCTGACTTTGTTGTTGCAATTGCTCACGTTTTTTTAAACGAACTAAACGTCGCCACTCGCCAATAATCTCTTTAATCCCCAATAAAATGACAATTAAACTGACTAAAGCAAAAGCAAGATAAATCCATTGATGTTGTTGATAGCTATCCCACATCCACTGCACGGATTGCGCAACCGTCGCCACACCAAATAAAAGTGCGGTAAATTTTAATACCGTTTTTCCAAAACCTGATTTTGGTTTCAATGCCTGTTCAAGTTGAGCATCAAGTAATTCCCCTTCCAAGGGTTCATCCAGCTTTGTTTCTACATGATGAAACTCTTGCTTAGGCTGATATTGTTCTTCCTCAACGTTGACTGCGTGTTCAAAAATTTGTTTTTCCATTGCCTATTCCAAAAAATAACCCCACTGAAAAGTGGGGTCACAATGTCAAAATTCAATCATTATTCATCGCTTGAGAAGATAGAAAGTAATCTTAATAAACTCAAGAATAAATTGTAGATTGAAACATAAATATTCACGGTTGCTCGAATATAATTCGTTTCACCACCGTGAATGATATTACTGGTTTCATACAAAATAGTCATTGTAGAGAACACAACAAATAATGCACTAATTGCGACTGATAACGCAGGAATTTGGAAGAAGAAACTTGCCACCATACCAAGTAATAGCACAATAAATAATGCGAACATTGCGCTTGATAAGAATGACATATCTTTTTTCGTGGTTAACACATAGGCTGAACATGCGAAGAACACAATTGCAGTTCCTGCGAATGCAAGCATAATCAAATCTTCCATTCCACGTGCCACATACATATTTAAAATTGGCCCGATGGTGTATCCCATAAATCCGGTGAAAGCAAAGGCCGCCAAAATACCAGCAGGACGATCAGCTAATTTATTTGTTAAGAAAAGTAAGCCATAAAAACCAACTAGTAACACAATAATATTTGGATATGGCAGATTTAGACTCATTGAAATAAACGCAACAACCGCTGAAAATGCCATGGTTAATCCCAATAAAAAATACGTGTTACGCAACACTTTATGTGTGCTGAGTAGCGATTCCTGCTGAGCATCCACAATAAGACGTGATTGCATAAAAGCTCCTTGTAAAATAAGTAAAAAGTCTCCTGTAAAGTAAGGGTTAGGGGTAAAAAAGTCAATGGTATTGATAGAATTAATTTCATCAAAATGAATAAATTATCATCACCTAAACTTAAATCATGAGATTTCTGTTTACATCAATAAAATATTCATTATACTACGCCCATCAATCACGGAGGAATGGTCGAGTGGTTGAAGGCACCGGTCTTGAAAACCGGCGAGGGTTTACGCCCTCCTAGGGTTCGAATCCCTATTCCTCCGCCATCAGAATTGAAGAATCCCTAAGTCGAAAGGCTTAGGGATTTTTACATTTCGTAAGCCATCTTTTCGCCTGTAAGCTTGATTATAGTTTAAGATAAACGAATATGGTAATTTTTACAATTTAAGACAATCCCAAACAAACCCTGTATAATCACCACATATTTTTATAGAGAACACCCCATGCAAATCAACTTTACCCACATATTACAAGATAGTTGGAATTTTTTTAGAAACCAACAAAAAGTCATGTTTCAATTTGTCTTAATTTTATTTATTGCACAAAATGTAGGGGCACTATTAAGCTCCCCACTCAATAATGAATCCCACAGTAATTTAAGTGAACTAGTCGATATAAATATTGAAAACATAGCCTTTTCTATTGCTATCACACAACTTTTAACAAGTTTTATCTCTACATGGGGACTCATTTCAATCCATAGTATTAGCCAGCAAAACTACCAAACTTTAACTAAAGCGTTTACTCTCACATTACGTCGTTTTCTTGGTGTTATTGTACTTAATTTACTCATGACAGCCCCAATGCTACTTGGATTAAGTGAGGCATTCGCTGCATTATTAACAAAATCCTCTCCATCAATAATATCACTTATCGCAATGCTCGTGGGAATATGGTTCTTTGTACGCTTAAATTTAACTGCAGTACACTACCTTTCAACCCAAGATGATATAAAACAAACAATCCAAAAAATTTGGATTAAAGGAAGTTCTCGTAAGAATGTATTATTTATTTATACACTATTAGTTTATTTCCTAGCTCCTATCTTAGTTTTCCAACTTACTACATTTTCAAATAATGTACTATTTGATATGGTAATCGGCATCCTTAGCGCCGTATTAAATATTTTTATGTTAGTAATAACTTATCGCTTTTATAGTTTATTTATAAAGGAAGAATAAATATGAAACAACTACTTGAATTTATCCCTTTAGTACTATTTTTTGTTACATACAAACTTGCCGGCGTACGCGATGCAGCTATCGTGCTTGTGATCGCAACCATTATTCAGCTAATTGTTTTGAAATGGAAATATAGCAAAATTGAAAAACAACAAAAAATCATGGCTGGTTCAGTTATTTTCTTCGGTTTATTAACAGCATATTTCAATGAAATTCGCTATCTTCAATGGAAAGTAACAATTATTAATGCATTATTTGCTATTATTTTATTAATTGCACAATTCCAATTTAAAATACCCTTAGTGAAAAAGTTACTAGGAAAAGAAGTGCAATTACCAGATAAAGTATGGAATACTCTAAATCTCGGCTGGGCACTATTTTTTATTATTTGTATGTTGGTAAATATTTATATTAGCCATAATATGTCAGAAGAGGCATGGGTAGATTTCAAATCTTTTGGTATTCTTGGAATGACTGTGATTGCGACTCTTATTTCAGGTGCATATATTTATCGCTATTTACCCAAAGATAAAACGCATTCAAAAGACGGAGAAAAATAATGTCTTCTAATTTTCTTATTGATAAAAACGGTCGACAGTCAAAAGGTGTTCTCTTATTAAGAACACTTGCAATGCCATCAAACACTAACGCCAATGGTGATATATTCGGCGGTTGGATTATGTCTCAAATGGATATGGGGGGAGCCATTTTAGCTAAAGAAATAGCTCATGGTCGAGTCGTAACCGTTGCTGTTGAAAATATGAATTTCATCAAACCTATTTCAGTTGGAGATGTCGTTTGTTGTTACGGGCAATGTCTAAAAGTAGGCCGTTCATCCATTAAAATAAAAGTAGAAGTTTGGGTAAAAAAAGTTGCTAGTGAACCTATTGGTGAACGCTATTGCGTGACAGATGCAGTATTTACTTTTGTTGCTGTCGATAGCAATGGTAAATCACGTACAATTCCGCGTGAAAATAATCATGAATTAGAAAAAGCACTCGCTTTGATTGCAGAACTTGAATCTGAACAAACTAATCAATAAAAGGAGCCATTATGTACTACGTTATTTTTGCTCAAGATATTCCAAATACGTTAGAAAAACGTCTTGCTGTGCGTGAGCAACATTTAGCCCGCTTAAAACAACTTCAAAAAGAAAATCGTCTGCTCATTGCTGGCCCAAATCCAGCAATTGATGATGAAAATCCTGGTGAAGCAGGTTTTACAGGTTCAACAGTCATTGCACAATTTGAAAACCTGCAAGCAGCCAAAAATTGGGCTGCGCAAGATCCTTATGTGGAAGCAGGCGTATACGGTGAAGTAATTATAAAACCATTCAAAAAAGTGTTTTAGCATTTCTAGATATGTGAATTCGAAAGGCTTATCCAAAAATAAAAATGTGTGTGAAATCAGTATATTTCACACACTCATATACGATTCCATGAATAAAAAACGTTTCATTCTATGAAAAAACAAGTTCTTATTTTCCTCACTGTTTTTACTATACTTTCCACATTGGCTGAAGAGCCTACTATAACCAATAATCCCTCCGTTATTAATCTAGAACAAGAAAAACAAATTTGGAAACAAACACAGCACCAATCGTATTTGACTCACTTAGCGCAACGTGAGACTTTCTTACAAATTGAAAACCTATTAAAAAGTGCGGTTAGAAATCAACAATTTTCTGAAAACACCCAAGAGCTTACGAAGAATTTAATTAGATCAATCCCTGAGTATCCTTTACAAATGGATCTCATTTTACGTTTTTGGGAAACAAAAATTCGATTTTTGAAATCTAATGATGAAAAAAATATATCTCTGGCAAACAATGAACTCGACAAACTTATCGCTCAAAATCCCCTATTTATAACCAAATCATTGAAAGAGTTAAAACAAAAATTGAAAAATCTTATCAGTGATTCCAAAGATATTTCAGATAAAACTATACAAGATAAAGATTTACAGGATAAAGTGGTTCAAATAGAGGATCCAGCTAAGTTACCTGAAATTATAGAAAATAGCGCTCCCTCTACCTTAAAAAAAGATGTTTTACTTGAGGCCTTCCCTCGGTATCTAAAAACACGTCCAGAAAAAATACAGAACCCAAGTTTTGTACCTTATCAACAATGGGCTGAAATTTGGCGACTTTCAGAAGATGAGCTAAAACAATGGAAAATCGCATTTTTGACACGTTTTTTTGATAATGAAAATACTGATTTCCAAGCATGGCGGGATACACAAATAACTCAATTAAAAACCGATAATCTTACTGAACGTCGTTTACGAATGGCTATCTGGCAAAAAAATGACCTCACCCCCTGGCTTTCTTTGCTTTCTGATACAGCAAAAGAAAAACAAGAATGGCGTTACTGGATAGCCAAAAATGATAAACAAAATATAACAGAAAAACTTACCGCTCTTTCTCAAGAACGTGGTTTTTATCCTATGTTGGCGGCAGCTCAATTAAAAAAAATTTATAAAATTGACATCCCTCACTCACCTAATCTTAGCATAGAAGAACAAAAATCATTTGAGAGCGCATTTAATATAATTTCTGAATTACGTGAGCTGGGGCGATACGGATTAGCCAAACAACGTTGGCGAGTATTATTAGATAATACTGATTTCAATACACAGCTAAAACTTGCAAAATATGCACAAGAACAACAATGGTATGAATTGTCAGTTGATAGTACCATTGTCGCCAAAGCTTGGGATTATCTTAATTTGCGTCTGCCGAATGCTTATTCTGATTATTTTGATATTGCGTTAAAGAACTTAAACATCAGTAAAACCTTTTCTATGGCAATTGCTCGTCAGGAAAGCGCTTGGAATCCAATGGCTCTATCATCAGCAAATGCCAAAGGACTCATGCAACTTTTACCAACAACCGCTAAATTAACTGCTGAAAATAATCAAATTCCATATTTAAATGAACAAGATTTATTTAAGCCATTAAATAATATTTTGCTCGGCACGGCACATTTGAATGACCTTAATAACCTATATCCAAATAATAGAATATTAATTGCCGCATCTTACAATGCAGGTACAAATCGAGTAAATCAATGGCTCTACCGTGCCAATAATAAGCTAACATTAGATGAATTTGTCACATCAATTCCGTTTTATGAAACTCGTGATTATGTTCAAAATACTATTGTCTATGATTTTTACTATCAAATTTTACAACAAAAAGAAAATCCACAAATGTTTAGCCAAGAAGAATGGGATCGGCTATACTAAACGCACTAGTTTAATAGTATAAGGTGATAACATGTATATTAGTCGCAATTTAGAACAATGGAATGCATTTTTGTCCATGCTACAGACTGCTTTTAAAGAAAACAAAGCTCAAGAATTGCTAACCTTGTTATTAACTGCTGACGAACGCGACGCAGTGGGATTACGCCTACAAATTGTTTCACAATTATTGGATAAAAATCTTTCTCAACGTGAAATTCAACAAAATTTGAATACAAGTGCCGCCACTATTACACGTGGTTCTAATATGATAAAAATAATGGATTCAGATTTTATGAAATGGGTGAAAGAACATCTTGATAACATTGAAAAAAAGTAAACGGATTTTTACCGCACTGTCTAACTTATCTCTTCCCCAATGGTGGCAAAAAAATTGGCAACGCGTTGCCTTTCTATTTTTCCTCACCATTTTTATTTTTTTATTCATTTTTCGTTTTCTGCCGATCCCCTTTTCAGCCTATATGGTACAACAAAAAATTGGGCATATTCTACAAGGTGATTTTCGTTATAAAATGCAATATGATTGGGTGAATTTAGAAAACATATCCCCCTCTGCTCAACTCGCTGTTATTGCATCTGAAGATCAACGCTTTCCTGATCACTTTGGTTTTGATTTTGAGGCGATTCAACAAGCCATAAAATACAACGAAAAATCTCCCAAAAGGGTTCGTGGTGCCTCTACAATCTCTCAGCAAACTGCAAAAAACCTCATTCTTTGGCATGGACAAAATTGGTTACGTAAAGGATTAGAAGTCCCTGCGACCCTACTACTCGAAATCACTTGGTCTAAAAAAAGAATTTTAGAAGTCTATTTAAATATTGCTGAGTTTGGTAATGGAATATTCGGTATTGAAGCGGCAAGTCACTATTATTTCAAAAAGGCAGCAAAAAATTTAACCTCAAATGAAGCTGCACTTCTTGCAGCTATTTTACCCAATCCGATTATTTATAATGCGAATAAACCAAGTGCTTTAATACGTAAAAAACAAGCATGGATATTGCGTCAAATGAGGAATTTAGGTACCGAATATCTCAACGACTTATAATATAAAAAGGGGAATGATTCTAGTCCTCCCCCTTTTTAAATCCCGTTCAACACCATCATTACTGATGATAACTTTCCAAAAATCTTCCTAATTTTATAATGGCTTCTTCAAGTTGATTCACATAAGGAAGGGTCACAACACGGAAGTGATCAGGTGAATGCCAATTAAATCCTTTACCGTGCACAAGTAGTACTTTTTCTTGGCGGAGCAAATCTAGCACCATTTTTTCATCACTATGAATATTGAATTTTTTCACATCAATTTTCGGGAACATATACATCGCCCCCATTGGTTTCACGCAAGTAATGCCTGGAATTTGAGTGATGAGATCGTAGGCTTTATTACGTTGCTCAAGTAATCTGCCGCCCGGTAAAATAAATTCATTAATACTTTGATAGCCACCAAGTGCGGTTTGAATTGCATGTTGCATTGGTACGTTAGCGCATAAACGCATTGATGCCAGCATATCCAAGCCTTCAATATAACCTTTCGCATTATGTTTTGGTCCGTTCAAAATCATCCAGCCTTGGCGGAAGCCTGCAACTCGATAAGCTTTTGATAAACCATTCAGAGTAACGGTTAATAAATCAGGAGCAAGTGCGGCAATATGATGATGTACTGCGCCATCATATAAAATTTTGTCGTAGATTTCGTCAGCGAAGATAATCAAATTATTTTGGCGAGCGATTTCTACAATTTCTTGTAATAATTCTTTGCTGTACACCGCGCCAGTTGGGTTGTTCGGGTTGATGATGACAATCGCTTTAGTCTTCGCATTCACCTTGGCTTTAATATCATCAATAGCGGGAAACCAATTTGCTTCTTCATCACAAAGGTAATGAACAGCTTTACCGCCAGAAAGTGTTACCGCAGCAGTCCAAAGCGGATAATCAGGCATCGGCACGAGTACTTCATCGCCATCATTGAGTAATGCTTGCATAGCCATTGTGATAAGCTCAGATACGCCGTTGCCAATATATACATCATTGACGGTCGCGCCGTGAATCCCTTTTGATTGATAATATTGAACAATGGCTTTACGAGCAGAATATAACCCCTTTGAATCACAGTAGCCTTGCGCTGATGGCAAATTACGTAATACGTCAACCAAAATTTCATCAGGTGCTTCAAAGCCGAAAGGTGCGGGATTGCCGATATTAAGTTTTAAAATTTTATTGCCTTCTTCTTCTAAGCGTAGTGCTTCTTTGTGCACTGGTCCGCGAATGTCATAACATACGTGTTCTAATTTGTCGGATTTTGGGAATAATCGCATAGTGAAATCCTTTTATTTCTAATAAATTTTTCGAGAAAAGTGCGGTTAATTTACGCTGAATTTTCAATATTGAAAAGATTTTGTAAAAAAATTTTTTGTCATTAACAATCTGCGGTAGAATATGGCTAATTTTTTGTGTATTTAAAACAAAATCTAATGAGTTATTTAGCGCAGGCAATAGGCGAGTTAAAATCGCAAATTCACGCATATTTACAGCAATCAACGAATGAACTTGTTCGTTTTCAGGTGAAACTGGACAAGGTCGATTTATTGGCGTGGCTGAAAGGTCGATCTGCGTATCCTCAATTTTATTTATATTTTCGAGATGAAGCAAAAGCATTAGCTGCTATGGGTGAAGTGCGGTCATTTTCACAGTTAAATTTAGCTCAAGAATTTATCAAAGAAAGTGGTTTTCCATTAGTCGGTGGTTTGCAATTTCAAGGTGCTGCACAATTTGTATTACCCAAAATTCTTGTTGAACAGGGTGAGAAAGGTGCATTGGTATCATTTTTTGTGAAAGATGAGCAAAGTGCGAATGATACTTTAGCCCACCTCAAAACTTTTGAAAATCTCACCGCACTTTCTGCTTTGCCAAAACAGATTCCTTTGCATACAGAGCCTAGAGCTAACGAAAGAACTTGGTGTGATTGGGTAAATCAGGCTTTGGTAGAAATTAAAAGTGGGGAACTGACAAAAATTGTATTAGCCAATGAAACTACTTTTCATTTAAAGCAAGCGATTAATGCGTACGATTTTTTAGCTGAAAGCGAACAACAAAATCAAGGTTGTTATCATTTTTTGTGGGCTGAACATCCTCATTCAGTTTTTGTCGGTTCTACGCCAGAACGCCTATTTGCTCGTGAGTATAACTTGTTGCTAACCGAAGCTTTGGCGGGGACAGCATCGGTTTCTGAAAGTGAGGAAGAAACGCAATCTCAAGCTAATTGGTTATTAAATGACGAGAAAAATTTAAAAGAAAATTGGTTGGTCGTAGAAGATATTTCGCAGAATTTACGTAAGCAAGTAGAAAGTTTTGATGTAAGCAATGTGGAATTGAAACCGTTACGTAAAGTACAACATTTGATTCGTAAAATTCGTGCAAATTTGTCCGCACATTATGCAGATGTAAATATATTAAAAGCGATTCATCCTACAGCTGCGGTATCTGGTTTGCCACAGCAACAAGCCAAAATGAGTTTGTCAGAAATTGAAACCTTTGATCGAGGCTGGTATGCGGGAACATTGGGGGTGATGAGTGATGTATGTTCAGAGTTTTGTGTGGCGATTCGTTCTGCCTTTATTGAAGGTCATCGTATTCGAGTATTTGCTGGCGCTGGCATTGTGGCGGGCTCGCAGCCATTGGAAGAATGGAAAGAAATTGAACGTAAAGCGGCAGGGTTGATTTCCTTGTTTGCAGAAGAAAATGATAACGGAGAAAAAAATGTCGGTAAGCGTGTTTAATCGTTGTTGGTCGAAAGTGATTTTAGAAACCTTGGTACGCCAAGGCATTTCTCACGTTTGTATCGCGCCAGGTTCGCGTTCGACACCTTTAACTCTTGAAGCCGTACGTTTGCAAAATGCGGGTTCAGTCACTTGTCATACGCATTTTGATGAACGTGGTTTAGGTTTTTTTGCCTTGGGTATTGCTAAGGCAACTCAATCACCTGTTGCAATTATTGTTACATCAGGCACGGCGACTGCAAACCTTTATCCCGCAATTATTGAAGCACGCCAAACTGGTGTTAATCTATTTGTTTTAACTGCTGATCGTCCACCAGAACTTTGGGAGTGCGGTGCAAATCAGGCTATTTTGCAGCAAAATATGTTTGGTCAGTATCCAGTTGCAAATGTTAATTTACCTAAACCGAACGAGGATTATTCTGCGCAATGGTTGATTTCTCTACTTGAACAGGCTGCCTTTCAACAAAAACAACAGGGTGGCGTTGTTCATATTAATGTGCCATTTGCCGAGCCACTTTATGATGCAACTGATGAGGAAGTAGATTCTCACCCTTGGCTTCAGACGTTACAGCGCTGGTTAATTCAAACTAAGCCTTGGATGAATGTGGAAGCGCAACAGAACGAAGTATTAATACATGAGAACTGGGATCATTGGCGTACCAAACGTGGTGTCGTTGTGGTTGGTCAATTACCTGCAGAACAAGCAATGGGCATTAATTCTTGGGCAAGCGCTATGGGCTGGGTATTACTGACGGATATTCAATCCGGTGTTGTTCCAACGACGCCTTATGAAGATATTTGGCTAGCAAACCAAACTGTTCGTGAAAAACTTCTGCAAGCTGATATTGTTATTCAATTTGGTGCACGCTTTATTAGTAAACGAATTAATCAATTCTTACAGGCGTTTAAAGGTGAGTTTTGGTTGGTTGAACAAAGCGGTAAAGCATTGGATCCTTACCATCATTCATTGACAAGATTTAATGCTAAAGCACATCATTGGTTGCGTGCGCATCCTCCTTTACGCCAAAAGCCTTGGTTGCTTGAGCCGTTAGCTTTATCTAAGTTCTGTGCGACCTTTATTGAACAGCAAGTAGGCGGAAATTTAACGGAAGCCTCGCTTGCATTACGTTTACCAACACTTTTACCTTATAACGGTGTTTTATTTTTAGGTAATAGTTTACTTGTTCGTCTGGTTGATGCGCTAACTCAATTACCAGAAAGTTATCCTGTTTATACGAATCGTGGCGCGAGTGGAATTGATGGTTTGTTGGCTACTGCTGCGGGAATTGGTATTGGTTCAAATAAACCTGTTGTTGCGGTGATTGGCGATACGTCCACTTTATATGATTTGAATTCTTTCGCATTATTCAAAAACGTTACGCAACCAACGGTAATCTTTGTGATCAATAATAATGGCGGTGCTATTTTTGATATGTTACCTGTGGATGAAGAAGTCAAAGATCAGTTCTATCGATTACCGCATAATGGCGATTTTTCTCAAATCGCGGCAATGTTCGATCTTAAATACGCTCATCCTTATACTTGGGCAGATCTTAATTCTGTTGTTAAACAGGCTTATAGTCGTCGCAAGGCAACGTTAATTGAAATTAAAACGAATCCGAGTGATGGTAGCAGTTTGTATAAACGCTTAATCGAGCAAATTAGCCACGCAGTGATTGGTGCTTAAGTATTCTGTAGGCGGGCTTTAGTCCGCCATATTTTATTATTTTCTATCAATAATCCTTTCAATGATAAACATCATTTTTCTTCACGGACTTCTTGGTACAAAAAACGACTGGCAAAAAGTCATTGAAAATTTACCGCACTTTAATTGTATTGCACTAGATTTACCTTTTCACGGGCAAGCTAAAGATATTGAAGTCACAAATTTTGAAGAAACGGCGGAGTATTTGGCTCAGCAAATTAAAAGTGCGGTGAAAAATGAACCTTATTTTCTTGTTGGGTATTCTTTAGGCGGACGGATCACTTTGTATTATGCGCTGCAAGCTCAAGTGGAAAGATCTAATTTGCAAGGTGTTATTTTAGAAGGGGCGAATCTAGGTTTAAAAACAGACGAAGAAAAGCAGGCTCGTTTTCAGCAAGATTTTGCTTGGGCGCAACGTTTTATGCAAGAATCACCAGAAAATGTATTAAATGATTGGTATCAACAGCCCGTATTTTCTCATTTGACTGCAAAAGAACGACTGCAGTTAGTTGAAAAACGAAAATCAAATTGCAGTGAAAATATTGGCAAGATGCTGATGGCGACAAGTCTATCTAAACAACCTGATTTTAGTGAAAAAGTGCGGTTAAGTTCTTTGCCATTTTTTTATTTTTGTGGGGAACGAGATCATAAGTTCCAGGTTCTAGCCAAAGAAAATCAAATAGATTTAGTAACCATTCCTTCCGCTGGGCATAACTCACATTTAGAAAATTCAAAATATTTCTCTAAAAGAATCGAAAGTTGCGTATTAAAAATTGCTAGACCTTAGTTAAAATGCTAGGATTCGATCCTTTATCTTTATAAGAAACTACTAAGGAAACACAATGTCTACACAACTTCGTAATAATCCGATGAAAGTGGCGTTAGCCTCGATGGTCGGTACGGCAATCGAATTTTTTGATTATTATATCTATGCGGCTGCCGCTGTATTAGTTTTCAATACGCAATTCTTCCATAGCGATGATCCGCTTTCTAATGATTTACTTTCTCTTTCTACGCTTGCGCTTGCATTTTTTGCACGTCCTATTGGTTCTGCATTATTTGGTCATTTTGGCGATAAAATTGGTCGTAAAAAAACCTTGGTTGCCTCCCTTGTTTTAATGGGCGGTTCAACAGTGGTTATTGGTTTACTTCCTAACTATGCTCAAATCGGTATCTGGGCGCCAATTTTGCTTTGCGTATGCCGTGTTGGTCAAGGTATTGGACTCGGTGGTGAATGGGGCGGTGCAGCTTTAGTTGCAACAGAAAATGCGCCGGAAGGTAAACGTGCATGGTATGGTACTTTCCCTCAATTAGGTGCGCCAATCGGCTTATTTGTAGCGAATGCAACATTCTTCTTAGTTAGCTATTTCCTCGGGCAAGATGCTCTTGTGGAATGGGCATGGCGTATTCCGTTTGTATCTTCCGTTTTATTAGTCGCTGTCGGCTTATATGTTCGCTTGACCTTGCATGAAAGCCATGTATTTGTGGAAGCGGAGCAAAAAGGCAAAAAATTGAATGCACCAGTGAGTGTTGTTTTTACTAAACACTTAAAACCAATGATTATTGGCACATTTATTATGGTGGCAACTTATTCTTTGTTTTACATTATGACGGCTTTTGCTCAGGCATATTCTCGAACCGCACCAAAGATTTCTGAAGCAGGTTATGCGCTGGGCTTAGGCATCCCAGCAAATACTTTTACTGGCCTGTTATTAATTAGTGCCATTGTATTTGGTATTTTTATCAGTATTTCTGGTGTTTATGCCGATAAAATTGGTCGCCGTAAATGGTTGATTTGGGTGACTGTTGCTGTTGGTGTGCTCGGTTTAACAATGCCATTCTTCTTAGAAAATGGTACTCCAATGAGTGTATTTGCATTTTTAGTAATTGGTATGGCGATCATGGGGATGACATTTGGTCCAATGGCTGCGCTATTACCAGAATTATTCCCAACAGAAGTGCGTTATTCTGGTGCATCTCTTGCTTATAATTTAGCATCAATTATTGGTGCAACGATTGCAGCGATGATTTCTTTAAAAATTAATGCATCATTTGGTGTGATGGGCGTAGGTATTTATTTAGCAATCAATGCCCTCATGACGCTATTGGCATTATTAGCATCAAAAGAAACCAAAAATGTAGATTTAACACAAATCTAATCCTAGTAAGAAAAAAGAGCGGTAAAATTTCACCGCTCTTTTGCTTTTCTTTCTTTAGTTTATTTTCAATATTAACTTTCAAACGAATCTTTTAAGCGTTCATCTGCTCGGCGAGATTCACTTTTATGTTGAAGTTTATTAAGCTGGCGCTCTAATTTTTCTTCAACTTCATTAATTGCTTTATACATATCATCTGAGGTTACACTGGCCAATAAATTGCCCAGTGGCGTGCCAATAGATGCCTCTACAGTAAATCCATTCGGTACTTTGTTTAAAACAAAATGGGGGTTAATTAACTGTGTTTGCCATTTACCTAATTTCGCGAGTCTTTCCTCCACGTGTTCACGAATTGCAGGGGTGATTTCCATTTGTTTGCTGGTGATATTAAGTGTCATAGCATTTACCTCTTTGTTGCGTGATTTATAGTTTTCTTTAACTACAAAATAGCTTTCTTAATTCGGGTTTTCAAGGGTTTTAAGAGAAAATGTCAAAGTAATTTTTAAAAATATGATCTATGTCTAATTTCTGAAAAAAGCTGCTTTTCTTTCTAAGATAAGTTGTTAAGATGGGAAATTGTGATAAGAAAAAGGTGTGGATATTGACTGTATCTACACCTTTTTTCATTTGATTATTCTACGATTTCATCTTGATCGTGATGATTTATTTTCAATCGTTGGAAATAATCTTTTGTTTCTTCAATCACAACTTTTCGCAATCCAATGAGTGCGATGAGATTTGGAAAGGCCATTAAACCATTTACGATATCGGCGATAATCCATATTAAATTTAAGTGTAAGAATGACCCTAACCCTACCAACACAATATAAGCTAAACGATATAGTTTTACGCCACGAATACCAACGAGATAAACAAAACAACGTTCACCATAGTAACACCAGCCTAAAATAGTTGTGAATGCAAAAAATAATAAACCGACAGTTACAATTGTTGCGCCAATTGATGTCCCTAAACCTTGTGCAAAGGCGTAGTTTGTTACTGTTGCACCCGCTAACTCAGGGTTATTCCAAGCGCCTGTTAACACTAATACAATACCTGTCATTGTACAAACGATGATGGTATCCAAGAATGTACCTGTCATGGAAATTAAGCCTTGGCGAACAGGTTCACGAGTTTGTGCCGCTGCGGCTGCAATTGGTGCGCTTCCTAAACCTGATTCATTGGAGAAAATGCCTCGAGCAACGCCTGATTGAATAGCCTTCATTACGGTAAAGCCAACAGCCCCGCCTAGCGCAGCTTGCGGTTCAAAAGCGCTATAAATAATTAATGAGATCGCATCTGGTACTTTTTCTATATTTAAGAGGATAATAACCAGTGAAGTAGTGACGTATAAAATCGCCATAAACGGTACAATTACCGATGATGCGGTTGCGATACGTTTTACACCACCAAGAATGATTAAGCCGACTAAAAGAGTCACAATAATTGCAGTAACTAAAACCGGAACATTAAAAGTATCTTGCATTGCATAGGTAATCGCATTGACCTGTGGGAATGTACCGATTCCGAAAAAGGCAACCATTACACCAAATAATGCAAATAATTTTGCTAGCCACTTGATACCTAGACCGCTTTCAATGTAATACATTGGACCGCCAGCCATAAAGCCATTTTTATCGCGAACACGATATTTAACTGCGAGTAAACATTCGGCATATTTTGTTGCCATTCCTAACAAGGCGACTAGCCACATCCAAAAAATGGCACCAGGTCCACCAGCTTGTACAGCAGTTGCAACGCCCACAATATTCCCTGTTCCGATCGTTGCTGCTAATGCGGTACAAAGTGCGGCAAAAGATGACACATCACCTTTTCCACCTTTATCTTTTTTAAATAAATAACCTAGCGCACGTGGTAAATAGCGAATTTGAATAAAGCCTAAACGTAGCGTTAAATAAAGCCCTGTTCCCGATAAGAGTATGAGTAGCGGTGCGCCCCAAATAAAGCTATCAATAGCTGAAAGAATTGACTCAATTGTCATGTGATTCCTCGTCGTTTAAATCAAAAATAAACACGACAAGAAGACGAAAAGATACAATGGAAAAGAAAGTGCGGTGAAAAGATAGATAATTTCCACACTTACGATAGATTGTCTTTTGCCCCTGTCCTTTTGCCTGAGCGTTTGAAAAACGATTGAAAAATTAACCGCTCTTTTGCGCCTTCGGCGTCCATTTCTAAAATGGATCTCTCCAAGGGTTCGTCCAGTAACAGTCCCTGCCATCGCACCTGAAAGATTTTACATCGTCGGTGTGGGGTCAATTCCCCGCTCTCCAGCTACCTTCATCCGAACTCACTTTTCATCCCTATATAAGAGATAAAAAGTGTATGAATTCTAACAAAATAAGAAATAAATTTCAAAAATCATTTTGAATAATAAGTTAAGTAATAAAAACTTAGTACGTTTTTTGCTTTATGCGACTCAAAAATAATGCTCCTATGAAAAATATCGCTTGTAATAAAATAATACAAGCACCAGTTGACGCATCAAAATGATAGCTCAATATTACACCAATTAGGCTTGATGTAATGGAACTGACAATAGCAATCCATAACATTTTATCAAAAGATTTTGTGAGCGTAAGTGCGGTAATTCCTGGTGCAATTAACATTGCCACCACCAAAATAACACCTACCACTTGCATCGTGCTTACAATGGTTAAAGCAAGCAACATTAATAAGCCATAATGTAAAATTTTAGGAGAAAGCCCTGCAACACGGGCGTGACTTGGGTCAAAACAATAAAGCAAAAAGTCTTTACGTTTAAAGACAATCATACAAAAAATTACCGCAGAAATAACCGCACTTTGAATAAGCTCTTGATGACTTACGCCCAATACATTACCAAACAAAATATGCGTTAAATGCTGTTCTGTTTGAATTTTGGTGAACATAACAAGACCAATGGCAAACATTCCAGAAAATACAATGCCCATTGCTGTATCTTCTTTTATACGACTATTTTCTTTCAAATATCCCACGCCAAGCGAGCAAAAAATGCCTGAGAAAAATGCCCCAATAGCTAAAGGGATTCCCGCTAAATAAGCAAGCACAATACCGGGTAATACAGCGTGAGAAATGGCATCACCCATCAATGACCAGCCTTTCAAGACTAAATAACAAGAAAGTAATGCACAGATAATCGAAACAATCAATGCGGTCAATAAGGCATTTTGCATAAACTCAAATTGTAGCGGTTCTAAAATCCAATCAAACATTTTCTACCGCCTTTTTATTACGAGTTAATAAGCCATATTTTGGTGAAAATAAGAAAGCGGCCAAGAATAATAATGTTTGCAATGTGACAATCACACCGCCTGTGGCACCATCTAAATAATAGCTAATATAGACCCCAACAAAACTTGTCACCGCCCCTAAAATAATAGCGATGATTGACAAGGTTTTGAATTTATCTGTCAGTAAATATGCTGTCGCACCCGGGGTAATGACCATCGCAATCACTAAAATTGCGCCTACAGTTTGCAAGGCAGCCACCACACAAGCACTTAATAGAGTAAAAAACAAAACTTTATAAAATAATGGCGAAAGCCCTACCGTTCTTGCTTGTGTTTCATCGAAAAAAATCAACAGTAAATCTTTCCAAAATAATAAAAGTAATACTAAACAAACACCGATGATAATTGCCACTTGGTAAATATCTTCGTCGGCAATACCTAAAATATTGCCTAAAATGATACTTTGCACATTTACTGCAGTTGGATTTAAAGAAATGATCAATAGACCTAATGCAAAGAAAGTACTGAAAATAAACCCGATAACGGCATCTTCTTTCAGTTTAGAAATGGATTTAATCCAAAGAATGGAAAGTGCGGCTAAAATTCCGGCAAAAAATGCACCAAGGGCATAAGGCAAAGAAAAGGCATAAGCTATCGCGACACCAGGCACAACCGAATGAGAAAGTGCATCGCCAATCAAAGACCAGCCTTTAAGCATTAAATATGAAGACAAAAAAGCACAAATCCCACCAACTGCCGTACTCAAGATCATCGCCTTGAGCATATAATCATAGGAGAAAGGTTCTAATAATAATGCTAACATGCCTTACTCCTTCTCTTTTTTGACCGCACTTTTGCAAGGACAGTCTTCAAAATGGCAATCCTGAGTTGTTGGCGCTGGAGGATCTTGCTTAGTTTCGCCATAGAATACAACGGCTTTTTCATCATCCGTTAAGACGGTAACGGCACGTTTATCTTCATCGTTATGTAAATCCTCACCCAACAATTTAATATGGCGTAATACCCCACCAAACACAATTTCCAAATTATGTTGGTTAAAGGTATCTTCCGTTTTCCCTGCGGCAATCACCGTACGATTAATCATCACCACTTGATCACAGAAATCAGGAACAGACCCTAAGTTATGAGTTGAGACAAGAATAAGATGACCTTCTTCTCGAAGCTGTTGAAGAAGATCAACAATGGCATTTTCAGTTTTCACATCAACGCCAGTGAAAGGTTCATCCAATAAAATAATTGGACTTTGTTGTGCTAAAGCGCGGGCTAAAAACACGCGTTTTTTCTGCCCGCCAGATAACTCACCAATTTGACGATGCGCGAGATGTTCAATGTTCACTCGCTGCATCGCCTCTTGAACTTTTTGTTTATCAATCGCTTTGGGGATACGAAGGAAATTCATATACCCATAACGCCCCATCATCACGACATCATACACTGACACCGGAAATTGCCAGTCTACTTCTTCAGATTGTGGAACATAAGCAACTAAATTACGTTTCAGTGCTTGGGAAATTGGCAGATCACAAAGTTTGATTTCACCTTGTTGTGGCTTCACAAGCCCCATTATGCTTTTAAATAACGTAGATTTACCACTGCCATTCACACCCACTAATGCACAAATAGTTCCACTGTTTAATGAGAACGTCATATTGTGAATAGCTGTGTGGCCATTGTTGTAACGAACAGTTACATCATTAACCCAAATTGATGTCGAGAAAGAGTCCATTATTTTCCGAATCCTTTAACAATGGTTGATACAGTGACGTTAAGCAAATCAATATAAGTTGGCACAGGGCCTTTTTTCGCAGAAAGTGAATCAACGTACAACACACCACCGTATTTTGCGCCACTTTCTTTCGCTACTTGTTGTGCTGGTTTTGCTGAAATTGTACTTTCACTAAACACAACAGGAATATTGTTTTTACGAACTAAATCAATCACTTTACGCACTTGTTGTGGTGTGCCTTGTTGTTCAGCATTAATTGGCCATAAGTAGCCTTCTTTTAAGTTGTAATCTTTCGCCAAATAACTGAAAGCACCTTCACTTGTCACAAGCCAGCGTTGCGCTTCTGGAATCTGTGCCAATTTTGCACGAAGTGGTTCATCAAGTTGTTTGATTTTTTGAGCGTAGTCAGCGGCATTTTTTTCATACACTGCTGCATTTTGTGGATCGTATTTCACCAATGCATTTTTAATATTTTCAATATAAATTAATGCATTAGATGGCGACATCCAAGCGTGTGGATTAGGCGCATCTTTATACGGGCCTTCATAAATAGACAATGGTTGAATACCTTCTGTCACCACCACAGCTGGTTTATCTTTAATATTTTGGAAGAAACGCTCAAACCAACGTTCCAAATTTAAACCATTCCATAAAATTAAATCAGCAGATTGTGCTTTCACAATGTCTTTTGGAGTAGGTTCATATTCATGAATTTCAGCACCTGGTTTGGTGATAGATTCTACTGTAGCTGCATTGCCTGCCACATTTTGTGCAATATCTTGAATCACGGTGAAGGTGGTGACGACTTTGAATTTTGCATTAGCCTGCATTGCAAACAAACCAAGTGCAAGTGCGGTCATAATTTTTAATGAATTTCGCATAAGATGTCCTTATAAAAAAAGTATAGAGGTTGGATGCCTGAATAATCGCTCAACAATTATTCATCAAATATCATACTATCACCTTTTAACTTAATCTCAAATAAAAATGATTATCAAGTTAAAGTTTTTTCTTATAACTTATGAAGAGCATAACAAAAATAATGATAGGTTTTCTCTATGGTTATAACACTTATTATCCTGAAATTCTTTTAATTAAATTATTTAATCCTTCTTCATCATAGCCCTCTTCATATTGTGCCTCGCCTTCAACATCATGAATGGTTCGTCCATTCAATGCCGTACAACCATATTTCTCTAATTTGCTTTTAGTAAAGCTAGAACGATATGCCGAAGAAGAATTATTGAGACTAATTACACCGATGGTGGAACTTTTACATGGGTGTTTATTAATGAAAACAAGGTTATAACCAGATTCTCGAATGTAGCCTGTCTTATTTACTACAGCATCAAAAATTTCATCACGCACTAATTTATTTGTATTTTTCATTAATATGCTATGTCTTCCAGCTTGAATATTTGTAGCACTGATATTGGATAATTGTCGAATTTCAGGTTTATTTAAAGAATGTTTAGCAAGTTTAACTAAATCCATAGGACTGGAAATATTGCTACTCGATAAACCAGAACTATCATGAAAACGAGTAGAATACATGCCTAATTGGCGAGCTTTTTCATTCATTTTATGAATAAATTGTATTCTGCTCATTCCTGCAGCACGAGAAAGCGCATGAGCGGCATAGTTATCAGAATGCACAAGCATCGCCTTTAATAATTCTCTGCAAGCCATCGGAACATTCATCGGTAATTTTGTGCTTGTACCTTTAATGTAATCACGATCGTCACTGGTTATCGCAATAGTGCAATTAGGATTTGTATTATTCTCTAGAAAAACGTTCGCTGTCATTAATTTCGTTACAGAAGCAATAGGCTGAACACTATCAGGCGCATGGCTTTCCAACATTCGATTATGCGTAAAATCATACACAACGTAAGACTGTGCCACCGCAAAAGAAGGACACAAAGATAAAAGAAATAAAGCTTTTTTAAACATTATTGGTCACCTTAGAAAATAGGCTCACATTTTACCGCACTTTTTACGCTGTAATTGGAAATATTTTCGATCTAGATCGCAAAAAAGTGCGGTGAGATTTTCCATCATTTTTGAATTCCGCTAGATTATGCGGTGACAAATCTGTACAATCGCCGTTCATTTTTTAATTGCGAATTTTTCGTTGTGAGTTTTTGATAAAAACACCAGCACAACGCTATCGCCACAATGTGTAATAACGAGGCTAAAATGTCAGAATTATTGTCTGTGCAATCAGATGCACCAGCTAAAAAAATTAATCTAATGGATTTAACGCGCCAACAAATGCGCGAATTTTTTAAAGAACTCGGCGAAAAACCATTCCGAGCAGATCAATTAGTTAAATGGATTTATCATTTTGGCGAAGATAACTTCGACAATATGACAAACATTAATAAGAAATTACGAGAAAAGCTCAAGGCAGTTGCAGAAATTAAAGCCCCAGAAGTTGCCGTTGAACAGCGTTCAGCCGATGGCACGATAAAATGGGCAATGCAAGTGGGTGAACAACAAGTTGAAACTGTGTATATTCCCGAAGCAGATCGCGCTACGCTTTGTGTATCTTCCCAAGTTGGCTGCGCCTTGGCTTGTACATTCTGTTCAACAGCACAACAAGGATTTAATCGCAATTTAACGGTTTCAGAAATTATCGGCCAAGTTTGGAGAGCCTCTAAAATTATTGGCAACTTTGGGGTGACTGGCATTAGACCAATTACAAATGTGGTAATGATGGGAATGGGCGAACCCTTGTTAAATGTCGCTAACGTTGTTCCCGCAATGGAAATTATGTTAGATGATTTTGCCTACGGTTTATCAAAACGTCGTGTCACTTTATCAACTTCTGGCGTCGTACCTGCACTAGATAACTTGAGCAAAATGATCGATGTGGCTTTGGCTATTTCATTACATGCCCCAAACGATGAATTGCGTGATGAAATTGTGCCAATCAACAAAAAATATAATATCAAAATGTTGATTGACTCAGTAAATCGTTATTTAAGCGTATCAAATGCAAACCATGGTAAAGTTACGATTGAATATGTCATGCTCGATCATGTGAATGATGGTGTAGAACATGCACATCAACTTGCAGAAGTATTAAAAAATACACCTTGTAAAATTAATTTAATTCCATGGAATCCGTTCCCTGAAGCGCCTTATGCAAAAAGCTCGAATACGCGTATTGACCGCTTCCAAAAAACCTTGATGGAATATGGCTTTACCGTGATTATCCGTAAAACTAGAGGAGATGACATTGATGCAGCTTGCGGACAGCTAGCTGGAGATGTTATCGATCGTACTAAACGTACGGCAATGAAACGCCAATTTGGACAAAATATTGGGGTAACAGAAGTTAATTAATATTTTAGGCATGTGAATGAATCAAGTTCACATGCCCTATGTTTTCATACGAATTAAAACATATTAACTATTTCTTCCTCCCCTGTTAAAAGGAGAAAAAATGCAAACAATAAGTAAACAACTAAGTGCGGTTATTTTCCCTTTCATTTTTTCTGCTTGCGTTTCCCAATCAACCATTCAAGATTTCAATCAACAATCAGCAGCGAAAGCTCGCGTAGAACTTGCACTTGGTTACCTTCAACAAAATAATCCTCAACTCGCTAAAATCAACTTAGATAAAGCACTTCAACACGATAAAAATTACTATCTCGTGCATTCAGCGCTTGCGCATTATTATCAACAACAAGGTGAAATTGAGAACGCACATCGTGAATATGAAACAGCTTTAAAACTCAATAATCAACAGGGGGACTTACATAATAATTTTGGGACATTTTTATGTCGTCAAAAACAATTTGAACAAGCTCAGCAGCAATTTCAACTCGCACTGAATTCACCTAATTATTATCATCAAGCAGATACATTTGAAAATATGGCCCTTTGTGCTTATTCCGCTAAAAAAATGGATATTTATCAACAAGCATTACAAAAATTGCGACAAACAGATAGTAAACGAGCGGAAAAATTTAATACCTTTAAATAAAGCATTGCCAAATCAAGCGTTGGACTTTAGAATTTAGCCTTTATTTATCGCATATTATTTAATTGAATTTATGAATCCAACAACTGAGCAAGAACTTTCACCAGGTGAGATTTTTCGCCAAGCACGTGAAAACTTGAATCTTTCTCTCGAAGACGTCGCCAAAGAAATTTCGCTGCGTCCCTCCATATTACAGCAGCTTGAAAATAACGAATTTATTCAAAAAGCTACCCCTGCAATCTTTGTAAAAGGCTACGTGCGTAGCTATGCCAAGTTCTTACGCTTACCGGATTCTGTATGGGAAAATATTACATTTGCAGAGAACGGTAAAAACGATCTGAGTAAAAATGCTCGTTCAACTCGTGAAGTAAATCAATATTCATCACACTCTCGTTGGGTCGGACGTTTATCTATCATTGTACTTATTTTAGTCCTTGGCATGACTGGACTTTGGTGGTGGCAAAGTTACCAACAAAATAACCAAGAACGTGATGACTTAGTACAAAGCTATGTTGCTTCTACCGAAAACAATCAGCCAACCACAGCTCTTGTGACAACAGAAGAGAGTAATAAAACTGCACCAGAAACAACAGCAGCAGTCTCACAACCAGTAGAAATAACAAATAATGTGTTACCAGAAATAGCACAAGAAAATGCCGTTCCACAAACAAAAAACGATGAAAAATCAGTTTCTGACACTCAAAGTGCGGTAGAAAATCCATCAATTTCTCCAGCAGCCCCGACTGTGAAAGGAGACTTGATTGTAGAAATCTTAAATAATACGAGCTGGCTCAGCGTAAAAGATAAGAATCGCCGAGTATTAGCACAAAAAGAGTACAAAAAAGGTGAAGTATTAACTTTTAATGGAGATGAGTTTTCATTAATAGTTGGCGCACCAAGTAATGTACGTATCACCTATAAAGGCGAAAATTATCCATTAAAAGTGGATGGTCGCATTGCAAAATTCAAACTTTCACAACCTTAATAAGGAAAAAGATGTCAGCTTTTCAACCAAGCATTAAGCGTCGTGAATCGACAAAAATTTATGTAGGAAATGTCCCCGTTGGTGGTGATGCACCAATTGCCGTGCAATCAATGACAAATACTCGCACCACTGATGTGGAGGCGACTGTTGCTCAAATTAAATCATTAGAACGTGTTGGTGCAGATATCGTTCGTGTATCTGTTCCAACAATGGACGCTGCAGAAGCATTTAAACAAATTAAACAACAAGTGAATGTCCCGCTCGTGGCAGATATTCATTTCGACTATCGTATCGCGCTAAAAGTCGCAGAATATGGAGTGGATTGTTTACGTATCAATCCAGGCAATATTGGTCGTGAAGATCGCATCCGTGCCGTTGTTGATTGTGCTCGTGACAAAAATATTCCGATTCGTATCGGCGTAAACGCAGGCTCTTTAGAAAAAGATCTGCAAGAAAAATACGGCGAGCCAACACCAGAAGCATTATTAGAATCAGCATTGCGTCATGTAGAAATTCTAGACCGTCTTAACTTCGATCAATTTAAGGTGAGTGTAAAAGCCTCTGATGTGTTCTTAGCGGTAGAAGCTTATCGTTTACTTGCCAAATCTATCAAGCAACCATTACATTTAGGTATTACTGAGGCGGGTGGTGCACGTGCAGGTGCGGTTAAATCTGCAATAGGTTTAGGTATGTTACTTGCCGAAGGTATTGGTGACACATTACGTGTATCATTGGCCGCGGATCCCGTAGAGGAAATTAAAGTAGGTTTTGATATTCTCAAATCTTTACGAATTCGCTCTCGTGGCATTAATTTTATTGCGTGCCCGACCTGCTCTCGCCAAGAGTTTGATGTAATCGGTACAGTAAATGCGTTAGAACAACGCCTTGAAGATATTATTACACCAATGGATGTATCAATTATCGGTTGCGTAGTGAATGGTCCTGGAGAAGCGCTCGTATCTGATCTCGGGGTAACTGGTGGTAACAAAAAAAGCGGTTATTATCTTAATGGCGAACGACAAAAAGAACGCTTCGATAACGAAGATATTGTTAACCAATTAGAAGCAAAAATTCGTGCGAAAGTCGCACAACAAGATCCAAAAAACAGAATTATTTAAGGAAAGCTCGTGGCTAAAACTATTCAAGCAATCCGAGGAATGAACGATTGCTCCCCTACTGAATCTCCATTATGGCAATGGATTGAAGCGCAAGTACGCCAGGTATTAAACAATTATGGTTATTCCGAAGTGCGTATGCCAGTTGTAGAAAGCACACCATTATTTGCGCGTGCAATCGGTGAAGTAACCGATGTTGTTTCAAAAGAAATGTACACATTTTGGGATAACGACGAACAATTAACCTTACGCCCTGAAGGCACTGCAGGTTGCGTGCGTGCCGCCATTGAACATGGTTGGATCTATAACAATGAACAACGTTTATGGTATATAGGGCCAATGTTCCGTCATGAACGTCCACAAAAAGGTCGTTACCGTCAATTCCATCAAGCAGGTGTTGAGGTATTCGGTATTGCGAATCCAGAAATCGATGCCGAATTAATCATGCTTACCTACCGTTTATGGAAAGCATTAGGTATCGATCAACATGTGACACTTCAACTTAACTCAATTGGTTCTTTAGAAGCTCGAGCAAATTATCGTTCAGCTTTGGTTGGATTCTTAGAAAATCATCAAGATTTAATGAGCGATGAAGAAAAAGACCGTTTAGTAAAAAATCCGCTTCGTATTTTGGACACCAAAAATCCAGAATTACAAAAAGTATTAGATAACGCGCCAAAATTACTTGATTATCTAGATAATGAAAGCCGTGAGCATTTTGAACAATTATGTTCATTATTAGATGCAGTGGGTATTCAATATGAAATTAATCCTAAACTCGTTCGTGGCTTAGATTATTACAACAAAACTGTATTTGAATGGGTAACCTCCGCTCTTGGCGCACAAGGTACCGTGTGTGGCGGCGGTCGTTATGACGGTTTAGTGGAACAACTTGGCGGACACGCAACGCCAAGCATCGGATTTGCGATGGGGTTAGAACGTTTAGTCTTGTTGGTACAAGAAGTTAATCCAAATGTTCCTGTGAAAAGTGCGGTGGATATTTATGTTGTTTATCAAGGCGAAGGCGCAACATTAGCCGCTTTTGAATTAGCGGAAAAAGTACGCTCAGAATTACCGCACTTAAATACCATGTTGCACTGCTCTGGCGGTAATTTCAAAAAACAATTTAAACGTGCAGATAAATCTGGTGCAACATTGGCATTAGTTATCGGCGAAAGCGAAGTTCAAAATAAACAAGTCGTTGTTAAACACTTGCAAGGTGGCGCAGATCAGCAAACCTTAGATTTAGTGAATGTAATCGACTATATTCAAACTCAATTTTAATTTAAAAGGGGAAAAACATGGCTTATTCCATTGAAGAAGAACAAGAGATTAACCAGTTGAAAGACTGGTGGAAAGAGAATGGCAAAACAATTATTGTCGCTTTTATCTTAGGTGTGGGGGGGATGTTTGGATGGCGTTATTGGCAAGCGCACCAAGCAGAGCAAATCGCTCAAGCTTCTGCACAGTATGATGCGTTAATCTATTCTGCACAACAAGATGAACAAGCTAAAAAAGCAAATATAGAACAATTTGTGCAAGCTAACAGCAAAACTGCATACGCTGTTTTTGCTTTGTTAGATGAAGCGAAAAAAGCGGCTGAGAAACAAGATTTTGCAGCTGCAGAAGTAAACTTAAATCAAGCATTAACTCAATCTCAAGATGAAGTATTAACATCTATTGTTGCATTACGTCTCAGTGCGGTACAATTTCAATTGGGTCAATTAGACAATGCTTTAACTACCTTAAACCAAGTGAAAGGTGAAAGTTTTGATGCTCGTAAAGCGCTCTTAACTGGCGATATTCAAGTCGCCAAAGGAGATAAAGTTGCGGCTAAAAACAGCTTTGAGCAAGCACAACAAAGTGGTAGCCAATTAGAACAACAAATGGCAAAAATGAAATTAAACAACCTTTAAAAAATAATACCCGCATCAAAGTGCGGGTATTTCTTATCTTTTTAGCCATAAAATCACACAACCTTCCTAGCAAGTATAAAAAGCAAAACGGGGCGATGCTGTAAATCTTTAAATTCATGATGCCATTGAACCTGATCTGCTAACATTGGTTCTTCCACTCGCTCAATTTGAAAACCTACTTTAATCAAATTATTAATAATCGTTGCAGTCGTACGATGATAAGTCTTAAAAGCCTGCTTAAACCAACTCCGTTCTCTTTCTCCTTCATCTCGATAATGATTCAAACGGTAAGCAATTTGCTGTTTATTCTCATTTTTTTCCCAACGGTCCCCCGTCTTATGGCAGGTCGTGATAGGATGTTCTTGAGAAAAAACAAGTACACCATTTGCTTTCAACTTATTAAAAATTGCAGACAACAATTGAGGAAATTCTTTTACATAATGAAAAGCAAAAGAACTCGTAATTACATCAAAATTATCTTCTGGTAATTCAATAAGCTTTTCCATAGGTAATTGATAAAGAGAAAAACAGTCTTTAAATTCAGCGCACTTTTCTAAATCAATTTTAGCTTGCTTTAACATATTTGTAGATAGATCGATTCCAACTACGTGTCTGGCGCCTCTTGATAAATAAAGTGCTAAATGTTCACCAGCCCCACACCCAAGATCAAGTAATTTTTTTCCTTGTAAGTCTGGCAAAAGTGAAAGCATTGTCGGTTTCTCAACAACTTCATTTAAACTAAGAGGATTAGAACGAAGCTTTTGGTAAAGCTCAAAGAAATTTTCTTTATCGTAAACACTGATTTGATTTATCATATTTTTACTATAGCGCCAAAACAAGTACGCCTGATAAAATTAAAATACTACCGATAATTAATTTTAGGCTGAGTGGCTCCCCTAAAATGACAACCCCCAGAATAATTGCAATAACTACACTTAATTTATCAATTGGTGCAACCCAAGAGGCAGGAGCAAGTTGGAGCGCGCGATAATAACAAAGCCAAGACAACCCAGTTGCAATACCTGATAAAATCAGAAAACTAAACGGTTTTACTGCAATATGCTGTGGCAATTGCCACTCGTTACGAGCAGATAGAATGCCTGCCGTCACAAATAAAATGACAAGAGTTCGAATAAAGGTGGCAAGATTACTATTCATCCCTTCTACGCCAAGCTTGCCTAAGATCGCCGTGAGCCCTGCAAAAAATGCAGAACCTATCGCAAAAAATACCCAATTCATACTCTTTCCTTATTTACCCACAGCCCCTAAAATTCGCTATACTTTTCCGCTATAATAACGGAAATTTTTTTTATGAAGAAGTAAAAATGAATCAGATTAACATTGAAATCGCTTATGCTTTGCCAGAACGTTATTATTTGAAATCTTTTCAAGTTGATGAAGGAATCACCGTGCAAACGGCGATTACACAATCAGGGATTTTAAGCCAATTTCCTGATATTGATTTGAGCACAAATAAAATTGGGATTTTCAGTCGTCCAATTAAATTGACTGATGTATTAAAAAAGGGCGATCGTATTGAAATTTACCGTCCATTACTTGCTGATCCGAAAGAAATTCGCCGTAAACGTGCAGCAGAGCAAGCTGCAGCAGCCAAAGACAAAGAAAAAGGAGCTTAAAAATGACCGCACTTTCATCTGTTGATTTTTGTTTACCTGACCATATCACGCCAGAAATTTTTCTACGCGATTATTGGCAGAAAAAGCCACTTGTGATTCGTAACGGTTTGCCTGAAATCGTTGGGCAGTTTGAGCCACAAGATATTATTGAACTCGCGCAAAACGAAGATGTTACCGCTCGTTTAGTGAAGACATTTTCTGATGATGATTGGAAAGTTTTTTTTAGTCCCTTGAGTGACAAGGATTTTCAAAAGTTACCAGAAAAATGGTCGGTGTTAGTTCAAAATTTGGAGCAATGGTCTCCTGAATTAGGACAGCTTTGGAACAAATTTAGCTTTATACCTCAGTGGCAACGTGACGATATTATGGTGTCTTATGCCCCTAAGGGAGGCTCTGTTGGTAAACATTATGATGAGTATGATGTATTCTTAGTGCAAGGATATGGTCATCGCCGTTGGCAATTAGGTAAATGGTGTGATCCAAGTACCGAATTTAAATCTAATCAGCCAATTCGAATTTTTGATGATATGGGTGAATTGGTGATTGATGAAGTGATGAATCCGGGCGATATTCTCTATATTCCGGCCCGTATGGCGCATTATGGTGTGGCTGAAGATGATTGTTTAACCTTTTCTTTTGGCTTGCGTTATCCAAATTTAAGCAATTTAATTGATGGCGTAAGTAAAGGTTTTTGTCATCAAGATCCTGATTTGAATTTAAGTGAATTTGATTTACCGCTACGTTTAAGCCAGTCTGTACAACGTACAGGTAAACTTGCGGATGAAAATATTCAAGCAATGAAACAGCTTTTATTGGATAAATTGGCTCATTCAGAAGCTTTTGATGCGTTGTTTAAGCAAGCCGTAGCAAGTTCGGTGAGTTCTCGTCGTTACGAGTTATTAGTCTCTGATGAAATGTGTGATCCTGATGAAGTGCGGTCAATTTTAGAAGAGGATGGGGCATTCCTTTCTCAAGACAACAATTGTAAATTGCTTTACACCGAAAATCCGCTGCGAATTTATGCTAATGGTGAGTGGTTAGATGAACTTAATGTGATTGAGACCGAAGTGTTGAAACGCTTATCTAATGGTGAAAGTTTGGATTGGGCATTTTTATCAAATCTAGTGAATGAAACCGAAGATCCTGAAACCTCAATGGATCTACTGTTGGATTCAATTTGTAACTGGGTTGATGATGGTTGGGCGTTAATTGAATAATATGTCAGACAATATTTATTCCGTATCTCAACTGAATTCTGCTGCGCGCCAGATGCTCGAAGGGAATTTTTCACAAATTTGGTTAACGGGTGAAATTTCCAATTTTACGCAACCCGTGTCTGGGCATTGGTATTTAACGCTGAAAGATGAAAATGCGCAGGTGCGTTGTGCGATGTTTCGCATGAAAAATTTGCGTGTTGCTTTTCGTCCGCAAAATGGGATGCAAGTGCTTGTGCGTGCCAATGTGAGTTTATATGAGCCTCGTGGTGATTATCAGCTTATTATTGATTCCATGCATCCCGCCGGTGAAGGTTTATTGCAACAGCAGTTTGAAGCATTAAAAATGAAGTTGGCTGCGGAAGGATTGTTTGCTCAAAATCTTAAGAAAAATCTACCGCACTTTAGTAAAGCGGTTGGGATTATTACTTCTTCTACAGGTGCGGCATTGCAAGATATTTTGCATATTTTGGCACGTCGTGATCCAAGTTTAAAAGTTGTTATTTATCCCACTGCGGTTCAAGGCAAAGAGGCGACCGCAGAAATTGTGCAAATGATTGAACTTGCCAATCTGCGACAAGAAGTGGATGTATTAATTGTTGGCCGTGGTGGTGGTTCATTAGAAGATCTTTGGTGTTTTAATGAAGAAGAAGTGGCGAGAGCGATTTTTCGTTCAACCTTACCCATTATCAGTGCTGTAGGACATGAAACGGATGTGACGATTGCCGATTTTGTGGCAGATCTTCGTGCGCCGACCCCTTCAGCTGCGGCTGAATTAGTGAGTCGTAATCAAGATGAATTATTGCAACAACTTCGCCATCAACAACAACGTTTAGATATGGCATTTGATCGTTTATTTACGCGAAAAAGCCAGCGTTTGAAACAGCTAACCTTACGATTGCAAAATCAACATCCACAGAATCAATTACGCACTCAACAAGCGAAAAATGAACAGCTTGCGCATCGCTTGCAACTTGCTATATTACGTCAGTTTGAAAATACACAACAAAAATTCACCGCACTTTCTTCTCGTTTGAAACAAAATCCATTGCCATATCGATTGCAACGTCATCAACAACGCTTAGAGCAGTTACAAGTGCGGTTAAATTTTTGTGTAAATCGCCAAGTGACGAAACGTCAAAATAAACTGGCAACGTTATGTGGAAAACTGGATGGCTTAAGCCCGTTGAAGGTATTAGCAAGAGGTTATTCCATTGCGGAAAACGCTCAAGGAAAAGCAATAATAAGTACTCAAGATGTGAAGAAAGGTGAATGCATCACGACGCAAGTTAAAGACGGAAGAATTATCAGTAAAGTTATATAATATTTATCATTTACATCAATAAGTAAAGGGAGTAGCAAATGAGATACTCCCTTTTGTTATTTAATTATGACAATGCCCAACCGCCTGCATAGAATGCAACGAGTACGATTGCAATAATCACAGTCCCTACATTTAAGCGTTTAATATCTCCACTCACGATTCTTCCAATTACTAATGCCGCAAAACCTAACATAATACCTGTTACAATGTTAGCAGTAAGTACGATAAATACTGCGCATATTAATCCGCTCATCGCGCCAACGAAATCATCGAAATCTAATTTGCTTACATTGCTTAACATTAATAAACCAACATACATTAATGCTGGAGCTGTTGCGTATCCAGGCACTAAGAAAGCTAATGGTTGAAAGAAAAGCATTAATAGGAATAACACACCAACAACGATTGCAGTAATGCCTGTTTTACCGCCTGCTGCTGTTCCTGCTGCTGACTCAATGTAAACGGCAGCTGGTGCTGTACCGAATAAGCCTGAGAATAAGCTACTGATTGAGTCTGAAGTTAGGGCTTTACCGCCATTGATAATTTGACCATCTTTATCAAGTAAGTTTGCTTGACCTGCAACTGCGCGAATTGTACCCGTTGCATCAAATACGGCTGTCATCACCAAAGCAAATACGACAGGTAAGATTGTGGGTTGTAGTGCGCCCATAAAGTCTAATTGTAAGAAAAGAGAACTTTCACCAAAGGTTGGCATTTTAAAAATCTCTCCGCCAAATTTTACATTTGGATCAAAAATTAAACCTACAATAGTAATAGCGATAATTACCCATAAAATGCCGCCTTTAATTTTCATTTTTTCAAGGCCGATAATGAGCGCTAAACCAATTAAGGACATCATTACAGGGAATGAGGTGAAATCGCCTAATTTTACTGGTAAGCCAGCTTGGTTGCTGACGACTAAACCAACGCCATTTGCCGCAATTAAAAGTAAAAAGAGTCCGATACCAATGCCCGCTCCGTGAGCGATACTGGATGGTAAATTACGCAAGATCCATGCACGAATACCTGTGGCAGAAATTAAAGTAAACACAATCCCCATTAAGAATACGGCGCCTAGCGCAACGGGAATGGCGACCTTTTGACCAATCACTAAGCTAAATGCCGTAAAAGCAGTAAGAGAAATTGCACAACCAATTGCCATTGGTGCATTTGCCCATAAGCCGATTAAGATAGAGCCTAAGCCCGCAACTAAACAGGTGGCAATAAAGACAGATTCAGCGGGAAAACCTGCAGCACTTAGCATATTGGGTACCACGATGACAGAATAAACCATTGCTAAAAACGTGGTTAAACCTGCGATAATTTCTTGACGAACAGTTGAACCACGTTGCTTGAGCTCAAATGTTTTTTCTAAAGTTGGCATAGTGTTCCTTAAAGTTGAGTGAAAAATTGAAGTGAATAAGGTGCGCTATTTTACATCATAAAAATGAGAAGTAAACGTTTGCGTGAGTTTTGTTTAGGATAAAGTGCGGTCAAATTTATGAATAGTTATGAAATAATCTATTTGCTGATTTTCTCTACAAATGAGACTGCGAGTCAGCAGAAAAACTGCTATACTTGTCATGTTTTTTAACTTGATAAAATGAAGGAAACAAAATGGCTGATTTTAATCAAATTTTAACGCCAGGCGATGTAGATGCTGGCATTATCAATGTAGTAAATGAAATTCCCGAAGGTAGCTGTCATAAAATTGAATGGAACCGTAAAGTTGCGGCATTCCAATTAGATCGTGTTGAGCCAGCAATTTTTGCAAAACCAACTAACTATGGTTTCATTCCACAAACTTTAGATGAAGATGGCGATGAGTTAGATGTGTTATTGATCACTCGCCAACCATTAGCAACAGGTGTATTCCTTGAAGCTAAAGTAATTGGTGTCATGAAATTTGTTGATGATGGTGAAGTGGATGACAAAATCGTTTGTGTTCCTGCAGATGATCGTGATACAGGCAATGCATACAATTCATTAGCAGATTTACCGGCAAACTTAATTAAACAAATTGAGTTCCATTTCAATAACTATAAAGCGCTTAAGAAACCTGGCTCAACGAAAGTAACGCATTGGGGCAATGTAGAAGAAGCAAAAGAAGTGATTCGTGAGTCTATTAAACGTTGGAATGAGCGTTAATTAACTTTAAAGATAAAAGAGCGGTGATATTTCACCGCTCTTTGTATTAGAATTACACAAACCAATTTTAATCTCGCCAATCACTCCAATTTTAATTTTGAATAAGCATCTGATTACTAAACATTTAAGTGTGGTTAAATCATTTTTTTAATCACACTTTTTTTGATTCCAATCAAAATAACCTACTAATTTAGTCAATTACTTTGTTTGAGGTATTATTTTAACGCTATAATACCCGATATAATTAGTCAAGTATTTTACTTTATGTAAAATATTTGCCTATGATTTTAAATAGGAAGTTAATTTTTCAATAACCTAGGAGTGATAAAATGGGACAGTATAAAAAGTTCTGGTACCTATTAGTCGCCGTATTGATTGGGTCATTCTCAATTCTGGGCTACTATGGGTTCGAAGTTTATCGTGAAGCACCGCCGATTCCACAACAATATGTTTCTGAATCTGGCGAAAAAGTGATTACGCACGATGATATTTTACATGGTCAAACCGCTTGGCAAACTACAGGCGGTATGCAAGTAGGGTCAGTTTGGGGTCATGGTGCATATCAAGCACCAGACTGGACAGCGGATTGGCTTCACCGTGAACTAACCAACTGGTTGGACATTACAGCGAATCAAGAGCTTGGTAAAAACTTCGCTGATTTAAATGATGAACAACAAACTTTATTAAAAGCGCGTTTAACCAAAGAATATCGCGGTAGTAAAGTTGAAAACGGTACCGTTGTGCTTTCTAACACCCGTTTAGCAGCAATGGAAAAAACGGCACAATACTACATCTCTTTATATGGTGATGATCCTGCAACCAAAATGACCCGTGAACACTTTGCGATGAAGGATAATACTCTTCCTGATTTACAAGCTCGTAAAGACTTAGCTAAATTCTTCTTCTGGACAGCATGGACTGCCTCAGCTGAACGTCCAAATACTCATGCAAGTTATACCAACAACTGGCCACATGAGCCGTTAATCAACAACGTACCAACACCAGAAAACGTAATTTGGTCTATTGCAAGTGTCGTATTCCTCATTGCAGGTATTGGTTTCGTGGTATGGATTTGGTCATTCAAAAAACGTGAAGATGAAAAAGAACCAGCAACACCTGAATTCGATCCACTTACCAAATTACAACTTACTCCTTCTCAACGTTCGTTAGGTAAATACCTCTTCACTGTGCTTGCATTATTCTTGCTGCAAGTGAACTTAGGGGCGATTGTTGCTCACTATACCGTTGAAGGTCAAGAATTCTATGGTATTGATATTTCTCAATACTTACCTTATTCATTAGTACGTACATGGCATATTCAAGCAGCCTTATTCTGGATTGCAATGGCATTCTTAGCTGGTGGTTTATTCCTTGCACCAATCATTAATGGCGGTAAAGATCCGAAATTCCAAAAATTGGGTGTAGATCTTCTCTACTGGGCATTAGTGGTATTAGTAGTGGGTTCATTTACTGGTAGCTATTTAGCAATTGCACATATTCTTCCTGAAGAATGGAGCTTCATGTTCGGTCACCAAGGTTACGAATTTATTGATTTAGGTCGTTTCTGGCAAGCGGTAAAATTTGCAGGTATCTTATTCTGGTTAGTCTTAATGCTTCGCGGCACAGTGAACGCATTCAAACAACCTGGAGACAAAAACTTATTAGCGTTATTCTTCGCTTCCGTCATTGCGATCGGTCTATTCTATGGCCCAGCACTATTCTACGGCGAGCACACTCACATTTCTGTGATGGAATACTGGCGTTGGTGGGTAGTTCACCTATGGGTAGAAGGCTTCTTCGAAGTATTCTCTGTAGCGGCACTCTCATTCATCTTTGTAAGTTTAGGTTTAGTTTCACGTCGTACTGCGACCGTGGCAACCATTACTGAAGCAGCGTTGTTCTTAATCGGTGGTATCCCTGGTACTTTCCACCACTTATACTTCGCGGGAGCAACAACCCCAATTATTGCTGTGGGTGCATCATTCTCTGCACTTGAAGTAGTACCTTTAGTGTTATTAGGTCACGAAGCGTGGGAACACTGGGCAATGAAACAAAAAGCACCTTGGATGGAACGCTTAAAATGGCCTCTTTACTGCTTCGTAGCCGTTGCATTCTGGAATATGCTAGGTGCTGGCGTATTTGGTTTCTTAATCAACCCACCAATTTCACTCTACTATGTTCAAGGCTTGAACACGACTGCTGTTCACGCTCACGCGGCATTATTCGGTGTGTATGGCTTCTTGGCATTAGGTTTCGTCTTCTTAATCGCTCGTTATTTACGTCCAGATACACCATTTAACGATAAGTTAATGAAATGGGGCTTCTGGTTATTAAACGGCGGTTTAGTACTGATGATCGTATCAAGCTTACTACCTATCGGCGTTATCCAAGGATATGCAAGTATCTCAGAAGGCTTATGGTATGCACGTAGTGAAGAATTTATGCAACAGCCATTATTCGATACCTTACGTTGGGTACGTCTAGGCGGTGATGTGGTATTCATCTTCGGTGCACTAGCCTTCTTCTGGCAAATCTTTACAATGATTTTCTTCAGACCTAAACATTAATTAGGCCTTCCCAAAAGCGACTTATGTAAAAGTAAGTCGCTTTTTATTTATATAGACTATAAATACTTAATGATTGATTTCAACATAGTTACCAAGAAGTATCTCTTTCAGAATTCTACCTACCTTTAAGATTTATATAAAAAATAACCGCACTTTACAAAGTGCGGTTATTTTCTCTACTCTTTTTATCTAGAATAATTATTTCTTCTTCGCATATTTTAATGAGTCAATGGCTACCGCTAAAATAATAATGCTACCTTTGATGATGTATTGCCAGTAAGGGTTTACACCGATGTAAGTTAAACCGTAGTTGATAACTGTAAAGATGATAACGCCAGTGATGACACCAATTACAGTACCTACACCACCCGCGAAGGATACACCACCCACTACGCAAGCTGCAATCGCATCTAATTCATACATAAAACCTAAGTTGTTAGTTGCAGAACCTATACGGCCCGCTTCGAGCATACCACCAAAGGCATAAAACACACCGGCGATCATATAAATCACAACTAAATTACGTGCAACATTCACGCCTGAAACTTTTGCTGCTTCCGGATTTCCCCCAATAGCAAAGATATTTTTACCAAAACGGGTTTTGTTCCACATTATCCACACCAAAAATGAAGCAATTGCAGCATAAATAGTAATATAAGAAAGCTTGAAACTCCCAATTCGGAAAAAGCCTTGAGCAAATGTTGAGAAATTTTCACTAAAACCAGCGATTGGCGATCCACCTACAGCATCATAGTATAGTGAGTTGAAACCATATACGATAATCATGGTTCCCATAGTTGCAATAAACGGTGTTACATTTAAGTAAGCAATAACCAATCCATTTATTAAACCAATAATTGCTCCCACAGCACAAACGGCAAGAATAACAACAGGAATTGGAATTTCACCCATTTCAGGAAATACGCGGTTCATATTTTCCATTGATTGCAACATAGTTGCAGAGATAACTGCAGCCAAACCAACTTGACGACCAGCAGATAAGTCCGTTCCTTGTGTAATTAATAAACCAGCAACCCCAAGTGCAATAATTAAACGAACTGAAGATTGAGTTAAAATATTACTAAAGTTCATCAAATTTAAGAATGTTGGATCTTGCGCAATAATAATACCGAGCAAAATCAATAGCACAAAATAAATGGCATTTTGCTTTAAGAAATCAAAGGATTTGTTTTTTTGTAAGGCACTCATAATCTGTTCCTTTTGTTATAAATATTTCGCAGCGAGTTGCAAGATTTCTTCTTGTGAAGTTTTTGCAGTTTCTACAATACCCGCCAATTTACCGTTACTCATCACTAAAATACGGTCAGTTACACCTAGTAATTCAGGCATTTCTGATGAAATCATAATAATGCCTTTGTCTTTTTTAGCGAGTTCTTGAATGAGTTGGTAAATTTCAAATTTAGCCCCAATGTCGATACCGCGTGTCGGCTCATCAAGCATCAGAATTTCAGGTTGAGTTAAAAGCCAACGACCAATAATGACCTTTTGTTGGTTACCGCCAGAAAGAGAACCAATTGTTGTTCTATGTGATGGTGTTTTAACATTCATTGAATCAATCACCCACTGGGTATCACTTTTCATTTTCTTCGTGCTAAGTAATTTCCATGGTGTGAGATAAGATTTCATATTTGAAATCAATGAGTTAAATTCAATGCTTAAATTAGAGTAAATACCTGTTGAACGACGCTCTTCAGTTACCAATGCAAAGCCATTATTAATTGCTTCAAGTGCGGTATGATTTTTCACGGTTTTTCCGTGTAACTTGATAGTTCCTTCGGTTAATTCACGTACGCCAAAAATAGCTTCAACGATATCAGTACGTTTAGCCCCCACAAGGCCTGCAATACCGAGAATTTCACCTTTTCGTAATTCAAAAGATACGTCTTGAATGGATGGTTGATTTTTAGCGGTAAGATTTTCCACCTGTAAAATTACTTCTTTTGGCGTGTTTGTTTTTTCAGGGAAACGCTGTGTTAATTCACGACCTACCATCATTCCGACAATTTGTTCCATGCTGGATTCTTTCACGTTTACCGTGTTGATCCACTTACCATCGCGTAAAATAGTAATTTCATCACAGATTTTGAAGATTTCATCCATTTTGTGAGAAATATAAATAATTCCACAACCGCGTTGTTTTAATTTGTCGATAATTTTAAATAGATGCTCAACTTCTTTTTCAGAAAGCGAGGATGTTGGTTCATCCATGATTACGATTTTAGCGTTATACGAGAACGCCTTCGCAATTTCAATCATCTGCATTTGAGAAACTGAAAGTCTGGCGACCTTTTCTTTAGGATCTACATCAATATCCAATTCATCAAAAATCGCTTTAGTATCACGGTACATTTTCGCGTGATCGACAAAAGGTCCCTTAAGTGGATAGCGTCCAAGCCACAAGTTATCCATTACGCTAGTTTGGCGCACGAGGTTGAGTTCTTGGTGCACCATTGAAATACCATTCTCAAGGGCTTCTTTAGATGTTTTAAAATTGACGGGTTGACCTAAGAAAAGGATTTCACCTTCATCTTTGGCATAAATGCCGAATAAGCATTTTAGTAATGTAGATTTGCCCGCGCCGTTCTCACCCATTAAAGCATGAACAGAATGTGAACGAACCGTTAAGTTTGCGTTATCTAAGGCTTTTACGCCTGGAAAGGACTTGCAGACATTGGTCATTGTGAGCAGCACTTGGCTGTCTTGACTTTGAGTTTGAGATGTCATATCCAACCTCGTTAAAAAGGGGAAGGGCAACTTCCCCTTGGATTACAACAAAAATTGATGAGAAATTATTTTAAGAAGTCGCCTAAGTTGTCTTTATCTACACCAACATAAGGGATACGTACAACACGATCTTTTAATTCCCATTTTGTGCCTTCAGTTGCTGCTTTGCCTTGTGCTAAGTTGTTAGATAATTGAACAACTGCTTTACCTTGGTTCACACCATCGTTTAACACCGTACCTGCAAGTTCACCTTTTTTGATGAGTTGTAATGCTTCTGGTAATGCATCCACACCGAAGATAGGGAGTTTTTTACCATGTGCTTTGGTTGCTTCTAATGCGCCTAATGCCATACCATCGTTGTTAGAAATGATTACTTCAATGTCGTTCGCTTTAGAGCTAGATAACCAAGCATCTACTTTATCTTTCGCCATTGCAGCATCCCACATACCAGTATCAATAAATAATTGTTCGGTTTGGATACCTTTCGCATTAAGTTCTTCAACTACAAATTTTGTACGCGCTTCAGCATCTGGATGACCTGGTTCACCTTTTAATAATACGAATTGGATTTTGCCATCTTTATTTAAGTCTAGAGCTGGATTCGCTTTCCATTGTTTTGCAATTAAATCCCCTTGAATTAAGCCTGATTCTTTTGGATCAGTACCTACATAGTAAGCGTGTTCATAAGAACCGATAGCTTTTGCACCAGGATCTTTATTAAAGAATACAACAGGAATGTTATCTGGTTTTGCTTTGCCAATAATGGTTGGTGCTGCAGCCGGGTCAACTAAGTTAATTGCAAGAGCCTTCACACCTTTGGAAAGTAATACATCAACTTGGTCATTTTGAATTGATTGTGCATTTTGGGAGTCATTCATTAAAAGTTTAATACCGCCAACTGCTTTAGCCTCTTTGTCGATCTCTTTACGCATTAATGACATAAAATTATCATCATATTTGTAAATAGTGATGCCGATTTTACTATCGGCTGCAAAACTTGAAGATACTGCTCCTAAACCGATAGCCAAAGCAACCGCACTTAATACTGCTGTTTTTTTCATAATAACGCTCCTATTTTGGAATGTTGATGTTAGAGATAAATATTGCATGACATTCTGCAATTGATACCATATTAGCGAATAATTTACTCAGAATCTGTGATCAAACTCACATAAAATGAAAACGATTACATTAAAAATTCGGATTTGTGATCGCCATCACATTTTATGCGTGCGTTCACCTTCGAATTTAGATAGATTCCACAGAAAAACGACGTACTAATGTTGGGTTAAATTGAATTGTTGATGGCGTTTTCACCTCATTATCGACAAGGCTTAATGCAAGGTTGGCTGCATAAGTTGCCATTAAATCAATAGGATAGCGAATGGTTGTCAATTTAGGAATTAAATAACGAGCAATTGGCATATCGTCAAAACCAATGATTGAAAATTGGCTTGGTACACTAATATTGTTTTCATTGAGAACTGAAATGGCTCCTGCCGCCATTGAATCGTTATAAGCTACGACCGCAGTGAGATCTTTGTTATAACTAAGTAAATCAATCATTGCTTTTTCACCACCCTCGAAGTCTGGTGAATTATGTGTTATGGCATGCTCAATAATTGGATAATTGTGATCTTTTAATGCAGTAAGATAACCATCTCGACGCTCAATTTCATCGAAAATTGCATGGTTAGATCCAATATATGCGATATGTTTATGACCACAGCGGATAAGCATTTCTGTTGCTAAGTAGGTTCCTTTTTTATTGTCTAAACTTACGCAACGATTTTCATAGCCTTGAATCACTCGGTTGATAATCACCATTCCTGGTACTGTTTTTAAATAATGGCTAAGTTCATCGTCGGATAACGCTTTGGAATGCACAACTAAACAACTACAACGCTTGCGAAGTAAAGTATCAATAGCTTCACGTTCCTTCTCTGCATGGTGATAGCCAATGCCAATCAAGATTGTTTTACGGTGTGCTTCTGCGACTTTATCTACGGCTTTCACTAAAATAGCAAAAAATGAGTCTGTTACATCGGTGACAACCACACCAATAGTATCTGTGTTTTGTATCGCAAGGGCTTTAGCATTTGCATTTGGTTGATAATTAAGTTGTTCTATTGCTTGTTTTACTGTAAGTCGGGTATCTTCACTGACTGAGGGATGTTGATTTACAACACGAGAAACAGTCGCAATAGATACATGGGCTAATTCGGCTACATCATGAATGGTGCTCATGGAATGCTCTCCATAATGAAATCACGTTTCTTATTATGTTCTTTCTAGATAAAATTGAAAGCGGTTACTTTCTGATTTGTAACCGAGATCACAAAAAACTTTCAGCGATTTTCCCATTATGTGATACTGATCACGGTTTATTTTTGTGAATTTGCTATCTTATGCGCAGTCTTTTGTGTAACCGTTTACAATTTAGAAAGGGAGCCAATTATGAGTGATATTTTTGAACCAACAGAGCATCCACATCGTCGCTATAATCCGTTAATTGATCAATGGGTTTTGGTATCACCACATCGTGCTAAGCGTCCATGGCAAGGGCAACAAGAAAAAGTGAATGAAGAACAAAAACCAAGTTATGATCCAACTTGTTATCTTTGCCCGAGTAATAAGCGTATTACAGGTGAATTAAATCCAGATTATCGTAAACCTTATGTGTTTAAAAATGATTTTTCCGCGCTTTTAGAAGATACGCCAGCCCCTGAAAAATCCTCAGATCCACTTTTCCAGAGTTCTCAAGCTCGTGGTGAAAGTCGAGTCATTTGTTTCTCTCCAGATCATAGTAAAACATTGCCATTATTGACCGCACTTGAGATTGAAGAAGTGATTAAAGTATGGCAAGAGCAACTTCGTGAACTTGGCGCGAAATACCAATGGGTGCAAATTTTTGAAAACAAAGGGGCGGCAATGGGTTGTTCGAACCCACATCCGCATGGCCAAATCTGGGCGAACAGTTTCTTACCAAATGAAGTTGCTCGTGAAGATCGCACACAACGTGATTATTTACTAGAACATGGTTCTGTAATGTTGGTTGATTATGTGAAACGAGAACTGGAGTTACAGGAACGTATTGTCGTTGAAACTGAGCATTGGGTAGCTTTAGTGCCTTATTGGGCTGTTTGGCCATTTGAAACATTGCTTTTACCAAAAGCTCATGTAAAACGTTTAACTGAATTAAGTGACGAACAATCAAAAGATCTTGCGGTTATTTTGAAAAAATTGACGACCAAATACGACAATCTATTTGAGACCTCTTTCCCATATTCAATGGGATTCCATGCCGCACCATTTAATGGCGAAGATAACGAACATTGGCAGCTACATGCTCATTTTTACCCTCCTCTTTTACGCTCAGCAACCGTGCGTAAATTTATGGTGGGATATGAAATGTTAGGCGAAAGCCAACGCGATTTAACGGCGGAACAGGCCGCAGAGCGATTATGTGCTTTGAGTGAAGTTCATTATAAAGAAAGAACTAAATAATATAGCCAGTCCCTCTCTTTACAAAAGAGGGGGTAGATCGAGTACAGATTTAATATAAAGGATAGAAATATGACCCCAATCCAAAATGCTCAACAAATTTTCAATAAACAGAATAAAAATTTGCCAGAAATTACCATCTATGCACCTGGCCGAGTAAATATCATCGGCGAACATACCGACTACAACGACGGCTTTGTTATGCCTTGTGCGATTAATTTTGGTACGGCCGTTTCTGGTACAAAACGAGATGATCATATTTGGAATGTTTATGCAGCGGATCTTGATGAAACTGATGAATTTTCTCTCAATACTGAAATTCCTAAGAGTGAACACAAGTGGGCTAATTACGTGCGTGGGGTTGTAAAATTTATCCAAGAACGTTACCCGCACTTTCAACAAGGTGCAAATTTAGTGATTTCTGGAAATGTGCCGCTTTCTTCTGGATTAAGTTCATCTGCAGCGTTAGAAGTTGCGGTGGGTAAATTTTGCCAACAACTTGGCGATTTACCACTTTCTCACACGGATATTGCATTGAATGGGCAAAAAGCGGAAAACCAATTTGTTGGCGCAAATTGTGGCAATATGGATCAGTTAATTTCCGCACTTGGGCAGGAAAATCACTTACTGATGATCGATTGTCGTAGTCTTGAAACCATTCCAACACCCGTGCCACAAGATGTCGCCGTTATTATTGTGAACTCAAACGTACCGCACGATTTGGTAACGGGTGAATACAATACTCGCCGTCAGCAATGTGAAGACGCAGCAAAATTTTTTGGAGTAAAAGCATTGCGTGATGTTTCAGTTGAACAATTCCGAAAAAGAGAAGCAGAATTGACCGCACTTTCACCATTAGCAGCAAAACGTGCTCGTCATGTCGTCACAGAAAATCAACGAGTACTCGATGCAGTGGAAGCATTGAAGAAGAATGATTTGACCCGTTTAGGTGAGTTAATGGGGGAATCTCATGATTCAATGCGTGATGATTTTGAAATCACCGTGCCACAAATTGATTATTTAGTTGAATTGGCCCAACTTGTTATTGGCAAAGGTGGCGGGGCACGTATGACGGGCGGCGGTTTTGGTGGTTGTATTGTAGCACTTGCACCACATGATAAAGTCGATGCAGTTCGTAAAATTATTGCGGATAATTACGAGAAAACGACTGGTTTAAAAGAAACTTTTTATGTGTGCACTGCATCACAAGGTGTTCGAGTGATTTAAGAGAAAATGATGTTAGAACAAACCACTTTTAATGCGCCTGATGGTGCACCTTATCAGCTGATAATCCTACAAAATGAAAATGGAATGTGTGTTCAATTTATGGATTGGGGGGCAACTTGGCTTTCTTGTAAAGTGCCAGTAAATGGCACTTTACGCGAGGTTTTATTGGGTTGTAAGGTAGAGGACTATCCCACTCATCAAAGCTATTTAGGCGCAAGCATAGGGCGTTATGCAAATCGTATTGCAAATGCACAATTTGAATTGAATGGTGAACTCATTAAATTGAGAAGTAATCAAGGTAAACATCAGCTTCATGGAGGAGAGGGCTTTGATAAACGCCGTTGGAAAATTCAAGAGTGCGGTGAGAATTTTGTGTGTTTTTCATTACATTCAGAGGATGGTGATCAAGGTTTTCCTGGTAATGTGGATGTGTCTGTAATCTATACGCTAACAGATGATAATAGCGTAAAAATTGAATATGCAGGGATCTGCGATAAGGATACCGCGTTAAACTTAACAAATCACGCCTATTTCAATTTAGAAAATGCAGAGCAAGGCAGTGACGTGCGTGAACATACATTACGTTTAAATGCTGATTTTTATCTGCCTGTAGATAATGAGGGGATTCCTAATTCTCCATTAAAGCACGTAGTGAATACGAGTTTTGACTTCCGTATTGCTAAACCTATCAAACAAGATTTTTTGCAAGGGGAGCAGCAAGCAACAAAAGGTTACGATCATTCCTTTATTGTCAATAAAGCTTGGCAAAAGCCTTGCGTGTTACTGACTTCTCCAACTGGCGATTTAAGTTTAGAAGTAAGAACCTCGCAAGCCGCATTGCAGTTTTATACGGGTAATTATCTTGCTGATACACCAACGAGAAATGGCGAATTATATGCCGATTTTTCTGGCGTAGCACTGGAAACTCAATGTTTACCCGACACCCCAAATCATCCTGAATGGCAAAATTACGGTGGCATTCAAAAAGCAGGCGAACGATATTGTCAATGGACGGAATTTAAGTTTTTTAAAAAGTAATAATTACTGATAAACAGAGGGCTAATTTCTGAAAAATTCGAAATTAGCCCCTATATTAGATTAGATGAATCTAATAGTTAGTTTATTTTATTAAACTTCGCTCTCTCCAGAGAAACGTTCAATTCTAGCACCTAAACAACGAAGTTTTTCTTCTATATGTTCATAACCACGATCGATATGATAAATACGATCTACTATGGTTTCACCTGTTGCGATACAACCTGCAAGAACCAAACTGATTGATGCACGTAAATCTGTCGCCATCACTTCTGCACCAGATAACTGTTCAACACCATGACATACGGCAGTATTCCCTTCAATTTCAGCTTTTCCGCCCATGCGAATTAATTCAGGAATATGCATAAAACGATTTTCAAAAATCGTTTCAGTAATAATACTTGTGCCCTCTGCCACCATATTTAATAAGGTGAATTGAGCCTGCATATCAGTAGGGAAACCTGGATGTGGCGCAGTACGAATATTCACTGCTTTAGGGCGATTTCCAAGCATATCTAAAGTGATACTATTCTCAGTAACATCAACTTGAGCGCCAGCTTCACGAAGTTTATCAATCACTGCATCTAAAGTATCAGCCTTAGTATTTTGACAAACAACACGACCACCCGAAATTGCTGCGGCAATTAAGAATGTACCCGTTTCAATACGATCTGGCACGACACTATGCTCACAACCAGTTAAACATTCAACACCTTCAATCGTAATGTGATCAGAACCTGCACCAGATATTTTCGCGCCCATTTTATTGAGGAAGTCAGCGGTATCTACAATTTCAGGCTCACGAGCCGCGTTTTCAATCACTGTGGTGCCTTTCGCAAGCGTTGCTGCCATCATAATAGATAAAGTTGCACCTACGCTCACTTTTTCCATTACAATACGTGTTCCCACAAGGCGATCTAATACTTGTGCTTTTACATATCCTTCTTCAAGAACGATGTCCGCGCCTAATTTTTCTAAACCGCTAATATGGAGATCAACTGGACGAGCACCGATAGAGCAACCACCAGGTAACGATACTTGGCCTTGATGAAAACGAGCAACCAAAGGCGCCAATGCCCAAATTGAAGCACGCATGGTTTTAACTAATTCATAAGGGGCAGTGAAATGATCGATATTCGATGCATCTAATAAAACTGAGCCAGTTTCATCACGATCTACCACCACGCCTAATTTACGTAAAATTTTCAAAGTGGTTTCAATATCTTTAAGCGCAGGCACGTTCGTGAGTTTAACTGGTTTTGTTGCCAAAATAGCGGCAAAAAGAATTGGAAGTGCGGCATTTTTTGCACCTGAAATATTCACAGTTCCACTTAAACGAGATTGCCCATAAACACGAAATTTTTCCATTTTTGAATCCTTAATTAAGTTGGTTTAATGCACGATCACGTTTCCACTTTTCAGTGGTATAAGTTTTAATTGTTAACGCGTGAATTTCGCCAGTAGTAAAATAAGCCATTAACGGAGCATAAATTGTTTGTTGTTGTTTTACGCGAGAAAGTGCGGCAATTTCATCACTCACTACAATCACGCCAAAATGCGCGTTTTCACCTTGAGCATAAACCTCTTCTACGTTTAGCGCATCTTTTAAAATTCGTTCAATTTCTTGAAGTTCCATCAGATTTCCGTTTAATTAAGATCTGTAAAATTTGCGATCCAATCAGACAAACCAACAAGATCTGCAAGGGTTAATAATTGTTTTGGTGGATAAACTAATCGCACTGTTTTGTTAAGCTTTTGACACTCTCGTAAAAAATCACAAAGCGCTGCAAAACCAGCTGAATCAATATGTTGAATACCAGACAAATCCCATTCAACAACTGTTTTATCCAGCGCATTAGCAGATAAAAAAACGTCACGTTGCTGCCACATAGGCAACAACGTGTTGCGAGATAGCTCCCCTGACAAAAGGAGCGCTATCTTATCATCATTTTTCTTTAAATCCCAATTTAACATGGCAACAAAATTATTTGCTGAATGTTACAGGTTGAGCGGCTGATTTTTGTACTTGAGCCGTTAATGCATCAATACCCTGTTGACGTAAGATACTACTCCATTCTTGTTGTTTTGTTACAACCATACTCACGCCCTCAGCAACCATGTCATAAGCTAACCATTCACCCGTTTTACCATTCTTACGCCATTTAAAATCTAATTTAATTGGTGCTGCACCATTGGTTTGAATAATATTCACACGAATATTTACTAAGTTTTTATCACCTAATGCTTTTTCTGGCTCAATTTGGATTTGTTGATTTGAATATGCCGTTAATACTTGTGCATAAGCTTGTTCAATAAAATCACCAAAAGCTTTAAAGAATTTTTCACGTTGTTCAGGTGTAGTAGATTTGAAATGAGAACCTAGCACCAAAGAACCAGCATAATTAACTTGAACATAAGGTAGTAAATCATTACGAACGATAGTACGTAGATAATTTGGGTTCTTTTTAATCTGGCTTTGATTTGCCTGAATATCAGAAAACAATTTATCTGACGCTTGTTGCATTAATACATAAGGACTTGTTTCAGCCATAGCAGTACCAGCAGCAAAAAGTGCGGTAAATACTAAGGTTAAAATTGCAAACCATTTTTTCACTTGGAAAAATTTCATCATAAATCTCCTAAATAAATGTGAGTTGTTATTGTACTGTAGGCTCAGTCTTTTCACTGTTACCATCAGATTTTTTATCGCCGTAAAGGAATTGGCCGATTAAATCCTCCAACACCATCGCAGATTTTGTATCTTGAATTTGGCTACCTTCTTTAAGCATAGCCGATTCACCATCATCAAACCCCATTGTCAATGCAATATATTGCTCACCCAATAAACCAGATGTCTTAATTGATAAAGAACTGTTTTCTGGAATTTCATTATATTCCTGATTAATTGCAATACTGACTTTGGGTAAATAGCTTTTTTCATCAAGCGTAATACCGCTCACACGCCCAATAACCACTCCACCAACTTTTAATGGTGCACGTACTTTTAGTCCACCAATATTATCAAAAGTTGCCGTCACAGTATAAGATTTCGTCTCACCAAAACCTTGTACGTTGGCTACGCGTAAACCTAAAAAAACTAAGGCGCCAATACCAAGTAATAAAAATAACCCGACCCAAAATTCATATTTAATTGTTTGTCTCATAAAAAATCCTTAACCTGCTCCAAACATAATAGCAGTCAAAATAAAATCTAATCCTAGAACAACAAGAGAGGCATGCACGACTGTTCGTGTTGTAGCTTGGCTGATGCCTTCTGATGTTGGCATACAATCATAACCATTAAAAAGCGCAATCCAAGTTACGGCAACAGCAAAGAAAACCGCTTTAATAAAGCCATTTAAAATATCATAGCTCCAACTCACGGAATTTTGCATCACAGACCAAAAGCTACCCGAATCAACACCTTTCCAATCCACACCAACTAAGGAACCGCCCCAAATACCAATCGCGATAAACAAGATTGACAAAATTGGCATGGAAATAACTCCCGCCCAAAAACGAGGTGCAATCACTCGACGTAAAGGATCAACAGCCATCATTTCAAGACTAGAAAGTTGTTCAGTAGCTTTCATTAAGCCTATTTCAGCCGTCAATGCAGAACCTGCTCGACCCGCGAATAAAAGTGCGGTAACAACAGGCCCTAATTCTCGTAAAAGAGAAAGCGCTACAAGCTGTCCCAAACTTGTTTCAGCAGAAAAATCGACTAACACAACATAACCTTGTAGTCCTAATACCATTCCAATAAATAAACCGGACAACAAAATAATGAGTAACGATTGGACACCTAAAACATGCATTTGCTTCACAAGCAAAGGAAAATGCTTACGAATTTGTGGCTTGCCGATCAAAGCGCCAAATAACATAAAGCCTGCTCGCCCTAAGGCACGGAAAAAGTCAATCACCTGTTTTCCCAAAGCAGAAATAAAATTGACGATCATTCAAACAATTCCTTCACATAATCTTGCGCTGGGTACTTAAAGCGCACAGGACCATCAGATTCACCTTTTAAGAATTGCACCACGCGCGGATCTTGGCTCTGTAAAAGCTGCTCAGACGTTCCTTCTGCGATAACTTTTTGGTCTGCAATAATATAGGCATAATCTGCAATACTCAATACTTCTTCCACATCGTGCGACACCACGATAGAAGTCAAATTTAACGCTTCATTTAATCGTTTAATCAAGCTCAAAATTACGCCCATACTGATTGGATCTTGCCCAGTAAATGGCTCATCAAACATAATTAAATCAGGATCAAGTGCAATAGCGCGCGCTAATGCAGCTCGACGAGCCATACCTCCGGAAAGTTCTGAAGGCATCAATGCGGCAGCGCCTCGCAACCCAACCGCCTCCAATTTCATCAATACGATTTGACGAATTAAACTTTCAGGCAAATGCGTATGTTCACGAATTGGAAAGGCGACATTATCAAAAGTAGAAATATCCGTAAAAAGCGCACCGGATTGGAATAACATCCCCATCCGCTTGCGTATTTCGTACAGTTCACTATTAGATAGGCGACAAATATCTTGCCCATCAAACAAAATTTCACCTTGTTCTGGTATCAGTTGCCCACCTATCAATTTAAGTAAGGTGGTTTTACCAATCCCCGACGGCCCCATAATCGCAGTGATTTTTCCCTTTTTTACTTGCAAATTCAGGTTATCGTAAATCACGCGATCACCGCGTTTAAAGGTGAGATTCTTAACTTCAATTAGATTTTGATTCATTAAAATCTCGTTTATAAATAAAAAGTGCGGTCGTTTTGACTATCGTTTTTGTGAAAGGTTCATCTTACGACGAACAAACGCCATCATGCCGTGTAATACTAAAAACAACAATGATAAAGCATATAAAGGCATATTTCCTAGCACAAAATAAGGGGTTTTGCCTTCCGCAGGTGCAATTTTCTGCGTCAACGTTGTTTCAATAAACTGTGGTGCCTGCGCTAACACCTTACCTTGTGCATCAACAAAGACTGAAATCCCCGTATTCGTTGCACGAATAAGTGGTTTACCCAATTCTAAAGCGCGCATTCTTGCCATCTGTAAATGTTGCCAAGGCCCAATCGAATCACCAAACCAGGCATCATTAGAAATTGTGAGCAAATAATCCGTATCTTGTTTCAAATTTTGCCGCACTTGCTCACCGAAAATAATCTCATAGCAAATTGCTGGCGAAAAAGTGCGTTTTTTTGCCATTAAAGATGGCTGAATCGCATCTCCACTTTGAAATGCAGACATCGGCAAATTAAACACGGAATTCAGTGGTCGCAGAATACTTTCTAGTGGAACATATTCACCGAAAGGCACGAGATGATGCTTACTATAACGATTTAACGTATCTGGCTGATAAGGAAAGTCTGGGTTTCCAGCAGTCATAATAGAATTAAGCAATTTACCAGATTTCGTATCTTGGAATACCGTGCCAATCATTATCTCCGTTTTCGTTTCTTTAGCAGCACGATCTAATCCTTCAAAAAATGGGGTAATCGCATTTTCAAGAGTTGGCAACGCTGATTCAGGCAAAATAATTAAATCTGTTTTACCAAGATTTTCTGCAATTAATTTTTGATAAATCTCCAAAGTAGAATAGAAATAAGCAGGATCCCATTTGAGATTTTGTTCAATATTTCCTTGAGCAAGCGTGACTGAAATTGCCTTATCTTCAACAGCTTTTACAAAGTGAATTCGGGATGAATAAGCACTTAATCCCCCCACGATGATCAATAACAAAACATTCGCCAAGACTAATTTAAGATTTTTCGTTTTAAACAAAGATGAAACGAGATTAAAAATTACAGCACTTGCCCAAACGGTAAAGAACGTCAATCCTGTTACCCCAAAAATCGGGGCGATGCCATAAAATGGACTGTCAATTTGTGTATAACCAAACTGAAGCCAAGGAAAACCGGTAAAAATCCAACCTCGTAAAAATTCTGTCAATGTCCAAATCACGGCAAAAATTACCGCACTTTGAACATTGAAACGCTGAACCAAATAGGTAAAGAACATCGGGTATAGCGCAAGATAAGCCGCAAGTAAACCGACAAGGAAATAACTCACACCTAAAGACGCGCCGCCAAATTGGTGAATACTGACATTAAGCCAACTCACCCCAAAGCAGAAAAATCCGATCGACCACAAAAACGTCGCTAAAAGTGCGGTGGATTTTTTAGGATTTTTAGCGACATAAAGTAAACCGAGTAAAGACACATAGGCTAAAGGCCAATAATCAAATGGCGAGAAGGCAAAAACACCGACTAAACCAGATATAATCGCAATAAGATAAGTAAAATATTTATTCATAAATTCAATTATATTTTGCACGCCCTCACGAGCGTCTTTTGTGTTGAAATTTAAAATTCCATTCCAAGTAAATAAAAAGCACGCGTTAGAAAACGCGCGCCATCATTGAGGATGATAAAATGCTATTCGGCTTTTTCTTCCACATCATCCATTTCTGCCAAATGTTCATCTGGCACAGTCACTCGAAGTTGAATCAATCGGCGACTATCTGCCGAGGTGACTTTAAATTGAAGATTTTTCAACATAATTTCTTCACCACGTTTTGGTAAATAACCAAAAGTTTGCATAATTAGCCCACCAATGGTATCCACTTCTTCATCATCAAAATCCGTATTAAATTGCGCATTGAAATCATCAATATCTGTGAGCGCACGTACAGCATAAGTATGACGAGAAAGCTGACGAATATCTGCGACCTCTTCTTCATCAAATTCATCTTCAATATCGCCAACAATTTGTTCCAGTATATCTTCAATGGTAACAAGGCCGGATACCGCACCAAATTCGTCCACCACAATAGCCATATGGAAACGCTCAGAGCGGAAATCTTTCAACATACGATCCACTCTTTTGCTTTCTGGCACAATCACGACGGGACGTAATAATAAAGATAAATCAAACTCTTCGGCATCTTCACGTAAAAATTTCAATAAATCTTTTGCATGCAAAATGCCTACGATATTATCGCGATCATCTGCATCGGCAATCACAGGAAAACGAGAATGTGCGGATTCAATAATTGTGTTTAAACAAGTATTTAAATCTTGTTGATCTTCAATAAAAATAATTTGTGAACGAGGAATCATAATATCTCGAACACGAAGCTCCGCGATTTCCATCACGCCTTCTATCATTTCACGCGTATTTTGATCAATTAAATCGTTTTGTTCTGAATCGCGAATCACTTCCACAAGTTCTTCACGATTTTTTAGTTCACCTTGAAAAAAGCGACCAAATAAAGATTGAAAAAAAGTTTTTTTCGTATTTTCAGATTGGTTTAAATTTTGCTGTTCGTCGTTCATATTATTTTATCTATCTATTTTTCAAAAAATTGATTTTCAAGTTGAAACGTTTCCAAGAATAAGCCTAACGGCGGTCTATCCGAAGATTGCTCCTCATAGTTAGGGTTAAACTTTTTGTAGTTACCTTTACGATTAATATGATATTGAGTGCCATCTGATTGAATAATTACATTCCAATTAAAATTAGACGCTTGAACCCAATCGCGCCCGCTCAGGTCAAATAAATTAGCCCCTTGTGTATAATCCATTAATCTATTTTCTACATGGAAAATTTGTCTCATCAATGCAGGTAAAATATCGGTATGACTGCTTAACCCATATTGCTTGCCTACCGGTAAATCTTTCCAATATACAAGCAATGGCACTTGAACTTCATCGCGCCCAAAGTAGTTTTCTCGCTCTTTTTCATTCATTTCATTAAAGGTTACACCATGCTCTGACGTGATAATGACTAATGTATTTTCAAGCGGTGTACTTTCTAACGCTTTTGCTAAAAGAGAATCAATGTCCTGCAAAGTGCGGTCATAATCTGATGGATTTTTAGCCTCCAAGGCTAAATCCAAATAAGCAAACCAAGGGGAGTCTGTTTTTTGCGCTTTAATAAAATCATTGAGATTTTTTACCGCACTTTCATTATTGGGTTTGTTGGTTTTATTTGATGGAAGTTTTATTTCACGAAATAATGCTTGGCGGAAGACGCTATCTTTGAAATTCGTAGCAGAAAATAAACCCAATTGATAATTTTCAGCACGTAATTTTTCGATTAAAACAGATTGGGTATGATTGCTTAAAACGCTATCGGTGTAATTTGCATTTAGCCCGTAAAATAACCCAATTAAGCCTGCGTTGTTACTGTTACCTGTGCTGTAATGATTAGTGAATTCTGTTGAACTTGTCGCAAATTCAGCAAGTTTTGGCATCTTTTCACTAGAAATCGCATCATGGCGCAAACCTGAAACCGTTACGATCAGAATATTAGATTTATGCGTAATTGGTGCATAAGTGAGTTCTTTTTTCGGATAATCAATTTTTAAGGCATCTAAACGACCTTCTTGCTCCAATTTTTGCGTATATTCTTCTCCATCCAAGAAACCGTGTTTTTCTAAAAAAGAACGAGCTGTCATTGGATAAGATAAAGGGAAATTAGAACGTTGCATGGTGATAGGACGATACAAATAAGCATCAGCCCAAGCATAAATTAAATGCGTCGCAATGAACGTTGCGGTTAAGAATATGCCAGTACTTTTTAGCCATTTTTGGCGTTCAAGACTGCGTAATTTTTCCCAACTCCAGCGAGAAAATAACATTTGAGCCAGTAAAATTATTGGCATTGGTGCAAAGAAAATTTGCCAATCGCGTGACATTTCACCATTTTCTGGATTGACCAGCAAATTCCATACAACAGAGGATAAATGCAGATTAAAACGATTGAAAACGGCGGTATCAAATAATAATAAGGTTATACAAATCGTGGAAAAAATCACGGTTAATCCGCGAAAAGTGCGGTGGTTTTTAACAATGAAACTCAGTGGAAAGACCACGAGTAAGTACAACGCAAAAACATTGAAACTGAAATGCCCGAGCAAACTCACAAAGAAATAAAGTTTTCCTGCGAGAGTATCTGGCCAGTCAATGATAAAGGCATAACGAGTGCCAATAAGAATAGCAACAATAATATTAAAAAAGGCAAACCAATGACCCCACGAGATTTTTCGTGAAACGTCATCGCGGTATTGTTTGCCACTGAAGGTGCCTTTTTTAATCCATTTCATATTAACGTGTTTTTACCGCATTAATTAAGGAATTAGAAAACGCTTGAGCTAATGCCTCACGTTGAGTTTGTGGCACACTGGTGGTTAATAAATTACTCGCCATGTTACCCAGTGCGATTAAGGATAGATCTACAGGGGCTTTATGCTTTTCTAATACTGCGATCATATCGTTTACAATCGCACTTAATTGAGCATCAGAATATTTAGAATGTTGAGCCATAATGTTAAAAATAAAACAAAAAATTTGGCTTATGATACCCGATTATTTGGTAGAACCTAAATAATTTCTTTTTTCTTGCTTAAAAAGTGCGGTTATAATTTGCGGCAAATTTTTCAAAGGTGACAAAAATGAGTATTACCGTTAATCAAATTGTTTTGCATCAGTTAGTCAAAAATGTGGATGGCGACAGCATAAAAATGGAAAGCGTATTACGCGATGAGCTGTTGTCAATTACGCCAGAAGTAGAACAAATGATGTTGCAACTTCATCAAGGCTATCAAAATAAAGCTAAGGCTTTTGGTGTGTTTCAGGAAAAGTCTATATTTGCACAACATTTAAATCGTTTATTGGAACAAGAAATTGAGTTTTTAGGTTTTAGTCAATACTCAACAAAATTGCTTGCAGATGAGCTAGGTAAATATAACTTTGCAGAAAGTGGTACTTTGATTTTATGTCAATATAATTTCTTAGCAACAGATTATTTGTTTATTGCATTGCTTGATAGCCGTCATAGTATGTTAGTGGATGAGCATTTAGATATTCGCCGTACAGAATATCTTGATATTACTCAGTTTGATATTGCGGCAAGAGTGAATTTGACGGATTTGCAGGTGAATGCAAACTCTAATCGTTATTTAACTTTCATAAAAGGCCGTGTCGGTCGAAAAATTAGTGATTTTTTCATGGATTTTTTAGGTGCCGAAGAAGGATTAAATCCACAAGTACAAAATCAGTGTTTATTGCAAGCAGTGAGTGATTACTGCGATCAAGGCGAACTCAACAAAGAGCAAACTCAAGCGGTGAAAAAACAAGTGTTTGAATATTGCAAAGCTCAACTTGCAGGCGGTGATGAAATTGAATTGCAGGAACTTTCTGATTCCTTACCCACTCTAAACGAACAGCCTTTTGTTACCTTTGCGGGAGAACAGAATTATGGCTTGGAAGATAGCATTCCGCCAGTACGTTCAACTTTAAAATCCCTAACGAAATTCACTGGTTCAGGAAAGGGGGTGAGTATTAGTTTCGATGCCGATTTATTAAATACTCGAATTCAATGGGAACCAATGACGGATACGCTTACTATCAAGGGTTTACCGCCGAATTTAAAAGATCAATTACAAAAGGCTTTAAAATCAGAGAATTAATTTGGAAATATGCTCAAACTTGGGTATTATTTGACAGTACTTTTGCACAAATAAGGTAAAGAAAATGCAAGTTAAAACACTTTTAGGCGCAACCTTTTTAGCATTAAGCGTCGCTTCTTGTTCCACCGTTGAAAAAGTTGTATATCGAATTGATGTACCGCAAGGCAACTATTTAGAAGCGACTACAGTTGCTCAAGTTAAAGAAGGCATGACAGCTCAACAAGTACAATATTTGTTGGGTACGCCAGTATTAATCGATCCTTATAATAGTCAGACTTGGTACTATGTGTTCTTACAACAACGTGCTTATGAAACACCTGTTCAACACACTTTCACTGTAAAATTTGATCAACGTGGTATGGTGACAGAAACCAATCTTGATAAACCTTTGCCAGAAGTTTTGCAACAAGGCGAAAACAACACCATTATTCAAACTGGTGAGAAACCAAAATCAAGCTGGTGGCAATTCTGGAAATAAGCTTACACTTATAGTGACAGTATAAACACAGACGTTTGATAAAAAGGACAGCGCCTATGTCAAAGCTCTTACTCGTTGATGATGACATTGAATTAACGGAATTACTATCTGCACTCCTGAAACTGGAAGGATTTGAAGTTCAAACAGCAAATAATGGATTAGAGGCATTACAAAAACTGGATGAAGGCCATGAGTTGGTTTTACTTGATGTGATGATGCCTAAGCTAAATGGTCTTGATACATTAAAAGAAATTCGTAAAGTCTCTAATGTGCCAGTGATGATGCTTACTGCAAGAGGTGACGATATCGATCGCGTGCTTGGTTTAGAATTGGGTGCGGATGATTACTTGCCTAAACCATTTAATGATCGTGAATTAGTTGCCCGTATAAAAGCTATTTTACGCCGTAGCGTCCTCCTCAAAACAGAAAACGGTAAATCTACAAAAAATTCTGAAAATGAAAATTCAGTAATATTCTTTCACGGGATTGAATTACATCCAATTTCTCAACGAGCTATTTATCAAGGTAAAGATTTAAATTTAACTAGCACAGAATTTTTACTATTTTACCAATTAATTCAATCTCCAAATGGTAGCGCAACCAGAGATGAACTCAGTGAGAAAGTATTGGGCAAGCCTCTTACTCCCTTTGACCGTTCCATTGATATGCATATGTCAAATCTACGTAAAAAACTCCCTCTCCGAGAGAATGATCTACCTTGGTTTAGAACATTACGTGGACGTGGATATCTTTTAGTGCCATAGAATAATGAAACTCACTAAGATTTTTAATATTAACCAATTAGCCATACGTACATTTTCAGTTTTCTGGATAGCATTCTTTGCCATGATGACACTTATTGTTATCATGCCTTATTTTGATCTTCGAATTTATACGCCTTTAAAAGAATCTGAAGTAATCAACTACCAGAAAAGAATCATGGATACAATACGGAATAAACAACTTAGTAATCTACTCGTAGAGGCCCCCGTATTGCCAACAGATAAATACAATCCATATCGTCCTGTTTTAGTCAATTTACAGACCCAAAATATATTAGGTGAATTACCGGAAGAGCGTGATGCAATTTTAGCATTCTCTGTTGTTTCTGATGATTTTTCTCATCCCAAACGAAAAACTTTCAATGATTTACAAATTGTTGGCCCATTCCAAATTTATCTTAGTGATAAACCTGACGAATATGCTTTATTCTTCATCAATCATATAAATCCACAACAAGCAATTTTAAATTATTTATTTGATAACCCAGCTATGCTTGGTTTCTTAATCTTATTAATTACTACACCATTACTCTGGTGGTTCACAAAAACCATTGTCACCCCAATATCTCGTTTACAAGAAGCCGCAAATTCTGTCGCCCTAGGGAACTTTAAAATTGATCGTAACTTATCCCTATCAGGCCCTCTTGAACTTCGACAAGTTGGAAGAAGTTTTAATAGAATGTCAACGGCGATTGACAATCTTATCTCCAATCAACAATCTTTACTGTCTTCCATTTCACATGAGCTTAAAACACCACTAGCACGTTTACAACTAGCTACAGCGCTTGTTCGTCATGAATGTGGTGAAACAGATAGCGTAAAACGCATTGAAAGAGAAATTGGGCGCATGGATAAAATGATTAGTGAATTGCTTCTACTTTCACGCCAGAAAATGAATAGCCAAATGGAACGGGATATTTTTTATGCTAATACGCTTTGGACTGATATTATCAAGGATGCAAAATTTGAGGCTGAGCAACGTGGTATAGCGTTTCTCACAAATATTCGTTTACCTAAAAATGAATTACAACTTAACGGCAATTTTAGATTGCTAGAAAGTGCGGTTGAAAACATTGTGACAAATGCGCTTAAATACACCAAGGATAAGATCGAACTTCATATTTTTATCCAAGAAGAAGAAGAAGAAGAAGAATTTCTCAGGATCCGTATAGATGACAACGGATCTGGAGTCCATCCAGATGAATTTGAAAAAATCTTCAAACCGTTTTATCGAGTTGATGAAACTCGAACTAGAACGACTGGCGGCACAGGACTAGGATTGGCGATTGTGTCTAATGTTATTCAGGAGCATCAAGGAAAGGTCTGGGCTGAAAAAAGCCCACTAGGCGGGCTTGCTGTTACTATACGATTGCCATTATGGATCAGTAACTAAAAATCAAAAGTGCGGTAAATCTTTACCGCACTTTTCGTCTAGGCATTATCCACGGCAAAAGAAATCACTTCATTAATTTTTTCACAACCTAACGCAACCATAATCAGGCGATCGACTCCTAGCGCAACGCCAGAAGAATTTGGTAAGCCAGCTTCCAATGCAGATAGAAAACGTTCGTCAATGTCTCGAACTGGCAATCCATGTTTCTTTCTTTGCTGATTATCTAATTCAAAACGATGTCTTTGTTCTCGTGCATCTGTCAATTCATGGAAACCATTTGCCAGTTCTAACCCTTTGTAATAAAACTCAAAGCGTTCTGCAACTCGCTGATCTTCTGGGCTCACTTGTGCTAGGGCGGCTTGCGTTGAAGGGAAATGATAAACCGCCACAGGTCGATCTTTTCCTATTTGAGGTTCAACGACTTCACTAAATAAAAACTGTAATAAAGTATCGCGATCTTCATTATCTTCCGCCATAAAGTTATGTTTACGCGCCGCTTCGATTAATTCTGAACGTTCTGCAGATAAGGGATCTAAACCTACATATTCTTGGAAAACAAATTGGTAGCTTAAACTTTCTGCAGGTGGGCAATCTAAAATTTGTTGGAGTAAATCATCCACTTCATTAATTAAACGATGCATACTAAAGTGCGGTCGATACCATTCCAACATGGTAAATTCTGGATTGTGGCGATTACCGGCTTCTTCATTACGGAACACTTTACTGATTTGGAATATTGGTCCACTGCCTGCAGCAAGCAAGCGTTTCATATGATATTCAGGGCTTGTAGAAAGCCAAAGTGTTTTGGATTGTTCACCAAAAGGCGCGAGAAATTCTGTGCTAAATGTGGAAAGGTGCAAATCAGTGACGCCAAATTCACTTAGAACAGGCGTCTCAACTTCAAGTAAGCCTCGTTCTGTAAAAAATTGACGAATTTCAGCAATAATTTTTGCACGTTTAAGCAGATTTTTTATATCGGCAGAAGGTTGCCAATGAGTAAGTGCGGTCATTTTTATTCCCATTTTTAAATTTGCATCATTGTAAACGAGAGCCCTTCTCAACTCAATCTAAGCTTTTTTGAGGTAGATCACAAAATCATACTTTTTCCCCTTTTCCTACATAAAAAACGTTATTAATTTGTAACAAAAAATGGCAGAATGGCCTTACTAGATTACCCTTTTAGGGTGATTTCTATTTTTTACTTTCTACATTTATTGGAGGATATCGTGCAAACAGTTAATGTCGATATTGCGATTGTTGGCGCTGGTGGTGGCGGTTTACGTGCAGCGATTGCAGCAGCAGAAGCAAATCCTAACTTAAAAATTGCATTAGTTTCAAAAGTGTACCCAATGCGTAGCCATACTGTGGCAGCAGAAGGTGGCGCAGCGGCAGTTATCAAAGAAGAAGATTCTTACGATAAACACTTCCAAGATACTGTGGCTGGTGGTGACTGGCTTTGCGAACAGGATGTTGTGGAATATTTCGTACAACATTCACCAGTGGAAATGACTCAATTAGAACGTTGGGGATGTCCTTGGAGCCGTAAAGCTGATGGCGATGTAAACGTACGTCGTTTTGGTGGAATGAAAATTGAGCGTACTTGGTTCGCCGCTGATAAAACAGGTTTCCACTTATTACACACGCTTTTCCAAACTTCTATTCAATATCCACAAATCCAACGTTTTGATGAACACTTCGTATTAGATATTCTTGTTGATGATGGCCATGCTCGTGGTATGGTTGCGATGAACATGATGGAAGGTTCACTTGTTCAAATCAATGCAAATGCGGTTGTTATTGCAACTGGCGGTGGTTGTCGTGCATTTAAATTCAATACCAATGGCGGTATTGTAACAGGTGACGGCTTATCTATGGCGTATCGTCATGGTGTACCACTTCGTGATATGGAGTTTGTTCAATATCACCCAACAGGTTTACCGAATACCGGCATCTTAATGACTGAAGGTTGTCGTGGTGAAGGCGGTATCTTAGTGAATAAAGATGGCTATCGCTATCTTCAAGATTACGGTCTAGGACCTGAAACTCCAATTGGAAAACCACAAAATAAATATATGGAACTTGGTCCTCGCGATAAAGTTTCTCAAGCATTCTGGCAAGAATGGAAAAAAGGTAATACCTTAAAAACCGCGAAAGGCGTAGATGTTGTGCATTTAGATTTACGTCATCTTGGTGAAAAATATTTACATGAGCGTCTGCCATTCATTTGTGAATTAGCAAGTGCTTATGAAGGTGTAAATCCAGTGAATGAGCCAATCCCAGTTCGTCCAGTTGTTCACTACACGATGGGTGGTATTGAGGTTGACTTTAACAGCGAAACGCGTATCAAAGGTTTATTTGCTGTAGGTGAGTGTGCATCTTCAGGTTTACATGGTGCAAACCGTTTAGGATCTAACTCTTTAGCTGAACTTGTTGTGTTAGGTCGTGTTGCTGGCGAATATGCGGCACAACGTGCTGTAGAGGCTCAATCTGTAAATCAAAGTGCGGTTGATGCTCAAGCAAAAGATGTTGTCGCTCGTTTAGAAGCCCTTCATAAACAAGAAGGTAACGAATCTTGGTCTGAAATCCGTGACGAAATGGGTTCTGTAATGGAAGAAGGCTGTGGTATTTACCGTGACCAAGCAAGCATGCAAAAAGCAGTAGATAAAATTGCAGAATTAAAAGAACGTTACAAACGTATTCGTGTAGCAGATAACTCAAGCGTGTTCAATACAGATGTACTTTATACAGTTGAGTTAGGCTACATCCTAGATGTTGCACAATCTATTGCAAATTCAGCGATTGAACGTAAAGAATCTCGAGGTGCTCACCAACGCTTAGATTACACTGAACGTGATGATGTAAATTATTTAAAACACACACTTGCTTTCTACAATGAAAACGGTGCGCCGCGTATCGAATACAGTCCGGTGAAAATTACTAAATCTCAACCTGCAAAACGTGTTTACGGTGCGGAAGCAGAAGCTCAAGAAGCAGCTGCGAAAGCTAAGGAGCAAGCAAATGGCTAATTCACCAGTAATGAATGTTGAAGTATTACGCTACAATCCTGAAATCGATCAAGAGCCGCATCTAAGTACCTATCAAGTACCTTATGATAATCAAACTTCATTGCTTGATGCGTTAGGTTATATTAAGGATAAACTTGAGCCATCTCTTTCTTATCGTTGGTCTTGCCGTATGGCGATTTGTGGTTCTTGCGGGATGATGGTAAATAATAAACCGAAATTGGCTTGTAAAACGTTCTTACGTGATTACAGTGGCCATATGCGTATTGAGCCGTTAGCAAACTTCCCAATTGAACGTGACTTAGTGGTTGATTTAAGCCACTTTATTGAAAGTTTAGAGGCAATTAAACCTTATATTATTGGTAACGAAGCACCAGCATTAGATGGTAAACCACATCCATCGAAAGAATTACAAGTAAGCCGTACTAAACAAACGCCTGCACAGCTTGAGAAATATCGTCAATTCTCAATGTGTATCAACTGTGGTTTATGCTATGCCGCTTGCCCTCAATTTGGTTTAAATCCTGAATTTTTAGGTCCTGCAGCTATTACGATGGCTCATCGTTATAATCTTGATAACCGTGACCATGGTAAAGCAAAACGTATGTCATTGTTAAATGGTAAAAACGGGGTTTGGAGTTGTACTTTCGTTGGCTATTGCTCAGAAGTTTGTCCAAAACATGTGGATCCTGCTTCTGCAATTAACCAAGGAAAAGTGGAAAGTGCCAAAGATTATGTTATCTCTATGCTAAAACCAAAAAGCTAAGGGGGAAGGAATGTCAGTAACAGTTAGTAAACGTAAAAAATATGTCCGTCCAATGACAGCGACTTGGTGGCAAAAATTGGACTTCTATAAAGCTTATATGCTACGTGAAGCGACTTCAATCTTTGCTGTATGGTTTTGTATTGTATTGCTTTATGGTGTTCTTTGCCTCGCAAGCAATCCAATGCCAGGCTTAGGCATCTTGAGCTTTATTGAGTTTTTAAGAAACCCAATTGTGGTGTTCTTAAATATTATTACGCTTATCGCAACGCTTTATCATACGGTGACATACTTCTTAATGACACCAAAAGTAATGAATATCATTGTGAAAAATGAACGCTTACCACACCGCGTTGTAAGAAATGCACTTTGGGCGGTAACAGCATTAGTTAGCGTGATTGCTTTAGTTTTAGTTTATATCTAAGGGAGAGAAAAAATGGTTGATCAAAATCCAAAACGCTCCGGCGAACCGCCAGTATGGTTAATGTTCGGTGCAGGCGGCACAGTGAGTGCAATTTTTTTCCCTGTCGTTATTTTAATTATCGGTTTGTTATTACCATTTGGTTTAGTCGATGCGCATAATTTAATTACTTTTGCTTATTCTTGGATTGGTAAATTAGTTATTTTAGTGCTTACTATTTTCCCAATGTGGTGCGGTTTACATCGTATTCACCACGGTATGCACGATCTTAAAATACATGTGCCAGCTGGTGGATTTATCTTTTATGGTTTAGCCACAATTTATACCGTTTGGGTGTTATTTGCGGTAACGAGTCTATAAGAGCTAGATTCATTATAAAAAAGCGAGCATAAGCTCGCTTTTTTTACTATAAAATTATCGTCCTTTCTAATTATTACAATCAAAAAAACAGCTATAAAAATATAGCTGTCTAAATTCTCAAATTTCTATTACCAATTATGATAATGATGATAATAACCGACACCCACAGCGGGGACCACAGGAAGAGTAGGGCTAATAATTCTTACTTTCGCTTTCTCATCACTCGCATTCATTTTTAGTGGTGTTTCTTCTTGTTTAGAGACCCGAGCTTTTTGTGAGGCAACAACAGTATTTCCACTCTGCACTCGGGCGTTATATTCCTGAACTGTTTTCATATCATAAATGCCATTATCTGGCTTATTATCAGAAGAACATGCAACTAATAAACATGTTATACCTAATACTAAAATATTTTTTTTCATATCCACCTCTATTTACAAATTACTTCTGTTAACACCGCTTTCCCTTCTGATACATTGTTAACAGCCTTTTCCTTCAATTTCTTATTTTCTATAATTTGAATACGCTCAGATACTTTTTTATCAGAAATAGAATAAACGGGTACATAACTTAAATTTTGCGTATTCTTCCCACCATAAATTGTAGCGCCAGTTACGCTGCCATAATATTCTGTTTTATCATTGGGTGAAAGATAATTGTGGGTTGAATTTGTATAATTTACACCTCTAGCCTTAAACCCTTTACAAATCCCAGCCGGAGATTCATAAATAGTTTGAGATGAACTCATCTCATCCATTTTATAAACTTTTAATTCAATACTCTGCCCCAAAAGCTGTACATCATTATCTGAAATTTCAGACGAAAAGCTTTTTTGATCTGCCGAATCAACATAAGTAATATTACTTGCAATAGAAACCCGAGCAATAACAAGGCTGCTAACCATAAGAAAAAATAACGGAACCGAAATATAAGATTGATGCTTCATATTTATTTTTTCCTTAGTCTTTACTATATTGATATCGCTCTAACGTCAAACCATCAGGCTTAAAAAAGAATAACATTTCAAGCGATAAATTATCTATTCTAATTAGTTCGTATTAATTATGATAGTAACATAATGAAAACCTAATAAATAGGTTCATCATCAATAATCATTTTTACCGCACTATATCAGAAAGCACTACAATGCTCTAGGTTATTTTTCAGGGGTAATACTTTTTGATTTTTCTTCGTTCTGCGCTTCTAAAGCATCACGCGCGGCACGAATACTTTTTTCAATTAATGGAACCCTCTCATCATCTTTCGGCATTAAGCGCAGCATCATCGCCCAAGTCACTGCCGCCATTTTATAATCTTCCGTTTCAAAATAACGGAATGCGAGCAAACTTAGGGCCTCAACATTAGTATGATCTTGACGAATCACTTCACGTAATAAATCGCCACCTTTTAGTTTATCAGTCGCATCATCAGAGAACATCAACACGCGAGCATAGCCTAATTTATATTGCACATTATCTGGTTCTAACTTGTTGGCCTTCTGATAACTATCAAATGCTAAACGTACATCACCTAAATTCATCCCAATCTGACCGAGCATCCACCATTTTTTTGCATCAGTTGGATTTTTCTGCAAATCGATTCGAAGTGCGGTAGAAAATTGCTGCATTTCTGCATCAGAAAATGGATTTTTATCTTCATCTTTCATTCGCTCATAGAAATATGGCAATTTCGCATAAGTTTGCTCTAACATCGATTCAGCTTGCCAAGAGCCCACCATAAAATAAGAAGAGCCCGCGATAATTCCTAGCGCCAACACGCCAGACACAAACCACACTTTTCCATAAGATTTGCCAGAATAATCCGCATTCTCTTGAACCTTGCTCGGCACATCATCAAGCAAGGTCTTCTGTAATTCTTGTTTGAGTTGCTCAACATTTTCAACTAAACCTTGGGAATTATCTTGCTCAATTTCTTCCAAGCGCGAGAAATATAACGCCTTATTTAAATCATCACGTTTTTGCCAATGTTTCGCTTTGAATTGACGCAATAAAGGATAAAAACAAATTAACGCCACAACTAAAGTGGTTAATATAAAAATTAATGCAAAATTCATCTATTTATCCTTGTTTAATAATTCTGCCAAACGCGCATTATCTTCATCAGTTAAAACATCTTGGGATTTCACCGCACTTTGAGCTTTTGGCTTACGTCTTAATAAAAATACCACGCCTAACAACACAAGCAATAATGGCGCAATCCATAGCACTAATGTACTCGCTGTCATAGGTGGATCATAGGTTACAAAATTGCCGTAACGCGCCACCATATACTCCACTACATCATTTTTCGATTTGCCTTCTTGTAAAAGCTCAAATACTTTGCCACGCATATCCACAGCGATAGTCGCATTGGAATCCGCAATATTGTTATTTTGACATTGAGGGCAACGCAAAGATTGTGTTAATTGGTGGTAATCACTCTCTTGCTGTGGAGAACTAAAATTTAATGCGTCAATAGCTGAAAACGCCACTGAGCTAAACAAAAGTGCGGTCAAAAATAGCCATGTTTTTTTCATTATTGTTGCTCCGAAAGTTTGTCATAAATTGGTTTTAAAGTCTGAGTCCAAACTTTTTCGTTTACATCTCCAGCATAACGATAATGAATCACACCTTTTCCATCTACAATGAAAGTTTCTGGTGCCCCATATACTCCTAAATCCAAACCGAAAGAACCTTTTTCATCTTTTAAAACAACTTTATAAGGATTGCCAAGATCTTTTAACCACTTCATTGCTTTAGGTGATTCATCTTTATAATCTAAACCGATAATTCGCACACCGTCTTTAGCAAGTTTGTTTAAATATTGATGTTCGGCATAACAAGTCGGACACCACGTCGCCCACACATTAAGTAAAACTGGCTTACCTTGTTGAAACAATTCGTTCGTGTAAGCTTTATTTTCAAAAAGCTCCGTTAAATTTTTTGCTGGCACAGGCTTTCCAACCAAAGCAGACTCTAATGCTTTAATATCTTCACCTTGCGCATTACGTTTTAATTGCACTAAAAATGCAATTGTTATCGATAAAAAGAGAATAAGAGGAACGAGTAATTTTTTTTTCATTTTTTACCGCACTTTAAATATAAAAAACCAAAGTAGACTTTTATAAAAGCCCGCATTGTTCACATAATCTAATTAAAAGTTAAGGCACACCTTAATCAAGGTGCGCCGTCATATTATTTTTTCAATAAAGCGTTAAATCGATAGCGTCGATCGAACATACACAACAATCCACCTAACGCCATAAACAAGCCGCCAATCCAAATCCAGCGAATAAACGGCTTGTAATATAAGCGTAACGCCCAAGAATTATCATCAATCTTTTCACCGAGAGCCACATAGAGATCACGAGTTAAACCACCAGCAATGGCGGCTTCCGTCATAGACATACGACTTACTGTGTAAAAACGTTTTTCTGCAAATAAGCTTGCTTCTGGTTGCCCATCTTTCGAAATATCAATTTGCGCTTTTCCACCAATGTAATTTGGACCATTAACATCCGTCACACCTGCGAATTTAAAATCGTAACGACCAATTTGCGCACTCTCACCGACTTTCATTCGAACATCACGTTCTACGCTAAAGTTTTGGCTAAATGCAATTCCCCATACGGTCATTGCTACACCCAGATGGGCTAACATCATTCCCCAATGAGAACGAGATAGTTTGCGTACGCCCACAAAGAATGGTTCACGATGCGTCGCACGTTGTTGCAATTCATAAAGTGCTAGTAGAGCGATAATCACGGTCATCATTGAACCAAGCACCGAACTTACTGTAACTTTATCTTGCAAGAAGTAAGGTAACGCAAAACCCGCAATCACCATAACAAATACACTGATAACAACAGGCGTACGAATTGCAGAAAATTGGTCTCTACGCCATTTCACCAAAGGTCCAATACCAAGCAATAATGCAAATGGTGTCATAATAATTAAGAACATTTGATCAAAGAATGGCGCACCAATAGAAATAGAACCTAAACCAAGTTGTTTGTGAACGAGTGGTAACAATGTTCCTAAGAATACAACGCAAAGAGCGGTCATTAATAAGATATTATTTAATAACAACATGCTTTCACGTGAATAGCGTTCTGCATTATCACGAGAACGAATTTGACTTCCTTTATACGCATAGAGCGCTAGCGAACCACCAATCACCACAACGAGGTAAGCCAAAATATACAAACCACGAGTTGGATCCGATGCAAATGCGTGAACTGAAACTAAAATGCCAGAACGAACTAAGAACGTGCCGAGCAGACAAAGTGAAAAGGCTAAAATCGCAAGTAATACCGTCCAAGCTTTAAAAGAACCACGTTTTTCTGTCACAGAAAGAGAGTGAATCAATGCAGTACCAGCAAGCCATGGCATAAACGAGGAGTTTTCCACAGGATCCCAGAACCACCAGCCGCCCCAGCCAAGCTCATAATAAGCCCACCAAGAACCAAGTACGATACCTAAAGTTAAAAATACCCAAGCAGCAAGTGTCCAAGGACGTGACCAACGCGCCCAAGCTGAATCTAATTTTCCCGTCATTAAGGATGCTATCGCAAACGCAAATGCCACAGAAAAACCAACATAGCCCATATAAAGTAATGGAGGGTGGAAAATCAAGCCTATATCTTGCAACATTGGATTGAGCTCTTTTCCGTCCACTGGAAAATCTGGGAAAGTACGAGTAAAAGGATTTGAAGTGAACAAGACGAACAACACAAAACCTACGCTAATAATCCCCATAATACCAAGTACGCGAGCAACCGCTTCTTGGGGTAAATGTTTACTCAACAAAGCAACGGCAGATGACCAAACGGCGAGTAACCAAATCCACAGTAATAAAGAACCTTCATGAGAACCCCAGACGGCAGACAAACGATAATAAATAGGTAAAGCCGTATTAGAGTTATTCACGACATACTGAACACTAAAATCATTTACTGCGAATAAATAAAATAATGCAGCAAAAGCAATGCTTAAACTTGCCAATAAACCATAAGTCATTGGGCGAGCTAATGCCATTAATTGTACATTGCCCTTTTCTGCCCCCCACAAAGGGAAAATCGCCAACATAAGCGATACGGCTAAACTTAAAGCCAGCGCATAATTTCCTAATTCAGCAATCATTTTGCGCCTTCTTTTTCTTGACGATCACGTGTGCTTTCGCCTTTTAAATCAGCATCACCAATCCCCATTGGTTTATGCACTTTTTGCATTTTTTCACCAAGTTCTGGTGGCACATAATTTTCATCGTGTTTAGCCAATACTTCTGTCGCGGTTAAAACGGTTGGCTGAGTTAATACACCTTGAGCCACAATACCTTGTCCTTCACGGAAAAGATCCGGCAAAATGCCTTCATATTCAACAGTGATCGCAGGGCCAATATCATTTAAATCAAACCGCACTTTCAAGCTTTTTGGATCACGCACTACTGTGCCTTCAACCACCATACCGCCAACACGAATACGTTGCCCCACTTCAGGTTTTTGATTCGGGTTATTATCCTTACCTTGAATCACTTCAGATGGCGTATAAAACAAATCGATATTTTGACGTAACGCATACAGCATCAATCCACTTGCAATAGCAATGCCGAGCACAACAAAAATGACTAATTTAAATCTGGATTTACGTCTTGGATTCATAGTGTGTTCCCTTTATTTGCTTGTTGTAAACGTTCTTCGCGTTGTTGCTCACGCAATACATTTTGTAACACTGTCTTGCGTTGTTTTACACTTTGAACAATTAAGGCAATCACTGCCACTAAACTTACTGCATAGGATAACCATACGTAAAAACCGTAGCCACCCATATTAAAAAAATCACTCCAAGTCTGGAAAAACATAAAATATTCCTTCTAAAAATCGCTAAAAAACTAACCGCACTTTATTTCAGTGTTTGAGCCAATGCTTTAACCCAAGGACGTTTCGCATCTTCTTTCAATAATTCCACGCGATAGCGAACTAAAGTAAGCCAAATATACAAGGTTAAAAAACCGAAAATACACAAAATTAATGGAACCAACATTGGAATTGCAATGGATGGTTTTTCCAGTTTAGTGATACTCGCACCTTGATGTAACGTGTTCCACCATTCCACAGAAAAATGAATAATCGGTAAAATCACGACCGTTGTAATGCATAAAATCCCAGCCGCTTTTGCCCCTACGTTACGATCTGAAAAAGCAGAATAAAGCGCTAAGATACCAAGATAAAGAAAGAATAAAATCAATTCTGCAGTTAAGCGAGCATCCCACACCCACCAAGTGCCCCACATTGGTTTACCCCAAATGGCGCCCGTAACAAGCGATAAGAAAGTAAACAATGCTCCAATTGGCGCCATTGCAATCATGGCGAGGTGAGCTTGCTTAATTTGCCATACAAGGGCAACCACAGCTGCAATCGCCATTGATCCGTACACACCCATTGACCAAATCGCTGTCGGCACATGAACATACATAATTCGGAAACTATTACCCTGTTGGTAATCTGCTGGGGCGAATGCTAAGCCCCATACAATGCCAACACCGAGTAAAATAAGTGTTAAAAATGCAAATAGCGGACTCAATTTACCGCAGATACGATACTGAGTTTCGGGTTTTGCATAAGGATGTAACCACTTCCACATAAAAAAGATCCTTAAAAATTTAAGAGAAAAACCACCGCACTTTTATACGGTAGAATGAAATTAATTATCTAAACTAATTCGCAGTGCCGCGGCGATGGCAAAAGGCGAAAGTGTTACTGCGCCAACCATCATAGCACCTAAAATTGCCAGTTGCCCGCCATAAGGCACATTTAAGCCTGCCGCCTCTAATACTGATGAGGCAAAAATTAAAACAGGAATAAACAACGGAACAACAAGCAAACTCAACAACACGCCCCCTTTTCGCAATCCCACTGTTAAGGCCACACCAATTGCACCGATACAACTCAATACAGGAGTGCCCAGTAACAATGTCAAAACCAATGCCCACCAAATATTGACCTCAAGAGAAAGCAATAAAGCGGCAATAGGCGATAGCAAAATAAGCGGTAAGCCTGTGAGTAACCAATGCGCAACCACTTTCGCCAAAGCAGTCATCGGCAAAGGCTGTGCGGTTAACATTAATTGTTCAAGAGAGCCATCAATAAAATCATCACGAAACAAACGTTCAAAAGAAAGCAATGCTGAAAGCAATGCGGCTACCCATGCAATACCCGGTGCGATACGGGAAAGTAATTTAGGATCTGGCCCAATAACAAGCGGAAACAAAGTAATCACAAGCAAAAAGAACCATAGCGGATTTAAAATCTCCGCATTTTTGCGCATCGCAATTTGAAGTTCACGTTTAATTATTTCTAAGAAAATCATTAAGTTATTCCGCTTTATAAGCCGCTAAATTCAATTTTTGCAGATGAGAACTTGGTACTTCTTGGTGGCTGGTTAACAACACAATGCCACCTCGTTGAGCATGCTCATCAAAAAGTGCGGTTAGAATTTCCACGCCTTTTTTATCAATCGCAGTAAACGGCTCATCTAAAATCCATAAGGGCGCTTGAGACAGCCATAAGCGACCTAATGCAATACGCTTTTGTTGTCCTGCTGAAAGTTGTGCGGCAGGCAAATCTTCACGACCTAATAATCCCACTTCCTCAAGCAAATCCCACAAAATATCAGTATTTTGTTCCGCTTGGCTAATTCGTTGATAAAACTGCAAATTTTCCCATGCTGTTAGTTCTGGTTTTACGCCTGAAAGATGACCTAAATAAAGCAAATTTTGATGATACTGTTCACGTTGTTTAGAAATTGCTTCAGCATCCCACCGCACTTCGCCTTCTAAAGGTTGAGCTAAACCCGCAAGAATACGTAATAAACTGGTTTTACCTATGCCGTTATGCCCTTCAATTTGCACAAAATCACCGCTATTAAAATAGCAAGTCAAAGCACGAAAAAGTACTCGCTCACCACGTTGGCAGGATAAATTTTGCAGAGATAACTTGTGTGGTTCAAACATAATTGCAAAGGGAAAATAAAAAGTGGCGGTATTCTATCACAAGAGAAATATTTGACGAGATTTTAGCTCTCAAAACAAATAACTCTTTAGAAGTAGATCGATAGGTTTATTGATTTAAAACAAGGTTTAATAAATTCGTCTATTAATGCAAAAGGAAAAACATTTAATGATCTAAATCAAAATTTTTGCTATTATTTGCCCACTTTTGGTTATAGACCAAAACCCTCAACGAAATTTGTCTTTACATAGAAGGAATAAATTATGGCTTACACTCTACCTGAATTAGGCTACGCCTACGATGCATTAGAACCACATTTCGATGCGCAAACAATGGAAATCCACCACAGCAAACACCATCAAGCTTATGTAAACAATGCAAACGCTGCATTAGAAGGTTTACCCGCTGAGTTAGTGGAAATGTGCCCAGGTCAATTAGTTTCTAACCTTGACAAAATCCCTGCAGAAAAACGTGGTGCATTACGCAATAATGCAGGCGGTCACACAAACCACAGTTTATTTTGGAAAAGTTTGAAAAAAGGTACTACTTTACAAGGTACATTAAAAGATGCGATTGAACGTGATTTCGGTTCTGTAGAAACATTTAAAGCTGAATTTGAAAAAGCAGCCGCAACTCGTTTTGGTTCAGGTTGGGCGTGGTTAGTATTAACTGCTGAAGGTAAATTAGCCGTGGTATCAACAGCAAACCAAGATAACCCATTAATGGGTAAAGAAGTGGCAGGTTGTGAAGGTTTCCCACTTTTAGGTTTAGACGTTTGGGAACACGCTTACTACTTGAAATTCCAAAACCGTCGTCCAGACTACATTAAAGAATTCTGGAACGTGGTAAACTGGGATTTCGTTGCAGAACGTTTTGAACAAAAAACAGCCCATTCAGAATGTAATTGTGCTAAATAATAAAAGATAAAGGCCTAGAAAAGTAGGCCTTTGTTTTTTTTATATTATTTTTGACTACATACAGCAATAAAATGTAATTTATGTTCAGGATCATTAAAGGTTTTGAACATTCTTTTAAATTGCTCACGATTTTCTGCTTTCATAGCATTACGGATGATTTTTAACGTCCCAAGAATGCCCTCATCATAAATCATCCCTTTTGGTGAAAGTAAAGTCATCTCACCAGAGAAAGTATCAACATTTCTAAAGCCACTTTCTTGGAATATTCCTTTCCAGCCATCTTTCGTTAATGGCGTTACCGTCACGTTAATCGCTTTGCGCATATTTTCTAGAATCGTTTGATGATCATTCCCCACCAGCATAACATCGTGAGTAAGCAATAAACCATTTGGTTTTAACACTCGAAAATATTCTGCAATGGCTTTTTTCTTAGCTTCCACGGGTAACATCGTGAGCATCGCTTCATTGATGACAATATCAAAACTTTCATCTGCAAAAGGCAACTTCATCGCATTCGCACGCTGCACATGAATTTTGTCTTGAAAGCCATTTGCGACGATATTTGCTTGTGCTTTTTCTAACGCATGTTCGTCTAAATCAACACCTTCAATATGGCAACCAAATTGCTTCGCCAATCCAATGGCTGTCGTTCCCATATTACAGGCAACCTCTAACACTTTTTTATCTTGGCCAAAATCGCCATTGGCAATTAACCAGTCTGTCGCTTTTTTACCGCCTGGACGCAAACGAGTTTTACCTAAACGTGCAAGAAAATTATGCCCTACTTCATCTTTCGCCATATCTATCTCCTAGTAATTAACTTGGTTTTATATTATAGATGAAAATTATTCTTATTAAAGTAGTAAAGCAAAAAATAACCCAACCGATTGGTTGGGCTATAAAAGATCAGAAAAATTTACCGCACCTTAAATCAATTAGGTTTCCATTCACCATTAAGCACAGTTGCTGTCACTTTATAATCTGACGTAAACACGGCTAAATTTGCGATTTTTCCTTTTTCTACCGAACCTAAACGATCATCCACACCAATTGCTCGTGCAGGATAAAGGTTACTCATTCGAATTGCTTCAGCAAGCGGAATTTCTACAAACTCGACTGCATTCTTAATAGATTCGATCATAGTAATTGATGCTCCAGCAATCGTACCGTTTGCATCAAAACAGCGGCCATCTCGGATATAAATGGTTTTTCCTACGAATGTGAAGGTTTCCAATTCTGGTGGAGCCCCTGCTGCAGCAAGAGAGTCAGTCACAATACAAAGTTTGTCACCTTTGATTTTTTTATCAATGCGAACATTGCCGTAATTGATATGCACACCATCCACGATAATACCGGTGTAAACATCAGAATCTAGTACTGCACCTACTACGCCCATAGCACGTCCAGAACTAATTGGCGACATTGCATTATGCAAGTGAGTCGCAAAAGTTGCGCCTTTGTGGAATGCGGATTTAGCGACTTCATAAGTCGCATTAGAATGGCCTACAGAGACAATAATGCCCGCTTTCACAAAATCAGGCGTATAGTTAATAGTTGGGTTTTCTGCGGCAATGGTAATTTTTGTAATGACATCACCATTTTCACAGAGGAAATCTTTCATTTCAGGCGTAATTTCACGAATATATTCGGGACGGTGTACACCTTTTTTCTCAACACTGATAAACGGCCCTTCAATATGTAAACCAAGTGCTTGGTTTTTATGCTTGTTTAAATATTCACGCATAATTTTCACCGCACTTTTTATGTTTTCATCTGGTGCCGTGATAAAAGTAGGAAGGAAACTGGTACAACCTGATTTCAAGTTAGTTTCCTGCATAATTTCCAAGGTTTCAACGCTAGTTTGGTCGTTAAACATCACGCCACCGCAGCCATTTAATTGAAGATCAATAAAACCCGCCGTTAAATTATTACCTTGTAAATCAATGGTTTTGATGCCTGTTTCTAATTCAGCTTGTGGAACTACCGCTTCAATAATTTCACCGTTAATAATTACCGCAAAATCACGTAAAACATCATATTTTGTGTAAATCACACAATTTGTTAATGCATATCTCATTTTTTGTCCTTAAATAAAATAATCAGAAAAATGACCGCTCTTTTGAGCGGCAGGATCTTATAACACGCTATGAATGGCGCGTTGTTCTAATTCAGTAAAATATTTAACTGTTTTTACTTTCAATTCTTGCTGTGCAGGTTCATCACAAACTAACACAAAATGGCGATGTAATTGAAGTGCACTCACTGTCCACATATGGTTCACACCACCTTCGACTGCTGCTTGAACGGCAAGCGCCTTATGATGGCCAGTTGCAAGGATCATCACTTCTTCTGCATCTAATAATGTGCCTACACCAATAGTCAAAGCATATTTAGGCACTTTATTCACATCATTATCAAAGAAACGTGAATTTGCGATCAGCGTGTCTTGAGTTAACGTTTTAATACGAGTGCGAGAGCTCAATGATGACGCTGGTTCATTAAAGGCGATATGGCCATCATTTCCTACTCCGCCCATAAATAAATTAATTTTTCCGTAAGATTTAATTTTTTTTTCATAACGGTGGCATTCCGCATCATGATCATCCGTATTGCCGTTAAGAATATTGATATTTTCTGGCTGAATATCGATATGATTGAAGAAATTGTTATACATAAAACTATGATAACTTTCAGGATGTTCCTCTGGTAAACCCACATATTCGTCCATATTGAATGTTACTACATGCTTAAAGCTCACCTCTCCCGCTTTACAAAGTGCGATTAATTCTTGGTAAGTTTTTAATGGCGTGCCACCAGTTGGTAAACCGAGAACGAAAGGACGTTCAGCTGTAGGATTAAAATGATTGATACGATCAACAATATGGCGTGCAGCCCAACGACTCACCTGTTGTTCGTTGTGTAGAGGGATAAGACGCATACTATACTTCCTTCATTTTCAATACCGTGGATAAACAAACCAACGGTTAAACATAATGGTTCCCCACTACGAAATAGAAAAACTGAGAAGCAGGAAACGAGAATTGCTACCCCAAGAGGGACAAATTACGAGTAACCTAGGGAAATCACTCCCTAGGTTCTCACGATATTCCATTAATTATAAAAATTTCGCTTTCAACTCTTTTGCTTTAGCAAGCTGAGCATCTGTTGCTTTTGCTGTCATTGGCTCACGGCAATAACCCGCATCCACACCTTCTAATTTAAGCAATTCTTTGATGGTTAAATATAAACCATTCGCTAAAATACCTTCGATTAAATCGTTGGTTACGTGTTGAATTTCTAACGCTTCGGCTAATTTACCCGCTTTGGTTAGTTCAAAAATTTGACGAGCACGAACGCCGTTTACGTTAAAAGTTGAACCAATTGCGCCATCCACACCAAGTGCGGCTGCAGGTAACATCATTTCATCGAAACCAGCCCAAATTAAGTGGTTTGGATAAGCTTTTTTCAAACGTTCTAATAAGTAGAAATCACCTGCTGTGAATTTTACCCCTAATACTTTCGGGTTTTTGTAAAGTTCACCAAATTGTTCAATTCCCATATTCACGCCAGTTAAGAACGGAATAGAATACACGATCATATTATTGCCCGTTTCTGCAATAATGGTGTCGTAATAATGTTTGATTTCAGGGAAACTAAATTTATAGTAGAACGGAGTAACCGCAGATAAGCTATCGTAGCCTAATTCTGTTGCATATTTACCTAATTCAACTGCTTCTTTCAAGTTTACGCTACCCACTTGAGCAATTAGCGCGATTTGATCTTTTGCTTCATCTTTTGCAATACGGAAGATTTCTTTTTTCTCTTCAGTTGAAAGCATAAAGTTTTCGCCTGTTGAACCACCCACATATAAACCATCAACTTTCATCTTGTCGATATTGTGGCGGATAATTTGACGTAAACCTTTTTCATTAATTGTGCCATCTTCATTAAATGACACTAATAATGCACTGAAAATACCTTTTAAATCACGCATAAGTTTTCTCCTATTTTATACGTTGTTCAAGAATCACATTGAGGGTTTTTTGCTTGGTTTGAGCTGCAAGTTCTTCTTCGCCCTGCACTAACAAAGCATAAATTAAATCTAATACAAAAAGCTGTGCAATTTTGGTACCAATGGAGTCACCTTGTAGCTTCCCTTGTTTATTACCATTTACCAAAACATAATCAGCATATTCTGTAACAGGTGAACGCAAACTATGAGTTAATGCCACTGTCGTTGCACCATTTTGTTTAGCAATTTTGAGTGTATGTGCTGTTTCAGCGGAATATCCTGAATGACTTAAACCAATTGCCACATCAGAAGAGGTAAGTAATGCCGCCTGCATATACATAAAATGATTATTGCCTGTTGCATCCACTTGGAAACCGATACGCATCAACTTATTTTTTGCATCTTCAGCGGTCACACCAGATGATCCCACGCCAAATAAAAAGATACGACGTGCTTTTTTAATGGCTTTAACAACTTGCTCAAGCTGTTTCAAATCTAATAAATTAACCGTTTCTTCCATTACATTAGAAACTGCCGTTTGCAACTTTTGTGCAATCGTTAAAGAATCATCGCTCGGCATAATTTCTGTTTCGAGCACTGTTTCATCATTGTTATCTTTAGTAGCAAGCTCAATGGAAAGTTCTAATTTAAAATCGCTGAAACCTTTAAAACCAATGGTTCGACAAAAACGGACGAGCGTAGCTTCTCCAACTTCCAAATGTTTAGCGATTTCTGAAAGGGGACATTGAGACACCAAATCGGGCGAACGTAAAATCGTATCAGCAATTTTTTTCTCTGACTTGGTTAGACTGTGGTAAAGCGAACTAATGGTATTTAACACATTTCCGGATTTAGCCATAAATTGTTCCTTTTGGTTTATCAAGCAGAACATCTTTCACCCAATAAGCTGCGCCGACTAATCCTGCATCTTGACCAAATTTAGCAGATTCAATATCACAGCTATATACAGCAGGCATATCCTGTAAGAAACGTTTGACTAATGGTAAATAACCTTCAGCCAACCCGACACTACCACCTACAACAACTTTTTGTACATCCAATCCAATCACTAAATCCGCCACTAAATTGGCAATGGCTTGGGCTGAACGTTCTATAAGTGCGGTAGCTTTTTCATCATTTTTTCTAAAACGTTCAAAAACTTCTCTTGGCTCACAAGGATCATCCCATTGGGAAGACACCGCTTCAATTGCACGCCCTGCAGCAACTGCTTCTACACAACCTCGACGACCACAACCACACATTGGGCCATTTGGATCCGCTAATGTATGCCCGATATGTCCCGCGATTCCCTTAGGACCAGTTTGTAATTGTTGGTTTAATATGACACCGCCACCCACGCCAGTAGAAACTGTAATAAAAACAAAGTTTGATACTTTTTCTGAATCTTGAAGTTGGTATTCCGCATAGGTTGCTGCTTGCGCATCATTTAATAAGCCAATTGGTTTATCCGTGTGTTTAGCAATACTTTCTTTTAGTGGAAATTGATTCAAACCACCTAAATTTTTAGGATTAAGTGCGGTTAAAACACCATCATTTATAATACCGGTTGAAGCCACCGCCACATAATCAAATAGCCCTGCATAATGAGTAAGAAGTTGTTCTAATGCTTGATGCATTCCTTCTACCACATTTTCACGCGGTGTATGAATTTGTTGGCGTTGTTCAACTTCGCCATTTTTTACGATAGCCGCTGCGATTTTTGTACCGCCAATGTCTAGAGCTAAACAACGCATAACTTATCCTTATAGTATGAAGTATTTTCTCACACGTCTTACGACTATCTTGCAGATTTCACAGAATTAGCGAACCAACTCACGATATGCTCAAGGCGAGTTAATGCTGAACCAACGGTGACGCAATCTGCGCCAATTTCAATGGCCACTTTTGCCAATTCAGGGGTGTTATAGCGACCTTCTGCCATCACAAAACAACCTGCCGCTTTTAAATCTTTCACTAATTGATAATCAGGCTTTTCAGGAACTGGACCACCTGTATAACCAGACATTGTGCTGCCCACAATATCAAAACCGAGTTTTTGACAATGCAAGCCTTCTTCTAAATTAGAGCAATCTGCCATAGCCAAGCAGCCCATTTCATGGATTTTTTTCACCGCACTTTCAATATCAACTGGACGAGGACGGCTAGTGCCATCTACCGCAATAATATCTGCCCCTGCATTGGCAAGATCTTCAATATCTTGCAGAAATGGCGTAATACGAATCGGACTATCAGGTAAGTCACGTTTTACAATACCGATAATTGGAATGTTTACGAAAGGACGTGTCGCTTTAAGGTTATCTACACCTTCAATACGTAAACCTGATGCGCCACCAGCAACGGAAGCTTGAGCCATGGCAGAAACAATTTCAGGTTTATCCATTGGACCATCATCAACGGGTTGGCAAGAAGCAATGAGACCGTATTGAATTTGAGAAAGCACATCTTGATGAGATAATTTCGACATAATATCACTCCTAAATATAACTGAGCCTGCATTTTCGTCAGTGCTCAGCATTATATAAAAACATAACTCCATTTTAAAATTTTTTTTGAAGTATTTTTTTGCCAATGTGATCTACCTCTCAATTTTGAAATAAAACTTCAAAGAGCAGTTCAAAAAGTATTTTTTTACTTTAGAATAGCGCCCGAGTCGTTTTTTTGATGTCTAAAACATCGAGCATTCACTTTCAATCCAAGCCAATTATGGCTTATATCAACATAGGTTCACACAGGAGCGAACATTATGAAATTTACTAAACTTTTCCTTGCAACTGCTATCACATTAGGCGTTTCTTCAGCCGTTTTTGCCGCAGATTATGACTTAAAATTTGGTATGAATGCAGGTACTTCATCTAATGAGTACAAAGCAGCTGAAATGTTTGCGAAAGAAGTAAAAGAAAAATCACATGGTAAAATTGAAGTTTCACTTTATCCGAGTTCACAACTTGGTGACGACCGTGCAATGTTAAAACAATTAAAAGACGGTTCTCTTGACTTCACTTTTGCTGAATCAGCTCGTTTCCAATTATTCTATCCTGAAGCAGCAGTGTTCGCGTTACCATATGTCATCACCGACTACAACGTTGCACAAAAAGCATTACAAGAAACCGCATTTGGTAAAGATTTAGTTCAAAAAATGAATAAAGAGCTTGGCATCACGCTACTTTCTCAGGCCTATAATGGGACTCGCCAAACAACTTCAAATAGAGCAATCAATAGCATTGCTGATATGAAAGGTTTAAAACTTCGTGTACCCAATGCCGCAACTAACTTAGCATACGCAAAATATGTAGGTGCATCGCCAACACCTATGGCATTCTCTGAGGTATATCTTGCACTTCAAACTAACTCTGTCGATGGTCAAGAAAACCCATTAGCGACCGTACAAGCACAAAAATTCTATGAAGTGCAAAAATTCTTAGCGATGACTAACCACATCTTGAATGACCAACTTTATTTAGTGAGTAACGAAACTTATAAAGAATTACCGGAAGATCTTCAAAAAGTAGTCAAAGACGCCGCTGAAAATGCAGCAAAATACCACACTAAATTATTCGTAGATGGCGAAAAAGATTTGGTGAAATTCTTTGAAAAACAAGGTGTAAAAGTAACCCATCCAGATTTAGCGCCATTCAAAGATGCGATGAAACCATTCTATGCTGAGTTTGTGAAACAAACTGGTGAGAAAGGTGAAAAAGCATTAAAAGAAATCCAAGCGATTAAATAATCCCCTATTATATGCGCCAACAATTTGGTTGGCGTACTCATTTTCGTTCTCCACAATCTCTCGGAGTGAAGTATGAAATTTTTTAACAAACTTGAAGAATGGATTGGCGGTGCGCTATTCCTTGCCATCTTCGGTATTCTTGTTGCTCAAATCCTATTCCGCCAAGCTTTCCAATCACCATTAATTTGGAGTGAGGAACTCGCTAAATTATTGTTTGTATATGTAGGTATGCTCGGTATTAGTGTGGCTATCCGCAAACAAGAACACGTTTACATCGACTTCTTAACCAATTTAATGCCTGCTTCTGTCAAAAAAGTAACAAACTCTTTTGTACAGTTAATGATTTTCCTTGGCATTATTTTCTTTATCCATTTTGGTATTAAAACGTTCCTTGGTGCAGATTTCCCTATTGACGCATTAGGCGGAATTTCAGAGAAATGGATTTATGCTTCTCTGCCGATCATTTCTATCCTAATGTTAGTGCGCTTCTTCCAAGCTCAAGCAGACAATTTTAAAGAAGATAAAAGCTATTTACCGGCGACGTTCTTCATTATAAGTGCGGTCATTTTATTAGGCATTTTATTTACGTTCCCAGAGTGGTACAAAGTATTGCGCATCACAGAATATGTGAAATTTGGTTCTAACTCTGTATACGTTGCCCTAATATTCTGGCTGGTTATTATGTTCCTCGGTGTGCCAGTAGGTTGGTCATTATTTATTACCACATTACTTTATTTCTCAATGACCAGATGGAACGTAGTAAACGCAGCGGCTGAAAAACTGACCATGAGTTTAGATAGTTTCTCATTACTTGCTGTGCCGTTCTATATTCTAACGGGTATTTTAATGAATACTGGCGGTATCACAGAACGTATCTTTAACTTCGCAAAAGCCTTACTCGGTCACTACACTGGTGGTATGGGGCATGTAAATATTGGCGCAAGTTTATTGTTCTCAGGTATGTCAGGTTCTGCACTTGCTGATGCGGGTGGCTTAGGTCAGTTAGAAATCAAGGCTATGCGCGATGCAGGCTATGATGATGATATTTGTGGTGGTATCACTGCAGCATCTTGTATCATCGGTCCATTAGTTCCACCAAGTATCGCCATGATTATTTACGGTGTAATTGCCAACGAATCTATTGCGAAACTCTTCGTTGCAGGTTTTGTACCAGGCGTACTTGTAACGATTGCCTTGATGATCATGAACTACTACGTATCTAAAAAACGTGGTTATCCAAGAACACCAAAAGCAACTCGTGAAGAACTTTGCACATCATTCAAAAGAGCGTTCTGGGCAATTTTAACCCCATTACTCATCATCGGTGGTATCTTCTCTGGCTTATTTAGCCCAACAGAATCTGCCGTTGTTGCTGCAACTTACTCCGTCATCATTGGTAAATTCGTTTATAAAGAATTAACAATGAAAATGCTCTTTAATAGCTGCATTGAAGCTATGGCAATTACTGGTGTGGTTGCATTAATGATTATGACCGTGACCTTCTTCGGAGATATGATCGCACGTGAACAAGTTGCAATGCGTATAGCAGATATATTCGTTGCCGTAGCTGATTCTCCACTTATGGTATTAGTCATGATCAATGCCCTCTTGCTCTTCTTGGGTATGTTCATTGATGCATTAGCATTGCAATTCTTAGTGTTACCGATGTTAATTCCAATCGCAATGCAATTTAATATCGACTTAGTATTCTTCGGTGTAATGACTACCTTGAATATGATGATCGGTATCTTAACACCGCCAATGGGTATGGCTCTCTTTGTGGTGGCGCGTGTGGGTAATATGTCAGTATCCACTGTGACTAAAGGGGTGCTGCCGTTCTTAATACCGATATTCTTAACATTAGTATTAATTACGATTTTCCCACAAATCATTACTTTTGTACCAAATCTATTGATGTCTTAACACTAAAGTGCGGTTAAAAAAAGCAAGGCTTTTATAACCGCACTTTTTTTATAAAATAAATCCTATTCAATGCGGTTTTATGAATAGCAAACCATAAACATAACTTAATAAATGAGGTTTATTATGACATTGACAAAAACAGCATTATGCGCCGCACTTTTTGCAACTGTTGCATTTTCAGCTAACGCACAAGCCTATCCAGATTTACCAGTAGGTATCAAAAGCGGAACTGGCGCACTCATTGGCGATACCGTATATGTAGGCTTAGGTTCTGGTGGCAATAAATTCTATTCTTTAGATTTAAAAGATCTTGCTGCACAATGGAAAGAAATTGCTGCATTCCCTGGTGGTGAACGTAATCAACCTGTTGCAGCAGCCGTAGATGGAAAACTTTATGTATTCGGTGGTTTGCAAAAAAATGAAAAGGGCGAACTTCAACTTGTTAATGATGCTTACAGCTACAATCCAGCTGATAATACTTGGGTGAAACTTCCTACTCGCTCTCCGCGTGGTTTAGTCGGTTCAAGCAGCGCATCTCACGGTGATAAAGTTTATATTTTAGGTGGTTCTAACCTCTCTATATTTAATGGTTTCTTCCAAGACACCGTGGCAGCAGGTGAAGATAAAGCGAAAAAAGATGAAATCGCATCCGCTTATTTCGATCAACGCCCAGAAGATTATTTCTTCACAACAGAATTATTGAGCTATGAACCATCAACCAATAAATGGCGCAATGAAGGTCGTATTCCATTCTCTGGTCGTGCTGGTGCGGCATTCACCATCCAAGGTAATGACTTAGTGGTGGTTAATGGTGAAGTTAAACCAGGTCTTCGTACCGCAGAAACTCATCAAGGCAAATTTACTGCTAAAGGTGTGCAATGGAAAAACTTACCTGACTTACCTGCACCAAAAGGTAAATCACAAGATGGTTTAGCCGGTGCACTCGCAGGCTATAGCCATGGCCATTATTTAGTGACTGGTGGCGCAAACTTCCCTGGTTCAATTAAACAATTCAAGGAAGGCAAACTCCATGCGCATAAAGGTTTAACCAAAACATGGCATAACGAAGTTTATACTTTAAATAATGGTAAATGGAGTATCGTTGGCGAATTACCAATGAATATTGGCTATGGTTTCTCTGTGTCTTACAACAATAAAGTATTGCTCATCGGTGGTGAAACAGACGGTGGTAAAGCATTAACCAGCGTCAAAGCCATTAGCTACGATGGTAAAAAATTGACCGTTGAATAATTTGGCATAGAATAATGTGTAAGGCTTGAGGCAAGAATGGGCTCAAGCCTTTTGATTTCATCAAAATATAAAAATTAAGGAGATTATATGAGTGTACTTAGTTACGCACAAAAAATCGGTCAAGCCTTAATGGTGCCTGTGGCAGCCTTACCTGCTGCAGCATTATTAATGGGTATTGGCTATTGGATCGACCCAGATGGTTGGGGTGCAAACAGTCAATTAGCGGCATTATTAATTAAATCTGGTGCAGCAATTATTGACAACATGGGCTTACTCTTCGCTGTGGGCGTCGCGTTTGGGCTTGCAAAAGACAAACACGGTTCCGCCGCACTTTCAGGTCTTGTTGGTTTCTACGTAGTAACCACCCTACTTTCCCCTGCTGGTGTAGCACAATTACAACACATTGATATTAGTGAAGTACCTGCAGCATTCAAAAAAATCAATAACCAATTTATCGGGATTTTAATTGGTGTGATTTCAGCTGAACTTTACAACCGTTTCTATCAAGTTGAATTACCAAAAGCACTTTCGTTCTTTAGCGGGAAACGCCTCGTCCCCATTTTGGTTTCTTTCGTGATGATCGCCGTATCATTTGCCTTACTCTATATTTGGCCTCATATTTTCAACGCGCTCGTTTCATTTGGTGAATCCATCAAAGATTTAGGTGCGGTAGGTGCGGGCATCTACGGTTTCTTCAACCGTTTATTAATTCCTGTTGGCTTACATCATGCCTTAAACTCTGTATTCTGGTTTGACGTAGCGGGTATCAACGATATTCCAAACTTCTTGGGCGGGGCTAAATCCATTGCCGAAGGCACTGCCACTGTAGGTGTTACTGGTATGTATCAAGCTGGTTTCTTCCCAGTGATGATGTTTGGTTTACCAGGTGCTGCTCTTGCAATTTATCACTGCGCAAAACCAAATCAAAAAGTACAAGTGGCCTCAATTATGCTTGCGGGTGCATTAGCCTCTTTCTTTACAGGGATCACCGAACCGCTTGAATTCTCATTCATGTTTGTTGCGCCTGTACTTTATGTATTGCATGCATTATTAACGGGTATCTCTGTATTCATTTCAGCCACCATGCACTGGATTGCGGGATTCGGCTTTAGTGCTGGTTTAGTGGATATGGTACTTTCTAGCCGCAACCCACTTGCCGTTAGCTGGTATATGTTACTTGTACAAGGTATTGTATTCTTTGCTATCTATTATTTTGTGTTTCGTTTTGCAATTAATGCCTTTAATCTCAAAACGCTGGGACGTGAAGATAAAGCAGAAGTAGAAACAGTTACAGCCCCAACACAAAGCAACCAATCTCGCGAAGAAAGAGCGGTGAAATTTATCGCTGCTTTAGGTGGTTCAGAAAACTTCAAAACTGTGGATGCTTGCATCACTCGTTTACGCTTAACTTTAGTTGACCATCACAATATTAATGAAGATCAACTTAAAGCGCTTGGTTCAAAAGGTAATGTAAAATTAGGTAATGATGGATTACAAGTCATTTTAGGGCCTGAAGCTGAACTTATGGCAGAAGCGATTAAAGCAAAATTAAAATAAATTTTGACCGCACTTTACATGCCGTCTATCACTAGGCGGCATTTTTATTAATGAGATTTAGCGATGTTATTTATTCCACCACCTCTACTCTGTTTATTAATTGGCACAGCAATGTATTTTTTGCCAAAAGTAGCGAGTTATTCTGTCCATTTTGCAGTTATTGCCTTTGTCATTACTCTTTCATTTTTGATTGCTGGAGGCAGTGTGCTTCAATTTTTTATCCGCAAAACAACCATCAATCCTCATGACTTTAAACACACAACACAATTAGTTTCTACAGGCATATTTCAATTTAGCCGTAATCCAATGTATTTAAGTTTGCTGTTAATGTTAATTGCGTGGTCTCTTTGGTTGGGTAATAGTTTAGCTTGGTTAGGCGTGCTTGCCTTTATACTAGTTATGAATCGCTTTCAAATAGCCCGAGAAGAAGCCTATTTGGAAAGTAAATTTGGCGATGAATATCGTCTTTACAAACAAAAAGTAAGACGCTGGCTATAAAAAAAACACCTTCACAAGGAAGGTGTTTTTATCAATTTAAAATCTATTTCTTCGGTGCCTGCATAAAGCGGAAGAAATCACTATCCGGTTTTAAAATCATCATATTGTCAGAATTTGCAAAACTTGCTTCATAGGCTTTTAAGCTACGCACAAAACTGAAGAATTGTGGCTCTTGTGCAAAAGCATCTGAATATAATTTTGCCGCCGCGGCATCGCCTGAGCCTCGTAATTCTTGTGCAGTTTTATTTGCATTAGCAAGAATCAACGTCACTTTACGATCTACATCAGCTTGGATAAATGCAGCTTTTTCTTTACCTTGAGAACGGTGTTCACGCGCGACTGCATCACGTTCTGCACGCATACGTTGGTAAATTGAAGAAGACACTTCGTCTGGTAAATTAATTTGTTTTACACGCACATCAATTACTTCAATACCCAATTCTGCCGTACTGTCTTGCCCTGAATTTAAAGCTTTTTTTGCCCCTTCCATTAATTCACCGCGCGTACCAGAAACGATATCTTTAATGGTTCTTGTACCAATTTCAGAACGCAAACGATCGTTTACTTTACGGCTTAACAAGCTTGAAGCTTGAGTATAATCGCCACCACCAGTAGATGTGTAGAATCGACCAAAATCACTAATTTTCCATTTCACATAAGAATCCACTAGCAAATCTTTTTTCTCAACAGTAACAAAACGTGTTGCTGATCCATCTAAAGTACGAATACGTGCATCTAAAACTTTAATGCTATCAATCAAAGGCACTTTAAAATGCAAACCTGGTTCATAGACAACCACTTTGTTATCTGCATCACGTTGTACTTTGTTGAATCGCAACATAATACCGCGAGTACCTTCCGTCACGACCACGACACTGGAATACACCACTGCCGCAATGACAAAAATAGCTGGTAATAAAAATTTACGCATTAGTTAAATCTCCCTTGGCGAATCGGCTCAACAGTGCTTGGTAGTTGGCTTGAAGAATGATTAATACGCTCTGGCTGTGATAAAACAGGCGCAGATTCTACCGCTCTTTCTGTTACGGCTGGCGCTTTAGCTGATAGTTTTTTACCCATAATTTGTTCTAACGGTAACACAGTTAAATTGTTACCATTATTGCCATCAAGCATCACTTTTGGCGTATTTGCCATGACTTTTTCCATGGTTTGAATATATAAACGCTCACGCAGTAAATCTGGTGCAGCTTTAAATTCAGGCAACAAACGCTGCAAACGTTCCACTTCACCTCGTGCATCTAACACAATACGATCTTTATAAGCTGTCGCTTCTTCAATAATACGTTGTGCATCACCACGCGCAATCGGCTCTTTCTCTCGGGCATAGGCTTCCGCTTCACGAATGAAACGTTGTTCATCTTCTTGTGCTTTAATCGCATCATCAAAGGCATCTTTTACTTCTTCAGGTGGGCGCGCAGATTGGAAGTTCACATCAATCACCTCAAGTCCCATATCATAGGATTTGATAATGTCATTTAATGCTTTCCACGTATCTTCACGAACAACCGCACGACCTGTTGTTAAAATATCATTCATTGACATATGACCGATCACATAACGCAATGCACTATCAGTCGCTTGACCTAGACTGTCATCCGCATTCGTCACACTAAAACGATATTTAGCAGGATCTTGCACACGATATTGCACAGTCATTTCCACACGAACCATATTTTCATCTTTAGTCAGCATTGAACCTTGCGTACGAAGTTCTTTAACTTGCTCGACATTCACCGGCAATACTTTATCTACAAATGTTGGTTTCCAGTTCAAACCTGGTTGAACAATAGAATGTAATTCACCAAAACGAAGCACCACACCACGCTCAGCCTCTTTAATGGTGTAGAAACCACTTACGCCCCAAATAATCGCACCGATGGCAACAGCAAGCGGCACCACTTTTCCAAAATTAAATGGCGTACTGTTTTGAGAACTACCATTATTTTGACCGCTCTTTTTATTTCCACCACCTAATTTTCTGAGAAGGTTATTAAAAATCTCCTCAATATCTGGCGGAGATTGTTCTTGATTCCCACGATTTTGATTGTTATTCCATCCATTATTATTGGATGAATTTCCCGGCTGTTGGTCGTTGCTTTGCCCTGGTTTACTCCAAGGATCGCGATCTGAACCGTTCTGTGACATTTCATTCTCCATTTGTCAAAAAATTGTTAAGAGTTTAGCTAAATAAATGGGGCGCGTCTATGAAAATGCAAGGCTTTTTAGGCAATAAAAAATCCTTGATTTTACACAAGGATTTTCTTGATTAATTCACCTCATAAAGAACGCATTTTTGAAGTTCTTTTATCTGTAAACTTTCACCACTCCACTCATAAAAGTGCGGTAATTTTTCTTGATGATTGACAAAAGCGGCTAAATAAATAGGGAGTTCATCAGTAAACCACAACTGCCCCTGCGGACAATAATCTGAAAAAATTTTTTGTTGTTCAGGGAAATGACGAACATTGGATAATTTTACGATCCCAAATCCTTGAGATTTCAATACAGCCTCTCGCAAACACCAACAGCGATAAAAAGCCTTCAAAGAATCCTGCTGATGATGAAACCAATCAATTTCTTCTTTTGGTGCAATATGTTCCATCAACGCCGTAAAATTTCTTATTTTAGGAAATTCAATATCAATTCCCACCGCACTTTTTTCTTCATTTCTAATATCTAATATTACTGCTACCCAATCACCAGAATGGCTAATATTAAAATCTATTCGCTCATCAATAAAATAAGGTCTGCCACTTTCGGTACGTTGAATTTGAGATAAAAGTGAGGTAGATTTTCCTGCTATTTTTAGAAGTTGGAAAAGTAATAAGTGAGCAAGCTGACGACACTGATGACGCTGAAAAACACGCGAGCTATCCGTTTCAGTTTGATATAGATTTTCTGGAATCAGTGCATAGGGTAAGGATTCCAAAGAAAAAGGTTGATTTATATTGCCGTAGGCGATGTAGGTTGTCATAAAAATAAAAGCACCATTCAAAGGTGCTTTTATATTAAAAGGATTTAGTTTATGTGTAAATTAGCGAATCACTAATTCCGCCACAGAAACACCGACTAAGCAAGCAACAACAACCCCAATTAAACCTGGCACCATGAAACTGTGGTTAAAATAATATTTACCAATTTTTGTTGTACCCGTTACGTCAAAGTTTACTGTTGCAATGTCTGATGGATAATTTGGGATGAAGAAATAGGCATAAGTTGCTGGCATCAAACCAACCAAGATTGGTGCTGGAATACCTAAACCAATACCAACTGGTAATAACATTACAGCTGTTGCTGCTTGGCTGTTAATTACGACAGAAACTGCAAATAATGCCAATGCAAATGTCCAAGGATAAGCTTGAACCATATCAGTAATCGCGGCTTTAAACTCTGGCATTGCATATTGGAAGTAAGTATCGCTCATCCAAGCAATACCATAAATCGCAATAGCAGCCACCATACCAGACTTAAATACCACGCCATTTGGCACGATTTGAGGATTTGTTTTCGTTGCAAGTAAAATCACACCACCAAAGCAAAGCATCATCATTTGGATGATTAGCGACATGGAAATTGCTTTTCCGCTACCGATAGTACGAATTTCAGGAATCATCGCAATCGCAACAATCACAACTAATGCTAATAAGAACAAATAAACTGATTTTTTAGCACCTTGTGGAAGGGCTTCATTCAATGTTGTGCTTGTGGTATTTAAAATACGTTCGCTCCATACGGGATCTTGTAAACGACGTTGATATTCAGGATCTTGTTCTAACTCTTTACCACGACGCATACTATATAAAGAAAGCGCTATCGTACCCGCTAAAGTCGCAGGAACAGTCACACAAATAATATCTAACAAACTAATATGCTCAAAACCAGGCATTGCAGTAATTTTACCTAAATAGAAGACAACAGCTGCAGAGAGTGGGCTAGATGTGATTGCTAATTGAGATGCCACCGAAGACGCTGCCATTGGGCGCTCTGGACGGATTTTATTTTTCAATGCAACATCGCCGATGATTGGCATGATTGTGTAAACTGAGTGACCAGTACCAAGCATAAATGTTAATAAATACACGACCAATGGGCCTAGTAACGTTACACGTTTTGGATTTTTACGGAGAATGCGTTCAGCAATTTGTAACATAAATTTCAAACCGCCTGCAGCTTCAAGTACGGATGCACAAGTCACTACTGCAAGAATGATGAGCATTACATCAATCGGTGCTTTCCCTACTGGCATACGGAATACGAAAACTTCGATAGCAAGACCGATACCAGACACAACACCTAATCCGATACCACCGTAACGGCTTCCCATATAAAGCATTAATAATAGGAATAAAAATTCTAAATAAAGCATAAGTACCTCAAAAATAAAAAAACTGTAAAAATAATACCCTTTTTGAGGCATAAAACTAAATCTTTTTAAATTTTAGAGCAAGAATTTTATTAAAAGGTAATTCAGATCAATTTTACAATGCAGGAATAAGAGAAAAGTGCGGTGATTTGAGAAAGAAATTTTTGAAAAAAATTAGGCGACTTAAAAAGTCGCCCAACTTGAAATTATTGATTGTTTTGCACGTAGTCAATCGCAGATTGAACAGTTGTGATTTTTTCAGCTTCTTCATCTGGAATTTCGATATCGAATTCTTCTTCTAAAGCCATTACTAATTCAACTGTGTCTAAAGAGTCCGCACCTAAATCTTCAACGAAAGAAGCTTCAGATTTAACATCTTCTTCTTTAACACCTAATTGTTCAACGATGATTTTTTTCACGCGTTCTTCAATACTCATTTGTTTTTCCTATTTTGTTGGTTTTAACTCATAAAAGAGCGGTTAGTGTATGTATTTTTTATCAACTTGCAACTATTTTATAGGCTGGTCGCACCACGAAATAGACAATAAAAAAACATACACCGAGAAAAAAGCTGCATAGCACGTCTGATTCTATCACTATCTATCACACTTTACCACATTCTATAGTCTGAATTTTACTGGCTGTTCTAGATAACGACTAAAAACAGGAAAGGTGATTATCAATGAATATTTTCTGCTCAATACCTAATAATATTTTGTGACTCACTTCAAACTTTCAGTAAAAAGTAAGCCCGTTCTATTTTTTTTATCATCTTTTAAGCGTATTATCTCCAGAGAAGTATTGGAGAAAAAGATGTCTGACATTCAACAATTTAGTCAAGAAGATATGGAAATTGTGGCGGAAAAAACGCTATATAAAGGCTTTTTCACGCTAAAACAAATTCAATTTAAACATAAGCTATTTGCTGGTGGTGAAAGCGAGATTGTCACGCGAGAGTTACTCATTAAAGGTGCTGCTTCTGCAGTTATTGCCTATGATCCTAAAGCTGATTCTGTCGTTTTAGTTGAACAAGTACGTATTGGTGCAGCTTATCACCCTGAACGCATGCGTTCACCTTGGTTGCTCGAATTAATTGCGGGCATGGTGGAGAAAGATGAAAAACCAGAGGAAGTCGCTTTACGTGAAAGCAAAGAAGAAGCAGGAATAACCGTAAAAAATTTGACTCATTGCTTAAGTGTTTGGGATAGCCCAGGTGGCACGGTAGAAAGGCTTCATTTATTTGTTGGAAAGGTAGATAGCTCACAAGCAAAAGGCATTCACGGCTTGGCTGATGAGAATGAAGACATTCGCGTACATGTTGTAAAGCGCGAGCAAGCGTATCAATGGATGTGCGAGGGGAAAATTGATAACGGCATTGCGGTCATTGGATTGCAGTGGCTTCAATTAAATTATGCTCAATTACAAAAACGTTGGTTACGTAATTAGGTGGCATCGATGAAAAATACCTTTGTCTATCAAACAGAGAAATCTATCATAAAATTATTACAAATTACTGATCCGCATTTATTCAAAGAAAAAGAAACTGCCCTTTTGGGTGTAAATACACAAGCAAGCTTTACTCAAGTATTAAAAGAAATCCAACAAGAAAATAATACTTTTGATATTATCCTTGCTACTGGTGATCTGGTTCAAGATGGGAGTGATGAGGGATACCGCCGTTTTGTAGAAATGGTGACGCCTCTAAATAAACCTATTTTTTGGATACCAGGTAACCATGATTTTCAACCTAAAATGGTAGAACACCTAAACAAAACACCAATAGAAAGTGCAAAGCATCTTTTATTGGGTAAATATTGGCAAGCATTATTATTGGATAGTCAAGTTTATGGTGTTCCTCATGGTCAGCTCAGCCAACACCAATTAAATTTATTAGAAGAAAAACTTGCACAACATCCTAATCGCTATACGTTGGTAGTTCTACATCACCACTTATTACCAACAAATTCTGCTTGGCTTGATCAACATAACTTGCGCAATTCACATGAACTGGCAGAAGTACTTGGGAAATTTAGCAATGTAAAAGGTATTTTGTATGGGCATATTCATCAAGAAGTTAATGCTCTTTGGAATGGCTACCAAGTAATGGCAACACCTGCCACAAGTATCCAGTTTAAACCGGATAGCCATCATTTTACACTGGATAATCTACAACCTGGTTGGCGTGAAATTGAGCTACATGAAAATGGTTCAATTTACACTCAAGTAAAGCGGATCCAAGAAGCTCAATTTTTACCTAATATGCAAGAAGAAGGCTACTAATACATAAAACGACAGAATAAACTCTGTCGTTTTTAATTATTTGCATAGCCTTGCTCTGGTAAAGGAATATCATCCAAATAAGCCACGCCATTTTGAAGCTTTAAACGATTTTCCATAAACCATTTCACCACGATCAGATAAATACGATATTCCTGTTCACGAGTACGAGCTTCAATAACTTCCACCGTATCATTATCAAAAATAGGCACCTTGGCTTGTAATATAATTGCACCATTATCAACTTCCTCATTGACAAAATGTACTGTCGTACCGTGCTCTCTATCGCCTGCGTCTAAAGCTTTTTGATAAGTATTCAAGCCCGGATATTTAGGTAAAAGTGAAGGATGAATATTAATAATCTTTCCCTCAAAACGTTGTATAAACTCAGGTGTCAGGATTTTCATATAACCAGCCAGCACAATTAAATCAACATCAAATTTATCCAACTCATCAGCAATAGATTGATCCATTGCCAAATTGCTCTCAAAATTATTGCGTAAAAAAACACGTGAAAAAATACCCGCACTTTTAGCCCGAATTAAACCAAAAATATTTGCTTTATTGCTTATAACACAAACAATTTCCGCGGGTATTTGCTGTGTTTGGCAAGCATCAATTATCGCTTGTAAATTATTACCTTGACCAGAAATTAGAACAGCGATTTTTTTCATAATATTATCGATAAAATAGTATAAAGTTTCAGTTTTAATATCTAAAACATAAGGGCAGATATAAAATCTGCCCCTAAACCCGAATAATAATATGCTATAAGATCACAACCTTTTCATCATTTTCTTTAGCATCTTCTATGTGGCCAATTAACCACGCATCCTCACCAGCTTGTTTTAATATCGCCAATGCTGTATCAATTTGATCTTGAGGTAAAGCTATTACCATTCCAACACCACAATTAAAAGTGCGGTACATTTCATAGGTATCAATATTGCCATTTTCTTGTAACCATTTAAAGATTGCAGGCCATTGCCAACTTTTTTCGCTGATGACCGCTTTAGCATTTTTGGGCAAAACACGAGGAATATTTTCCCAAAAGCCTCCACCAGTTAAATGCGCAATAGCATGAACATTGACTTGTTTAACTAAAGCTAATACTGATTTCACATAGATTTTGGTTGGAGCAAGTAAATGTTCAATCAATGGCTTTCCTTCAAGCAGCGCTGTCGCTGGATTAACATCTGCAACCTCAATAACTTTACGTACCAAAGAATACCCATTGGAATGTGGTCCACTAGAGCCTAATGCAATTAAAGCATCTCCATGACGTACTTGACTACCATCAATTATTTCAGATCTTTCCACTACACCTACGCAGAAGCCAGCCAAATCATAATCACCTTCGTGATACATACCAGGCATTTCAGCTGTTTCACCACCCACTAAAGCACAACCAGCCTCTACACAACCATCTGCAATACCTTTCACTACATCTGTAGCTATATTTACTTCAAGTTTACCCGTGGCATAATAATCTAAGAAAAACAGCGGTTCGGCACCTTGCACAACTAAATCATTCACACACATAGCAACTAAATCTACACCAATCGTATCGTGTTTTTTTAAATCAATTGCTAAACGCAACTTCGTACCAACTCCATCTGTGCCAGAAACTAAAATAGGTTCTTTATATTTACTTGGAATTGAACATAGGGCACCGAACCCACCTAATCCACCAATAACTTCTGGCCGCGTTGTGCGTTTTACTTCCGGTTTAATTCGGTCAACCAAGGTATTGCCAGCATTAATATCTACACCGGCATCTTTATAGCTTAATGATGGTTTACTCACTATTTTTTCCTATTGAAATATTGGAGAAATAAAATCTAAACTGATTTTAACAGGTTAAGCAAACGTTTGCGATAAAATTTTTATGCTTCAATAATAAAAAATCTGCACCTCAAAAGTTTCCTAAGTTAAGGCTCTTGAGGTGCAGATAGCTATGAGTATTGAATAATGAAAAATTAATCCAGAATGTATAATTTACATTAAAGCGAATATCACGACCAGGTTCAGGCAATGTTGACACACCAGCACGTTGGCTGTGGCTTCGATAATATTTGTTATTTATTTTGCGTATTAAATCAAAATCTCTTTGCGTTTTTGTGATCTAAGTTGGCTACACATAAAAAAGCCCTGCATAAACAGGGCTTGAATCATTTTTTCTTACTTAGAAAGTATATTTTACTGTTGCATAATAAGCGCGACCTTGCTCATTGTAAGTGCTTGCTCCATTATTTTTACGATAAATACGTTTATCAAATAAGTTGCTCACACCAATACGCACACTAATCGTATCTTTCCAGTTATAGCCTGCACTTACCCCCCAAACGGCATAACTACCGATTTCAGTTGAGTTAGCTAATGCTGCCGCATTTTCCATTCTAATCTCTTTTACTTTACGACCAGTTTGTTTGCCATATTGTGTATAAGTCAGCATTGCGTCAAAACCGGCTGTAATCTGATAGCTCAAGCTAGAATTTAACGTATATTTCGGCACAATAGAAAGCGGATTGCCCGTATCTTTATTTTTGGTTTTGTGCATATAAGTGAAGTTATTAACCCAAGATAATTTATTCTCGATTAATGGTAAGGTTAAATTTCCCTCTAGACCTTCAACAAGTGCTCGATTCGCATTACTCCATTGGTATACTTCATTTTTATTGGATGTCACACCAATAAGCTTATCTGATGGCACAATTTTGTTACGGTAATCGTTACGGAAATATGTAATAGATGCAAGATAACCGTCTTTATTGTATTCCACTCCAATCTCTTTATTCCAGCTAGTTTCTGGTTTCAAATCTTCATTACCTTGGAAATAACATGCATAATCACCTGCGGTTGGGCAACCTTGACCACGTGTATAAAGTAAGTAGTTTGGATTAGTTTGATAAAGATTTGGTGCTTTATAAGCTCTAGCAATTCCACCTTTTACATTCACATTATCTGTGACAGCATACAGGAAATTAAGCCCACCACTCACATTCGATCCCGAATAACTATTATGATCATAACGAGCTGAAGGTGTTAAAATAAGCTTATCAGTCACCGAAACATTATCTTCTAGGAAAATAGCCCATTCGGTCTGGCTAGAATAACCACCGCGATTTTTTGTAATACCTGGGAATGATTCTGTTGGGTCTTTTTTTACTATTCTGTTTCTTTTCCCATTAGCATCCGTCACAAAAATCACTTGTTCTCCAAGATTTTGTGTCATTGACTGCTTATCATCTAAGGTGCTATGTGTACCTTCAAATCCCAAGGTAACCATGTGTTCTACACCAAGTGTAAGTGGAATATAGAATTCTGAACTAAAACGCGTATTTTTTAAAATTGAGTCAGTAAAACCTGTAGTGCTGGTATAACTTCCTTCTGGACCACCGGCTAATCCTTCAGGTAATCGGCTATTTTTAGTCTTATCAAATGCAATGTAAGTTTTGTTATCAAAATGATCAAACTTACCTTCATAAGTTAACGCATAATTTTGTCGGTATAAACGAGCAGTTTCCGCCTTTGAGCTAGCAAGTTGTCTGGTATAAGGTGCTTTAATACTATTGTAAAGATCAGTCGCACTATTTTGTGTATCACCGTTATAAATATTACCTTGGCGACTAAAGCCAGAATCCAAGGTTAATTTATTTTTCTCATTGATATTCCACACTAAACGGCCATTAATGTCTTTATTACGTACACCTTCACGACCAGCAATCGCAGGATTGCCATTAATACCGACTTCATCCGCTTGAGTTTTATTCCAGTTACCATATAAACGGAATTGCAATACGTCTTTAATTAACGCTCCGCTTAGATTAAAACCGACACGGTTCGTTGCGCCTTCATCGCTGTCTTCTGGTTGGTTGGTGTAATAACTTAAGCTACCGTGTAAATCATTGGTAACAGGTTTAGTGATGATATTAACTACCCCACCCATTGCACCTGAGCCATAGCGTGCTGCTGAAGGACCACGTAATACTTCAATTTTTTCAATCGCTTCAACCGGCACCCAGTTGCTGTCGCCACGAGAATTACGTTCACCACGTACACCATAACGCTCTGCATTACGAGAGGTAACAGGTTTCCCGTCCACTAAAATCAATGTATTTTCAGGTCCCATACCACGAATATCAATTTGACGTTTATTACCACGTTGTCCGGTGGAAGAATTACCCGTTAAATTCACACCAGGCATGGTACGTAATACTTCAGAAACATCATTTGTCGCAGGGCGTTTCTCTAAATCTTTTGCAGTAACAAGAGAAGAACCAAGTGATTGTTTTACCTGATTCTCAGCAGTAATTTTAATTTCATCTAAAGATTCGGTCTGATTTGCATAGCTAACAGTTGCAATAAAAACAGATAAAGGCAGTAATGCAAATTTAGTTTTTTTCATATTATTTCCTTAAGCAGATAATTGATAAAAATTATCGTTTTTTTTTGTATTTTCTGTCAAGTAATAAATTTCATAGAAAAAATGAAAATTTTTGTCATGCTATTTCGCTGATACTATCTTGCAATCCCAATAAATCTGCGTATTATCTACCGCCTCATTTGAACATCTCGGGTTCCCTCACCCCGATTCTTAGGTTAAAAAGGTATAAAATGAAATTAAATACACCAATCTTTAATGCACAACAAAAATATCGAGCCGTTATTTGGCTGAGTTTTTTTCATATTCTGATCATTGCAGCTAGCAATTATTTTGTGCAGGTTCCTTTCGAAATAACGTTAAAATTAACCGCACTTGGTGCAGCCAATGATTTTTCTTTTCATAGCACCTGGGGAACCCTCACTTTTCCTTTTATATTTTTAGCAACAGATCTCACAGTGCGCGTATTTGGTGCAAAAGATGCGCGGAAAATTATTTTCATTGTTATGTTTCCGGCATTAATTGTCAGTTATGTTGTCTCTGTTTTATTTTCCGAAAGCCAATTCCAAGGCTTTAACGCATTAGCCCAATTTAATATATTTGTATTTCGCATCGCAATTGCCAGCTTTGCCGCTTATGTCGTTGGACAATTATTAGATGTCATCGTATTCAACCGTTTACGCCAATTAAAAACATGGTGGATAGCACCAACTAGCTCAATGACATTTGGCTCCATGGCTGATACGTTCGTCTTCTTCAGCGTTGCATTCTATGAAAGTGCCGATCCATTTATGGCTGAACACTGGGCTCAACTTGGTTTTGTCGATTATTTATTTAAGCTATTTGTCGGTATTATGCTATTTGTGCCAGCTTATGGCATTGTGCTAAATATGATCTTGCGAAAACTGCAAAAACTTACCGCTGCGCACCTTTAATGTAGCAATATGCACATGATCTTTTATAACAACAAAAAGGAACAATAATGACACAACATTCTCTTTCTCTTCGAGAAAAAATTGAACAAAGCCCGATGAGCGGTTATCAATGGTTAATTGTCGTGATGGCTGCCATTATGAACTTATTAGATGGCTTTGATGTCCTCGCACTTGCCTTTACTGCAACGGCCATTCGTGGCGAATTTAGTCTATCTGGCATAGAGTTAGGTTATTTATTAAGTGCGGGTTTATTTGGCATGACGGCGGGATCACTTTTCCTTGCTCCACTAGCAGATAAAATCGGTCGCCGCCCATTACTTTTAATTGCGGTATTTTTATCAGCTGTTGGTATGTTAGGTTCAGCATTTATTGCCCAATATGAAATGCTCGGTTTCTGGCGAGTCATTACAGGCCTTGGTGTAGGTGGAATTTTAGTTGGAACCAATGTGATTACCAGTGAATATTCATCAAAAAAATGGCGTAGTTTTGCCATTAGTGTATACGCTGCTGGTTTTGGTATTGGTGCCGTATTGGGTGGAATGTTTTCCGTTATGCTACAAAGTGAGTATGGCTGGCGCTCCGTCTTTTTAGCAGGAGCGATTTTAACCGCCTTATGCTTTCTTATTTTGCTTATTTGGTTACCTGAATCAATTGATTTCTTAACGAACAAGCAGCCTAGAAATGCAGAAATACGCTTAAATATGATAGCCCAAAAAATTGGTTTAGGTGAAGGATGGGTATTACCATCTAAAATAGAAAAAACAAAAACTAAATTACCTATTACTCAGTTATTCAGTGAAAAATACTTGCGTTCAACCTTATTAATTTGGACTTCGTTTTTTGCCATTATGTTCAGCTTCTATTTTGTCAGCTCATGGACACCTGCCCTACTAAAAGAGGCTGGAATGACCACCGAACAAAGTGTTAGTGTAGGCATGATGATCTCACTAGGCGGAACCTGTGGCGCATTAATTTATGGCTTACTTGCAAGTCGTTGGACGGCCCGTTCTGTATTAATTTTATTTACCCTATTATCTTCTGCATCGGTGATGTTATTTATTGGTTCAGCCTCTATTTTATGGTTAGCAATGGTATTCGGCATTCTTGTTGGCGCATTAATGAATGGATGTATTAGCGGATTATATACATTAAATCCACTCACCTATGATGCTGATATTCGTGGTACTGGTGTAGGTTGGTCGATCGGTGTTGGGCGTATTGGCGCAATTTTAGCCCCTACTGTTGCAGGTAAACTTTTAGATAGTGGTTGGGAAAAACAAAATTTATATATTGGTGTTGGATTTGTCCTCTTAATTTCCACTATTGCCCTCTTCTCTTTAAAACGTCGCCATTAATCAAATCTCCCGCTCACTTGAGCGGGTTTTCTTTGATATAACAGTCTTTACCAATACAGACTATCCTTTCAAAACATTCTCTTTTTCGCTACAATACGCCACTATTTTTTACATCATCAAATAAAAATGTCAGAAATAAAACTTATTGTTGGTTTAGGAAATCCTGGCGATAAATATACCGATACACGCCACAATGCGGGCGAATGGCTTATTGAACGCTTGGCACGTCGTTTTAACGTTTCGCTAAATCCAGAAAGTAAATTCTTCGGAAAAACTGCCCGCACTTTAGTGAATGGAAAAGAAGTGCGCCTTTTAGTACCGACAACTTTTATGAATTTAAGCGGTAAAGCGGTTGGGGCATTGGCAAGTTTTTACCGTATTAAACCTGAAGAAATTTTAGTGATTCATGATGAATTAGATTTACCGCCAGGCACAGCAAAACTCAAACAAGGTGGCGGGCACGGTGGACACAACGGCTTAAAAGATATTGTGGCTCAACTAGGCAATAACAATGATTTCTACCGTTTACGTATTGGCATTGGGCATCCTGGCCATCGTGATTTAGTGGCAGGTTACGTCTTAAATAAACCCTCACCAGCAGATCGCGATGCACTTGAAAAAGTGCTAGATGAAGCGACTGATTGTATAGAAATGATTTTCAAAGATGGAATGGTCAAAGCGACCAACCGTTTAAACAGTTTTAAAATTTAAAAGTGCGGTTACTTTTACAACCGTTTTACTCAAAATAAGGAAAAATTATGGGATTCAAATGTGGTATTGTGGGATTGCCAAATGTCGGCAAATCTACTCTTTTTAACGCGCTCACTAAAGCTGGTATTGAAGCCGCAAACTATCCATTCTGTACTATCGAACCAAATACTGGTGTCGTGCCAATGCCAGATCCGCGTTTAGATGCATTGGCAGAAATCGTTAAGCCTGAACGCGTATTGCCTACCACGATGGAATTTGTGGACATCGCAGGCTTAGTTGCGGGAGCAAGTAAAGGTGAAGGCTTAGGTAACAAATTCCTCGCTAATATTCGTGAAACCGATGCGATCGGTCACGTCGTTCGTTGCTTTGAAAATGACGATATTGTGCACGTTGCGGGGAAAATTGACCCACAAGATGACATTGATACCATCAATACCGAATTAGCCTTAGCAGACTTAGACAGCTGTGAACGTGCGATCCAACGTTTACAAAAACGTGCAAAAGGTGGCGATAAAGAGGCTAAATTTGAACTTTCTGTTATGGAAAAAATCCTCCCTGTACTTGAAAATGCGGGAATGATTCGCTCTGTTGGATTAGACAAAGAAGAATTGCAAGCAATTAAGAGTTACAACTTCTTAACTTTAAAACCAACAATGTATATCGCAAACGTAAATGAAGATGGTTTTGAAAATAACCCATATTTAGATCGCGTTCGTGAAATTGCTGCAAAAGAAGGTGCAGTTGTTGTTCCTGTATGTGCGGCAATTGAATCTGAAATTGCGGAACTTGATGATGAAGAAAAAGTCGAATTTTTACAAGATTTAGGCATTGAAGAACCAGGATTGAACCGCGTAATTCGTGCGGGTTACGCACTTTTAAATCTTCAAACTTATTTCACTGCTGGCGTAAAAGAAGTACGAGCTTGGACTGTTTCAGTTGGTGCAACCGCACCAAAAGCAGCAGCAGTAATCCACACCGACTTTGAAAAAGGCTTTATCCGAGCAGAAGTTATCGCTTACGAAGACTTTATCCAATTCAACGGCGAAAACGGTGCAAAAGAAGCAGGTAAATGGCGCTTAGAAGGTAAAGAGTACGTCGTACAAGATGGCGATGTGATGCATTTCCGTTTTAACGTGTAAGCCGTCAATATCACTCTATTAAAAATTTATATGGTCGATAAACAAAATTATCGACCATTTTATTTAATTCTAATATCTTTTAATACTAGCCTGTAAAGCTAGATAACCATCCCAAATTTATACCCACTTGAGCAATTATATTTAATAATCCAAACAAAATAATAAAGCCAATCATCATACTTCCCCCATAGACTTTATAATCTGCCATTGGAAATTTTTTACGACTTGCACGAACCAATAAGGCAGGCACAATAGCGGCCCAAATCGTTGCAGCAAGCCCAGCATAACCAATCGCAATCACAAATCCATAGGGAAATTGGAGGCTTAACAACAAAGGCGGAATAAATGTCACTATCGTTGTTTTTGTTCGTCCGAGAAAGCTATCATCAAACTTTAATAAATCAGCAATATAATCAAATAACCCTAATGTTACCCCTAAAAATGAACTTGCAATCGCCATATAAGCAAAAAAATTCAGAATAATCGCGATATAATCAGTTTCAATATATTTATGTAACGCTTCCAGTAAAGCAGACACATCACCGCCTTTTTCTATTACTGGTGCAAATTCTGTACGCGGTAAATTACCTTGAATCGCTAATTGCCATAAAATATAAATAACGAGAGCTAAACTGGTTCCAATAAAAATTGCTCTCATTACTCGCTGAGCATCTCGATTATAATATTTCACTAAGCTTGGTACATTGCCATGAAATCCAAAAGAGACTAAACACACAGGAAGTGCGGTCAATATATAAGGTAAATATTGCTGTTCACCAGAGCTTACGGTATTCAATAACACCTCTGTTTTTACCGAACTAAGCAATCCCGTCGTTGAAAGAAAAAAAGCAACAACCATTCCCGCAATTAAAACCGTCGTAAATCGATCTACGGCTTTTGTAGAAAACCAAACGAATACAGCCAAAACAACACAAAAAATTAAGGAACCTGAAGTACGCCCAATTTCTACCGCACTTTCTGGTGATCTCAAAAATTGATTTAATAAACTTTGCGTAATACCACCACCAGAAGTTATATAGGCATAAGTTAAAATATAAAGAACAAAAGCAACCGATAAGCCATTTATAAGATTCCATCCCTTGCCTAGCAAATCTTTCACAATCGTATCAAAGCTTGCGCCCGTCGGATAATGCAAGTTAGCCTCTAGAATCATTAATCCTGACGTAGTCATACAAAACCAGGTATAAATCAAAGCTAAAATGGAACCAATAAACCATACACCAGCTGTTGAAGTTGGATTGGCTAACATACCTGCACCAATTGCTGTTCCGGCAATAATCATCGCTCCACCAAGCAAAGAAGGATGTTTTTTTTGTGTCATAATCTTTTCTCAAAATAAAAATTCGCACTATTATAGTAGTGCAATGATAAAACGCAATATTTTATCTCTCGTAAAATGGTTACAATATCCCTATAATCAATCTATATTGTTTACTAGATATTTTTATAAGATTATTCAATATGCTTAAAGACTATAAAAAGCCGTTTTTTATCCTTCTCAACTCTTTTGTTCTTGCTGCTTGCGTAAGTTCAGCTGAAGTTAACCAACAATCAGAACACAACTACACTCAAGAAATTAATAAAATGAAAGTAAGAGGTAAAATAGACTATAGCTCCACAACAGCAAAACGTATTCACTCAATCTTTGAAAAAATGGTGCCTTATGCGGATCGTGAAAATCACACTAATCTGCCTTTCAAATGGCAAATAAATGTTATTAAATCGGATCAACTCAATGCATGGGCAATGCCTGGTGGAAAAATGGCATTCTATACAGGATTAGTGGATCGTTTAAAACTTACTAATGATGAAATCGCGACTGTTATGGGACATGAAATGGCACATGCATTAAAAGAACATGGTAAATCTCAAACAAATTTTGGAATAGTCACCAATATTGCTGCACAGCTTACTCATGTAGCTCTTTCAACAACCATTGGAGAAGAGGCTAGCGGATTGGCTGTCGGATTAGTAAAAGATTACGCTTTAGATAAACCTTATTCACGTAGTGCAGAAACAGAAGCAGATGAAGTTGGATTAATGTTAATGGCTAAATCAGGTTTTAATCCTCAGGCTGCGCCAGGGCTATGGGATAAAATGAAAACGGCATCTGACCATACAGGTGGTGTATTGGCAGCACTGTCATCAACGCATCCTACTGATGAGTCTCGACAAGAAAATTTGAGACGTTTATTGCCGAAAGCGATTGAACTTTATAAAAGTTCTAAGTAGATAGAATAGACTAATCAAATTCTATTATTAACCCTGAAATATAAAAAAACAGGCACAATATGCGCCTGCTCAAGATAAAATAAAAGATTATTCTAAACGTTTTGCTACTTCTAACCAATCAGCTTTAAACTCACGTTGCATATTGTTAATAGCATCAATGATATCATGATGAACAAGTCGTTCATTTTGAATTCCCACGCAATAACCACCTTTGCCTTGAAGTAACAAATCAACGGCATATGCGCCCATACGAGATGCAAGTATTCTATCAAATGCACAAGGTGAACCACCACGCTGAATGTGACCTAATACGGTTGCACGAGTTTCATGCCCTACACGCGCTTCGATTTCTTTCGCAAGAGAATGCACATCAGTTAATAGTTCTGTAATCGCAATAATTGCGTGACGTTTACCACGGATAATACTACGTTCTATTTGTTGAATAAGTTCTTCTCGATTAAATTCAACTTCTGACGCCACAATATATTCACATCCGCCCGCAATCCCCGCAGAAATTGTTAAGTCACTACAATGGCGTCCCATAATCTCTACAATTGAAATACGTTGATGAGAACTTGATGTATCACGTAAGCGGTCGATAGCATCAACAGCTGTTTGCAAAGCAGTTTGATAACCAATTGTATAATCAGTACCCGCTACATCATTATCAATCGTACCAGGCAAACCAACACAAGGAAAACCATGCTCTTCTGTTAATAATTTTGCCCCCATATAAGATCCATCACCACCAATAACAACTAATGCATCAATATCATGAGAACGCAAAATTTCCGCACATTTTGCTCTTACAGTAGAATCTTTAAATTCAGGAAAACGGGCGGAACCTAAAAACGTACCGCCTCGATTAATAATATCAGAAACACTATAACGGTTTAGTTGTTTAATTTTATTATTAAATAAACCTTGATAACCATCATATATTCCAAACACTTCCAAGCCTTCGGCAAGTGCTGAACGAACAACCCCTCTGATTGCTGCATTCATACCTGGCGCATCGCCTCCACTTGTTAATACTGCAATTTTTTTAATCATAATTTTCTACTTCTAATCTCAATTGAAAATGCTGTTAAGATTACACCATTTGAGGTATCTACTCTAGTGAAATCTTACAAGATTTTGATTATGTGTAACACTTATATTAATGCTTACAATCCCATAACCATTCTAGATCTTGCAAATGCTTAATCTCTTTTTCGACAATATATTTTTGGATATATTTACGTACTTTTTCATCAGAAAAACGAGCTGAAAGATAAGGTTGTTGTACTTTTTGAGCATATTGAAACTGCACAAAACCACACTGAGGCAAATCACGGCCCCTCATCATATTTACCTGCCAAGAGGGATTTTCTTTTGTTGGTGAATACACAACATACCCCTCTAGTTCAGTCGCATTAGGAGATTTGTCAGGAACAATATCAAAATGAAAATGCTTTACCCCCGTATTGCGATAAATACGCTCACGTAACGCAATACGCGATGTTATTGAACGCGGAGGATGATTACGATCAAAAAGCACTTCTATTTGTGACTGCCAATTTTCTAAGGTATCTGGCTTCGCAACATAAACATATCGAGCTATCGTATCTAAATCTTGACTACCCGCAAGTACATAATTTTTTCCATTATGCTCAATTTGGGTAGGAATATTAAGTTGTGTTAATTTAGTTGCACAGCCTGAAAGTAAAAGTGCGGTCAATATGATAAAAATTTTATTCATTGATATCTCGCTTAAATACAAATTCGGTTTCAGTTGATGATGTTGAATCAAACCAATAACCACCTAAATCAAATTCTTTTAATTGTTCAATTTCGGTTAAACGATTTTGAATAAGATAACGGCACATTAAGCCTCGAGCTTTTTTAGCATAAAAGCTAATTACTTTGTATTTGCCATTTTTATTGTCTAAGAAAACAGGCTTAATAATTTGGGCATTAAGATGGTTTTCTTTAACCGATTTATAATATTCATCTGAGGCTAAATTTATCAGAATATTATCACCTTGTTCATCAATAGCTTGTTGAACCGCTTGGGTAATCACATTTCCCCAAAAGGCGTACAGATCTTTTCCTTTTGGATTGACTAATTTTGTGCCCATTTCTAATCGGTAAGGTTGCATTAAATCAAGCGGTTTTAAAAGTCCATAAAGGCCAGAAAGCATACGTAAATGGGATTGTGCAAAGGCAACATCATCCTCAGAAAGTGAATCAGCATCTAAACCAGTATAAACATCTCCTTTAAATGCAAATAATGCAGCACGGGAATTGTTTTCATTGTGAATTTTTGTCCATTCAGCAAAGCGTGCAACATTTAGACCGGCTAACTTATCGCTGATAGACATAAGTGATGAAAGATCTTGCGGAGAAAGTTTACGACAAACTTCAATAAGCTGTTCGCTGTAATCAGTAAAGTGCGGTTGAGAAACAGAAAAATTTTTTACCGCACTTTCAAAATCAAGAGTTTTAGCGGGAGAAATAATAGCTAACATAGTCATCCTTTTATCAGAGATAATCCTCGGTATTTTAGCATAAGTTAATAGTCTGAGGCAGACAATGATTTGGTCTTTTTTGAAACTATCACAAACACCAAGGTTCATTTTATAACCAACTCTACAACATAAAAAAATAAATGCTAGTCAAGCTAATAAAATTGGGCTAGTATAATCCCATAAGAATTACCTGGGGTGTTCGTCAGTGGGCTATGTCCCTGAGCCGATACTTTAAATCTTATAAATTGGTTTCCTATCGTTGGTGTGTAGGCTTAACCTTTGACTCGTTCATTGGGCTAAGAAACCTGAAAACGGTATCAACTGATTTCCTTGAACCGTCGGGTTCAAGGACTACTGCCCGCAGCGGCACTCTGGGTCCTATCTTCTCCTTTCATTTCTATGAATATTCAAAAACGCCAGCAAATCCGCTCTGAAATTCGAAAAATACGAGCAAATTTAACCGCACTTCAACAGCAACAAGCTGAACAATCAGTGACTCAACAGGCGTTAAATCTTATCGATCAACGACAAGCCAAAAATATTGCATTATATTTTTCTTTTGATGGTGAAATTTCGACAAAAACCTTAGTACAATCCCTTTGGATACAAAACAAAAATGTGTATTTGCCTGTTTTACATCCTTTTACTCAACATCATTTATTGTTTTTACACTATTTACCTAATACGCCAATGAAACAAAATCAGTTTGGTATTTGGGAGCCGAAGCTGAATGTTCAAAATGTTTTACCATTAAATGAACTGGATATTTTATTCACGCCATTAGTGGCTTTTGATAAACAGGGAAATCGCCTTGGCATGGGCGGTGGGTTTTATGATCGCACGTTACAGAATTGGCAAGATAAATCTTTTATTCCGGTAGGTTTAGCACATCAATGTCAGCAAGTAGAAAATCTTCCCACTGAGCATTGGGATGTCCCACTATTCGATATTTTGGTGGGTTGAAACCTATCATCAAATTTTTATTGATAGATAAAATCAAAAATATTTCAATTTTTCTCTTGAAATCCCTTTAAACGATCTTACTTAATTTAGGCAAACGGCGAAAGCCAAAACCAAATTGAGGAAAGTGTATGAACATTGAAAAATTTACAACAAAGTTCCAAGAAGCTTTAAGCGAAGCACAATCACTTGCTATCGGAAAAGATAATCAATTTATTGAACCCGTGCATTTATTGACCGCACTTTTAAATCAACAGGGCGGCTCAATTGCACCAATTTTAACTGCAAGTGGCGTAAATGTAACTTTATTGCGTAATGAGTTAAAGACTGAACTAAATAAATTGCCGCAAGTGATTGGCAATGGCGGTGATGTACAACTTTCACGCCAGCTCATTAATTTACTCAATCTATGCGATAAATTTGCACAACAAAACCAAGATAAATTTATTTCAAGCGAATTATTTTTGCTTGCAGCTTTAGAAGAACGAGGAGCGCTCAGCGATATTTTGAAAAAGTGCGGTGCGAAAAAAGAACAAATTTCGCAAGCCATCCAGCAAATTAGAGGGGGACAAAACGTGAATGATCAAAATGCAGAAGAAAGCAGACAAGCATTAGAAAAATATACGATTGATTTAACTGCTCGTGCAGAAAGTGGCAAGCTTGATCCTGTGATTGGGCGTGATGAAGAAATCCGTCGAGCGATTCAAGTATTACAACGTCGTACCAAAAACAACCCTGTGTTAATTGGTGAACCGGGTGTAGGTAAAACCGCTATCGTGGAAGGTTTGGCACAACGCATTGTAAATGGTGAAGTTCCAGAAGGTTTGAAAAATAAACGCGTACTTTCATTAGATATGGGGGCGTTGATTGCTGGTGCGAAATATCGTGGTGAATTTGAAGAGCGTTTAAAAGCGGTTCTCAATGAACTTTCGAAAGAAGAAGGTCGCGTTATCCTCTTTATTGATGAAATTCATACTATGGTCGGCGCGGGTAAAACCGATGGTGCGATGGATGCGGGTAACTTATTAAAACCAAGTTTAGCGCGTGGTGAATTACATTGTGTGGGTGCAACAACGTTAGACGAATATCGTCAATATATCGAAAAAGATGCCGCACTTGAGCGTCGTTTCCAAAAAGTCTTTGTGGACGAACCAAGTGTAGAAGATACTATTGCGATCTTACGTGGTTTGAAAGAACGTTATGAAATTCACCACCATGTAGATATTACTGACCCTGCGATTGTCGCTGCAGCAACGCTTTCACACCGTTATATTTCTGATCGTCAGTTACCTGATAAAGCCATTGATTTGATCGATGAAGCGGCGTCTAGCATTCGTATGGAAATAGATTCTAAACCTGAACCGCTTGATCGTCTTGAACGTCGTATTATCCAACTAAAATTGGAACAACAGGCGTTACAAAAAGAAGAAGACGAAGCAAGTCGCAAACGTTTAGAAATGTTAGAGAAAGAATTGACCGAAAAAGAACGTGAATATGCTGAACTTGAAGAAGTGTGGAAATCTGAAAAAGCAACGCTTTCTGGCTCTCAACATATTAAACAAGAATTAGATACTGCAAAAACCGAACTAGAACAAGCTCGTCGTGCGGGTGATTTAGCTAAAATGTCTGAGTTGCAATATGGCCGCATCCCTGCTCTTGAAAAGCAACTCGAGCAAGCTGAAACCAGTGAAGGAAAAGAAATGACGCTTTTACGCTATCGCGTCACGGATGAAGAAATCGCAGAAGTGCTTTCTAAAGCTACAGGCATTCCAGTATCAAAAATGATGGAAGGCGAGAAAGAAAAACTCTTGCGCATGGAAGATGAACTACATAAACGAGTGATTGGCCAAGAAGAAGCAGTTGATGCCGTCGCAAACGCGATTCGTCGTAGTCGTGCTGGTCTTTCCGATCCTAACCGCCCAATTGGTTCTTTCTTGTTCCTCGGTCCGACAGGTGTAGGTAAAACAGAGCTTTGCAAAACTTTGGCTAAATTCTTGTTTGATAGTGAAGATGCCATGGTGCGCATTGATATGTCTGAGTTTATGGAAAAACACAGTGTCTCTCGCTTAGTCGGGGCACCTCCAGGTTATGTTGGTTATGAAGAAGGTGGTTATTTAACTGAAGCTGTTCGCCGTCGTCCGTATTCAGTGATCTTGTTAGATGAAGTAGAAAAAGCCCATACGGATGTATTCAATATCTTGTTACAAGTATTGGATGATGGCCGTTTAACTGATGGGCAAGGTCGTACCGTGGACTTCCGTAATACCGTGGTGATCATGACCTCTAACTTAGGTTCTGATTTAATCCAAGGTAACAAAGAGGAAAGCTATAGCGAAATGAAGTCCTTAGTGATGTCGGTTGTTAGCCAACATTTCCGTCCGGAATTTATCAACCGTATTGATGAGACAGTGGTATTCCATCCGCTTGGTAAAGAGAATATTCGTGCGATTGCAAATATTCAATTAGAGCGCTTAGCAAAACGTATGGAAACTCGCGGCTATGAATTGGTGTTTACTGACGCTTTATTAGATTTCATTGGTGAAGTGGGTTACGACCCAATTTATGGTGCACGTCCATTGAAACGTGCAATTCAACAAGAAATTGAAAATGGTTTAGCTCAGGAAATATTATCAGGTCACTTATTGCCAGGACAAGTCATTGTTGATTATATAGATAACAAAGTCCAAACAAGACAATAACCAATTAAAAGAAGCCATTTAGTTAATACTAAATGGCTTTATCATAAGTACAACCAAATTTCGATTTATTTTAATATAAACATCGGCGTATCACTGATTGGATCACGGTGAATAATGACGTCCAAATCAAACACTTCTTTTAACAAATCCTCTGTCATCACTTCATCCGGGGCTCCCTGTGCCATTACAGCACCTCTTTTCATCACAATTAAATAATCGCAATAACGACAAGCTTGATTAAGATCATGCAATACAGTAATCACTGTTTTTCCATTCTGCTGCATTTGTCGCATCATGCCCATGAGTTCAGCTTGACGGTTTAAGTCCAGATAAGTGGTGGGCTCATCGAGTAGCACTAATTCAGCATCTTGCGCAAGTGTCATGGCTAAGAAGACGCGTTGTTGTTGACCACCGGATAAATCGGAAACCAACTGTTCGGCGAGTTCGGTAGTTTGTGTTTGCACCATCGCCCAATTAACCAATTCTTCATCTTTTTGGCTGAGTTTACCCCAGAGGTTTAAGTAAGGCGAACGCCCGTAAGCGATCAATTCGCGTACTTTAATGCCTTCAGGTACCAAGTGTTGCTGCGGGAGAAAAGCCAATTCTTGTGCATATTCTTTAGGGCTTTTTTGCCAAATATCCTGACCTTTATGGGTGATTGAGCCTTGCTTCGGTTTAAGCAAGCGAGCCACCGCTTTTAATGTGGTGGACTTACAGCAACCATTTGGGCCGATTAACGCAATCACTTTATTTTTCGGGAATTTTAGCGACAGATTTTTAACCACGAGTTTATCTTGATAACCTAAAGATAAATTATTGATTTCAATGCTCATTATTTAGTTCTCATCAATAAGTAGAAGAAATATGGCGCACCGATAATCGCGGTCAGAATACCTGCCGGCAGTTCCGTTGGTGGGTCAATCACCCGCGCCAAAATATCCGAAAGTTGTAATAAGAGGGCGCCAATAATCAAGGCTGCCGGTAATAGGGTGCGATGTCTGCCACCGACTAAACGACGAGCAAGATGCGGCGCAACTAAGCCTAAAAAGGCAATCGGACCACAAATTGCCACGGCTGTAGTGGAAAGGGCCACCGCTAGCACTAAAACGCTAATTTGCACTTTATTTACCGTCACGCCCAAGGTGGAGGCTTTGTTTTCACCTAAACCAAGGGTGTCGAGATCGCGACAGAAAATAAATGGCAAGGGTAGCAATACCACTAACCATGGCAATACCACATTTAAATAAGACCAGCTGCGCCCCCATAGGCTTCCTGTAAGCCATAACATTGCCGTATTGATCTCGACCGGATTGGTAAGCATCAGATAATGACTAATGGCTGCCCACAATGCGGAAAGTGCGACCCCAATGATTGCCATTTTGATAGGGCGGAAGTTAAAACCGCACACGATCCATAAAATGACAAAAGAGAGCACACCGCCTAAAAAGGCAAAAATTGGCATCCAGTAAAATGCTAAGTTTGGTAGGAACATCAATACCGAAACAGCAACCAACCCCGCCGCATTGTTAATCCCTAAAATATCGGGAGAAGCAAGCGGATTACGCACTACGCTTTGCACTAGCACACCGGAAATTGCTAAGGCGCCGCCTAATAAAATCGCTAACACCGCACGGGGGAGGCGATATTCCATCAAGGTAAAATAGTTTTTATCGTCAGGCTGAAAGGCTGCCCAAATTTCTTCAAAGGAAAGCGTATAAGTGCCGAGACGAATACTCAACCCAAAGAGTAGTACCATCAGACTAAGCGTAATGACATAAAAGCCGATAGCGCGAAAAGATACATGAGAGGTTCGCATTAGTGTCTTCCTCTGGCAAATAATACAAAGACTGGGGCACCGATTAAGGCAAGCACCGCACCAGCAGGCACTTCGCTAGGAAAGTTGACCGCGCGGGCAATGGTGTCTGCAGCGAGCATTAAAATTGCGCCGAGTAACATCGCCATAGGGAGCGATTTTCGCAAGTCATAACCAATCCAATAGCGTGCCAGATGGGGCACGAGTAAGCCGATAAAGGCTACTGGGCCAGCAACACTGACGCTTGAACCTACAATCAATAACGCCATGATGTTAGCGTACCAACGTAAACGGAAGAGATTGATGCCTAACGAACGCGCAGATTCATCGCTTAAATTGAGTAAATTTAAACGACTAGCAAAGAATAGACAGAAAAGTGCGGTCAAAATAAAGAACGGAAATAACGTCAATAATTCATTCCAACGAGCATGTGCAATGCCGCCAGCTAGCCAACTCATAATACCGAAGGCATGATCTTCCGCGATAATCAGCACCAATTTAGTGAGTGCTGCACAAAGTAGTGATACGGCAATCCCTGCTAAAATCACTCGGCTACGATCTCCACTGTTATCTTTCCAGCCATTGCTGATCAGCATCACCACAAACCAACTCAGACCGCCACCGATACTAGCCACTAAGGCAATGCTATAACCAGAAAGAATCAAGGGGCTAAACGCACTGGCGGTTACCATTGCAAGACTAGCACCCGAGTTCACGCTGAGTAGCGTAGGGGAGGCAAGCGGATTGCGCGTAATGGTTTGTAACAACGCCCCCGCCACCGCAAGATTTGCACCTAAAATCATGCCAACTAATGCACGCGGTAGGCGTAAATCGGTTACCGTAATTTTGGCAATTTCGTCGCCATCGGGGAGGAACGCTTGTAAAGCTACAAGCGGTCGAATTTCGATGGGATAATACAAAAACAGGCTTCCCCATAATAGGAAAGCCAGAATGATAAGGGGAAGTCCCCAACGGAAAGTAGACTTCATCATTATTTTTGTTTCACGAAACCTTCAATTTGTTTCGCCATAATTTTGCTCGCTTCTAAGCCACGACCACGAGCCCACATGTCCGAGTCAACGCTGTAAACATGATTTGCTTTTACGGCAGGAATGGCTTTCCAAAGTGGCTCAGCTTCCCATTTGCGCGCAATACTTTCATCACGATAATGGGCAATGAACAAGTATTCCGGTTTTTCCATTACTAATTGTTCAAGGTTGATTTCCACGAAAGCTTGATCGCTATTGAGTTTAGTTGGCGCAAAACCTAATGTCGTTAAGAAACTTCCCACATAGCCATTGTCATTTTGGATATTAAATTTATCTTCTCGGGAAGTACCAAATGAGGCTTTTTTGCCTTGCACACCTAAATTTTTTGCGATGTTGGCAATGTAATCATTATGTTCATTGATTTTTGCTTTCATTTCGCTACTTTTACCGACTAAATCACCAATTTTCTGCGCGGTTTCAAGATTTTCTTGGTAGCTTTCATGACGAGAATCGAACATCACTGTTGGCGCAATTTTTTTCAATTCTTCAAACACCGCTGTGTGACGGGAAGGATCGGCAATAATTAAATCGGGTTTGAGGGAAGCAATCACTTCAAGACTAGGTTGAGAACGCGTACCAACGGATTGCCATGCAGCAATTTTTTCGCGTACTTGCGGCAAAATACGCTCAACTTTATTATCGTCAGCCACTCCCACAGGACTTACCCCCACTTGTGCTAGGGCATCTACGAAAGAATACTCTAATGCCACCACTCTGGTTGGGGTTTTATCAAGGGTAAACTCACCATTAGCATCTTTTACCGTTACTGCACCGGCGAAAGTAGATGCCATTAACAATACAGAAGTGAGAGTTGTTTTTAATAATTTTTTCATGACATGTCCTCCAGTAATAAAAACGAGGTAATTATACACAAAAAAATGAATTGATAATGATTTTCTTTTGATTGAATCCTAAAATTACTGAATTCTTGCTATATAGCATTTTGTTATTTCTAATAACATCTAAATATTAATTACTAAGAGGCTACTTTAAAACAGAAATAGCGCGTTAAATACGTGTTATTTTAGACCGCTAACATAGCTCTAGAAGTTTGATCTAATAGACATATCAAACAAGAAAATGCCTATGCTTAAAAATACTGCCCCTCCTCTATATGAACTCAAGATGATAAGTCTTTAGCAATTGGTTCAACAAGACCATCTTGTTCACAAAGTAGCGAGATCCATTGATTTTGAATTTATCCATGATGAGGGCGCTCATCTTTATTGTCAGGATAACGGTCATCCAGCTGTTGACCCTATTTGATAGTTTAAAATAATACTGTTGGGCTATCTCTTTGGTATTAAAAGTGAACGGCAATGGATAAGCCAATGTGGTTTACCACTGGTTTTAGGGATGTCCTTAACAAAAAAGTGATTGACACCAGCACACTTAGCCAAAATAATCTTCGTCGTTTTAATGGTGCGGATGTATTTGAGCATATTTTTTACTTGTATCGTATGGAAAGCAATTGAAAAAGGCTTGATGGGGGCAAGTATCCGTTTACAGACAGTACCCATTTAAAGCTAGCGCTAATAAGAACGAAAAACATAATAAAAAGTATAAGGTACAAGTCAGTCAGTATATTGATATGCTCACCCAAGATGTGGTGAAAATACGAAAAAAGGAAAGAAGCCGTTAAAAGCGAGTGAAAAAGTGGCAGAAATCAAAGACATCAAGGCAAGCATAGGATTATTTTAAATACCTTTGCCTCGGGCAGGTAATATCAATGACAACTAACCCTATATTGCTCACCTTAATTCCTCGACATAACGCTTTCAGCTCCTCCCAAAAAAGCCGTCAGGCTTGATGCTGACTATTTTACCGCCCCTATCACAGAAAGCTTGGCTCGCCGAGAGGTTATTAGTGTATTTGATTATCATCGCCCGAGCAAAATCAAAAAACCGAAAGGCTGATTACCTGACACACTTATCAAGCTACGATAGAAAACGTCGATACAGTTAAGTCATCGGAGCAAGGGAAAAACTCTACGAAACTGACTGCTTGAATGGCAATCTAAAGTGAAATGTAATAGAAAGAGACAAAACCCACCTTTATACCAGATGGTCTATAAAGTGGGTTTGCCTGAGGTATAAAATCGAGTGTTAAATACACGCTATTTTTAAATTTTATTTTTTAGGTAACGCATCAGTCGAAGCATTAAATTTTACATTTGATGAAGTGTAAGCCTCAAAGTGCGGATGTTTTTTCATAAATTTAATGAAACTTTCCGCATCAGGCAAGTATGTATCAACGCCTTCATATTTTGGATCATTAAATAATTTACCAAAAGTTTTGTAACCATCTTTACCGCTAGCTACATAAGCATTGGTACCAACAAGATAACGTTTATTATCATCAATTGGTTCCCATTGTTGGGTTTGTTTATTCAAGACTTCCACACTCACTAAGCGTTTACCTTCCGCATTTGGTGTTTCATTCGCTTCGTAACGAATACCTGCTCCATAAGGGAATGCCCCTGTAGAACCATCAACTAAAGCAAATTGCATCGCATCTTCAAGCACTTGTTTCACTAACGAACCTTCCATTTTATAGGTATATAACGTATTACCGAAAGGCAAGAAAGTATAAGCATCATTAAAAGTCACATTGCCCGGTAAAATATCCGCACGCACACCACCTGCATTTTGAATGGTTAAATCCACTGTTTTGAGTTCGTTATACATTGTTTCTGCAATAAAACGCGTTGCGATAGAACCTTCTGGATTTGAGCCTGCTTTATTTGGGATACGGTTTGCTGAACCACCCGGCATTGCAGAACCAGTGATAACACCAACAATTTCTTGTGCTAAACGATCTTTTTCACTTTTATATTTTGAAATAAGCATGTCTGTTTTTGCATCATGATCATCAAGTGAAATACTCTTCATTGATTTTAAAGTATCAAGTGCTTTTTTACGTTCATCGCCAGTTAATTCAGTCCATTTACCCTCCGCATTTTTCACTTGAAGTTTATGAGAACTCATTAACACGTGAGGAATTTTACGAGTAATAGACGCAATACCTTCAGGACTGAATTTAACACCTAAATCCCCCACAACAGCAGAATAAGCCCAACCCTCCATTACAAACACCGGTTCGCCATTCGGATTTTTAAATTCAAGCGGATATTCATAGATTACTGGTAATTTTAAACCACGTAATTCATCATTTCCGTATAAATAATGCGAATCGCCAGTAACGATCACATCAATATCATTAACTTTTTGCGCGATTTCGATATTTTTTTCACTACCTGCGTGTGAAAGTAGGATGATTTTATTAATACCTTGTTGTTTTAGCGCATTTGCCATAATTTGTGCGGTAGCAATTTCATCATAGAACTTCACATCTTTACCTGGTGAAGAGGAATTAACCGTTTTATTCACGGTGTCTAAACCGATAATAGCAATTTTTTCTCCATCCACAGTGAAAATATCGTAAGGTTTCCATTTGTTATATAAAATTGAATTTTTATCAGGAATAACATTAGCTGAAAGTACTGGGATTTTTAATGGCTCGAGTAGTTTTAATAAACCTTCATTACCCGCATCAAATTCATGATTACCCAAAGTAAAATAATCAAAATTACCTGCATTCATGACAGCCGCATCAGCGGAACCACCAAAAAGGGTGAAATACAGCGTACCAGTAATCGCATCACCAGCATGTAGCACCAATGGATTTTTATACTTTTTGCGTAACTCATAAAGTTTTCCATTCACAGCAGAAAAACCACCAATATCCACTTTTGTTTGTTGACCATTTAAATTAATTCTCGCTTCGTGCGGTTCCAAGTAAGAATGATGGTCATTAATATGCAAGATACTTAACTCCACAGCTTTATGTGCTTGCGGCACTTCTTTAGCAAAGGTTGTGCCTGAGCAAAGCATTGCTAATGCACTAACTGCAAAGGTAACTGATTTTTTAGATAAAAACATAATGGCTCCTTATGAGTAAACGGATTAATTTAAGCCTTCAAGCATTGCTTGGAAAGTCTTATAACGAATAGTATAGTTATTGTGTTGAAGATTTTCACGCGCTTGATCTAAATACGAAAAATCATCAACCTCCACCCCTTTAAATTGGCGAGCAAACATCATATTAGCTAGAGCGAGGCGGGGCTTAATTTCAGAAGATGGGGTTATCAAACTCACTCGATTCTCAGTAATAGAAAAAGTTGTTTGATTAGGAAAATCTTGATGTATCTGTTCAATAATTTTTTGAAATATGCCTTTAGCATCCAAAGACAATAATATGATTTGATCTGGTTTGGCTCCCCGTTCTAGCAAAGCCTGAACAAATTGCTCCGAATTATCTGTTTGACGAATATAAATTTTTGCCTGCTCATTCGCCAAAAAAGACACTAGCAAGTTTTTCTTCATTTCCTGAATTAAATTAGCATCGCCAGTATTTATCGGTTCAAAGTATAAATAATCAAGAAATTTAGGGGTGAGATTTTTATCTGTTTTAAAAATGCGAGTGAGGATTTTTTCGCTTATTTGGATCTGATTATCTAGGAATTGAGGAGGTAAAGAAAAAAGCGCGGTGAGTTTTTTCTGTAAAATCGAAACTTGTTGCTTTTCTTGTTTGGCTAAAGCGATTGAAAATTGTTGCTTTAAAGCTTCAGGTGACTCAGCAGATACTGATTGTTGAGAAGACGAAGGAGGACTCGCTACCACAGATTGTTGAATGCCAATACATGACGCTAATCCAAGTAACACTGAATGAAAACCGATTTTCATAATAAACCTCATTTAACTGATATTTTATCAATGTGAAATACCGCTTAACGCGTAAACTTGACCTAAAACTGCTTGAGAGTTTCTTAGATTATACGTAAAACAAAATTGTATGTGAATGATAATATTTACCTTTTCAAGAGAAAATAACGTACCTATTATAATGGTCATCCAAAACTTGCAATTTTGTTCAAAAAGTATAAAATCTTTAAGCTTTTTGTCTATATATACAGAGAAAAAAGTAAGCTATATTCTTAAATCGCTTTCGAGTTTGGGAATATTCTTTTAGTAATTAAACATTTAGAGGAAGGTTATGGTAACCATTCGTTTATCTCGTGGCGGAGCTAAAAAACGCCCATTTTATCAAATCGTAGTAGCTGACAGCCGTTCACCACGTGACGGTCGTTTCATTGAGCGTGTAGGTTTCTTCAACCCAATCGCACAAGGTAACGCAGAACGTGTTCGTATCGACCTAGACCGTGTTAACCACTGGGTTGGTCAAGGTGCATCACTTTCTGATCGTGTTGCGAGCTTGGTAAAAGAAGCTCAAAAAGCAGCATAATTTTGCTTTTTGATTTAGTTCTTAAACTAAGATAGGTGAGAAATATGGAACAACAACGTATTGAAGTTGTGGGCAAATTAGGCTCAACCTACGGTATCCGTGGGTGGTTACGTATTTATTCATCAACAGAACAAGCTGAAAGCATTTTTGAGTATCAGCCTTGGTTTTTAAAAATCAAAGGTGAGTGGCAGCCAACAGAATTAGAAAACTGGCGTCATCATAACCACGAAATCATCGTGAAATTAAAAGGCGTTGATGATCGTGAAGTCGCACAAATTTTAGCAAATGTTGAAATTGGTGTGGATTTATCTGTTTTCCCAGAACTAGAAGAGGGTGATTATTACTGGCACGATTTAATTGGTTGCTCAGTCGTAAACCTAGAAGGTTATACAATGGGAACGGTAACAGAAATGATGGAAACCGGTTCTAATGACGTGTTAGTAGTTAAAGCCAATACGAAAGATGCTTTTGAAAAACAAGAGCGGTTAATTCCGTTTTTGTATGAACAAGTAGTTAAAAGAGTCGATCTCACCACGAAAACAATTGAAGTGGATTGGGACGCTGGTTTCTAATCTCAAGTATGCACAAACGTAATGTAGTAGGCTTTTTATGTGGATAGGGGTGATTTCATTATTCCCCGAAATGTTTAAAGCGATTACGGAATTTGGGGTTACAGCTAGAGCTGTAAAACATAATCTTCTGCAAGTGGAATGTTGGAATCCAAGAGATTTTACATTCGACAAGCATAAAACCGTGGATGATCGCCCTTATGGTGGTGGCCCGGGAATGCTGATGATGGTGCAACCTTTACGGGATGCGATTCATGCTGCGAAAGCAGCTGCAGGAGAAGGCGCAAAGGTGATTTACCTTTCGCCACAAGGACGTAAACTCGATCAAGGCGGCGTAACCGAGCTTGCTCAAAATCAGAAATTGATTTTGTTATGTGGACGTTACGAAGGTATTGATGAGCGATTGATTCAAACTGAAATCAATGAAGAATGGTCAATCGGCGATTACGTTCTGACCGGTGGGGAGTTGCCGGCAATGACATTAATTGATGCTGTTGCGCGTTTTATTCCCGGTGTACTAGGCAAGCAAGCCTCCGCAGAAGAAGATTCTTTTGCAGATGGTTTATTAGATTGCCCGCATTACACCAGACCGGAAGTGTTAGAAGGATTAACTGTACCACCCGTGCTGATGTCGGGACACCACGAAGAAATTCGGAAATGGCGATTAAAACAATCGCTAAAAAGAACGTGGCTCCGACGCCCTGAGCTCTTAGAGGGCCTAGCTCTGACTGACGAACAACGTAAACTGTTAAAAGAGGCGCAAGCCGAGCATAGCAGTTAGTTTCAGTTACATCTAGGATCAATAAAGGATCAAACAATGTCTAACATTATCAAACAACTTGAACAAGAACAATTAAAACAAAACGTACCTAGCTTCCGCCCTGGTGATACTTTAGAAGTTAAAGTATGGGTAGTTGAAGGTAGCAAACGTCGTTTGCAAGCATTCGAAGGCGTGGTTATTGCAATTCGTAACCGTGGCTTGCACTCAGCATTTACTTTACGTAAAGTATCTAACGGCGTAGGCGTTGAGCGTGTATTCCAAACTCACTCTCCAGCTGTAGATTCTATCGCTGTTAAACGTAAAGGTGCAGTACGTAAAGCTAAACTTTACTACTTACGTGAACGTTCAGGTAAATCTGCTCGTATTAAAGAGCGTTTGGGCGAATAATTTCGCAAAGAAAAAGGCTTGGAATTCCAAGCCTTTTTTGTTAGGTTATTTAATCCGTTCTTCGATAATCCCGCCGCCCAAACAAACCTCACCAAGGTAAAATACGGCAGATTGCCCTGGTGTGACGGCTGATTGAGGTTCATCGAAAATCACTCGAATAGTTTCATCATCAATCGGTTCAATCACACAAGAAATATCTTGTTGGCGATAACGTGTTTTCACCGTGCAACGTAATAACTCTCGAATTGGTTCACGATCAACCCAATGTAATTGGCTAGCAATCAAACCTTTTGAAAATAAACGAGGATGGTCATGCCCCTGAGCGACAATAAGTTCATTATTTTCCACATCCTTATCTACCACATACCAAGCCTCATCACCCGCATTTTTCAAACCACCAATGCCTAATCCTTTGCGCTGTCCCAACGTGTGATACATCAAACCATCATGGCGACCAATAATTTCACCATCAACAGTACGAATATCGCCAGGTTGAGCAGGTAAGTAACGAGCTAAGAAATCCTTAAATTTACGCTCACCAATAAAACAAATACCTGTAGAGTCTTTTTTCTTCGCTGTAATTAAACCAAGATCTTCAGCAATAGCGCGAACAATGGGCTTCTCGATTTCACCAACGGGGAATAAACTTTGCCCTACTTGTTTATGGCTTAAGGTATAAAGAAAATAACTTTGATCTTTATTGGCGTCTAGACCACGTAATAATTTTACATTTTCATCATCACCAGCTCTACGTACATAATGTCCTGTTGCAATGTAATGGGCACCAAGATCTTCAGCTGCATATTCTAAAAATGCTTTAAATTTAATTTCTTTATTACACAAAATATCTGGGTTCGGCGTGCGCCCTGCTTTATATTCAGTCAGAAAATGCTCAAAGACATTATCCCAATATTCTGCCGCAAAATTAATTTTATGTAGTTTAATACCCAACTTATCACATACAGCCTGAGCATCTGCAAGATCAGCTGCTGCAGTGCAGTAATCCGTATCATCATCTTCTTCCCAGTTTTTCATAAACAGGCCTTCCACCTGATAGCCTTGCTGTTGAAGAATAAAAGCTGACACAGAAGAATCCACTCCGCCAGACATACCACAAATCACTTTTTTTGTCGCATTTCTCGCAAGCTGCTCTTGCGTCAGTTGAGGAAAGTGTTGATTATAAGTATTTGAAATTAACATAGTTCTCCCGTAACTTCGGTTAAGGCGAAGCACATTGGTCATTGAATGAGAAAACGGCAAAATAATTTTGCCGTTAATTTTATTTTGCACATAAAGTGCGGTCATTTTTGAGCAAGTTATTTCACTTCATAAAATTGCGAATCATCATCTTTTTTCGCAAATTTTTGCTCATATTCAGCTTTCGCTTGTTCATCGCCCGCATCTAATTTTGATTGAAGCGTGTCACACGGTTTATCACAATCGCAAGCTTTGGCAATACCAAGGGCAGATAAACCACCGCAGCTGCCTTTTAAACTTTGTTTTTTGATAATAAATCCGATAGACATCAACAATATAATTGCGACAAAAGCGATTAAAGTAAAAAATAAAGTTTGCATAACTATTCTTTTGTTTCTGTTAATTTTTTGAAAGCAGAGGATGATTTTGTGATAAAACCATTATCTGTTTTAATGATTAAGTAAACGGCAATATTATTTTTCTCTGCCACTTCTAACGCCTTGTCTTCACCCAGCACAAATAAACCTGTTGATAAGCCATCTGCAGTCATTGAGGTTGGCGCAAGGACCGTAATTGAGGCTAAATGATGCTGAATTGGGTAACCTGTTTTCGGATCAATTTCATGAGCAAAGCGTTTACCATTTTCTTCAAAGTAAATACGATAATCGCCAGAACTTGCCATTCCCATGTTGTCTAATCCAATTACAGCTTCAACCGCTCTTTCACCTGTTGTAGTTGGTTTTTCGATTGCGATCTGCCAAGGTTTGCCTTCAATATTTTTTCCTTTCGCACGAATTTCACCACCGATTTCAACCATATAATTCTGAGTATTTAGTTGTTCTAACTTTTCAGCCACCTGATCAACGCCAAAGCCTTTAGCAATCGAGGACAAATCGACATAAACTTGAGGAAGTGCTTTGCTTAATGTCGGTTTTGCACCACTCATATCGAGGGCAATTTTATCAATACCAACCCAAGCTTGGCGTTCAGCTAATTGTTCTGGCGTAGGTTGTTTTTCTGGGCGTTTTTCAGGACCAAATCCCCATAAATTCACAACAGGACCAACAGTTACATCCAATGCACCTTCAGTCACTTTGTTTAAACGAATCGCTTCAGCTAATACTTTGGCAAAATCTGCTGAAATTTCAATCGGTGTATTCACTTGGGTATTTTGATTGAAACGGCTCAGTTCCGAATCTTTTTTGTAAGTGGACATTTTCGCGTTTACATCTTTTAAGATTGCTTCAATTTCTTCATGCGTCTTTTCAGATGTTGCTTTCATTGAGCCTTCATCAAGGTATTTAACATGATAAGTTGTTCCCATTGTTTTACCACTTAATGAGATAACTTTTGTTTCTTTTTGACAGGCTGCAAGACTTAATGCCATTGCTACCGCCATGATACCGCTTATTAATTTTTTCATCTGGATTTCCTACATCTGTGAATTACTGGCAAACTCAACAAAACTTACCTGTAATCATAGAAAATTTTCTAAAAATACCTTAAATTTTGACCGCACTTCATCACAAAGTGCGGTCAGTTTTTATGATGAATTGATTAACTAAAATCAGCCACCAAAGTCATCTAATAAAATGTTTTCATCTTCAACACCAAGATCTTTCAACATTTTAATTACAGCTGCATTCATCACCGGAGGTCCACACATATAGTATTCACAATCTTCTGGTGCTTCATGATTTTTCAAGTAGTTTTCATAAAGCACATTGTGAATAAAGCCTGTATAGCCGGTCCAATTATCTTCAGGCAATGCGTCCGATAATGCAACATGCCATACAAAGTTTGGATTTTCAGCTTGTAATTGGTCAAAGTCTTCTTGATAGAAGATTTCACGTTTAGAACGTGCACCATACCAGAACGACATTTTACGTTTAGAATGAAGACGTTTTAACTGGTCAAAAATATGAGAACGCATTGGAGCCATACCCGCACCACCACCGATAAATACCATTTCAGCATCAGTTTCTTTCGCAAAGAATTCACCAAATGGACCAGAAATAGTGACTTTATCACCCGCTTTTAATGACCAAATGTATGAAGACATTTGACCTGGAGGTGCATCAGGTTGACGCGGAGGAGGCGTTGCAATACGAACGTTAAGCATAATAATGCCTTTCTCTTCTGGGTATGAAGCCATTGAGTAAGCACGGATAATATGCTCGTCAACTTTAGAGACATAACGCCATAAATCATATTTATCCCAGTCTTCGTGGTATTCTTCAGGAATATCGAAATCTTTATAGTTCACCACGTGTGGATCAGCTTCGATTTGGATATATCCACCCGCGCGGAATGGCACTTCCTCGCCTTCAGGAATAGCCAATTTAAGCTCCTTGATAAAGGTTGCTTTGTTATCGTTAGAAATAACAGTACATTCCCATTTTTTCACGCCGAAGATTTCTTCTGGAAGTTCAACTTCCATATTACCTTTCACGTTAACTTGACAAGCTAGACGATAACCTTCTTTTGCTTCACGTTTGTTAATGTGAGAAAGTTCGGTTGGAAGAATTTCTCCGCCACCATTTTTCACTTTTACCACACATTGACCACAAGAGCCGCCGCCACCACAAGCAGAAGACACGAAAATACCTTTACTCGCTAGAGCACCTAATAATTTGCCACCTGCAGGTAATGTAATCGCTTTCTCTGGATCGTTATTGATACCAATAGTAATATCACCAGAATCGACTAGTTTTGACTTGGCAAACAAGATAATCGCAACGAGTACTAAAATAATAGCGGTAAATGCTGCAACACCTAATAATAAAATTGAAGATTCGCTCATTTATGCCTCCTTATAATTGAATACCAGAGAATGACATAAAGCCAAGCGCCATCAATCCAGCAGAAATAAAGGTTATTCCTAATCCTTTCAAGCCTGCTGGTACATCAGCATATTTCATTTTTTCAGTTAAACCTGCAAGCGCAACAATTGCTAACATCCACCCCAAGCCTGCACCAATACCGTACACGGCAGATTCTGCGAAGGTATATTCACGTTGAATCGCAAAGGATACGCCACCAAAGATCGCACAGTTTACGGCAATAAGCGGAAGGAAAATCCCCAATGCGTTATACAGTGCTGGGAAGAATTTATCGAGCGTCATTTCAAGAATTTGAACGATACCCGCGATAATACCGATAAACGTAATAAAGCTTAAGAAGGATAAATCTACCCCTTCAACTAAGGCGCCATCTTTTAACACATGTTCAAATACAAATTGGTTCGCTGGCACAGAAATGCCAAGCACAACTGTTACTGCAACCCCTAAGCCGAATGCGGTTGACACTTTTTTTGATACAGCAAGGAAAGTACACATCCCTAAGAAGAAAGAAAGCGCCATATTTTCAATGAAGATCGCCTTCACAAATAGGCTAATATAATGTTCCATTGATTATTTCTCCTGTTGCTCAGGTTTCCACGTTCTTAAACCCCAAATGATGAAGCCGATAATAAAGAACGCACTTGGTGCAAGAAGGAACAAGCCGTTTGGTTGATACCAACCACCGTCTTGAATGGTTTGGAATACTGGAAAGCCAAGTAAACGACCAGAACCGATTAACTCACGTAACGTTGCAACAATTAATAAAATTGCACCGTAACCTAAACCGTTACCGATACCATCAACAAAGCTCTCAAGTGGACGAGATTTCATCGCAAAAGCTTCTGCCCGGCCCATCACGATACAGTTAGTAATAATCAAGCCTACAAATACCGAGAGCTGCTTAGATAAACCATAAGCAAAAGCTTTCAATACTTGGTCAACTAAGATTACCAAAGAAGCGATAATTGCCAGTTGTACAATGATACGAATACTATTTGGAATGTAATGACGAATCATTGAAATAAACATACTGGAAAAACCAGTTACTAAACTTACCGCAATGGCCATAACGATCGCGGTTTGTAATTGAGTTGTGACCGCTAATGCAGAACAAATACCCAAAATTTGCAGCGCAATCGGGTTATTTTTTACGATCGGATCAAGCAAAAGTGCTTTTAAATTGCTTTTTGCATCAGCCATTATCTTGCCCCCGCTTTAAATTTTGCTAAGAATGGACCAAAACCGTTTTGACTAAACCAATAATCAAAGGAACCTTGCACACCATTTGAGGTTAAAGTTGCACCTGATAAAGCATCAACACCGTATTCTTTGTTAGAAGAAGCATTTTTAGCAATACGAATAGCCACACGTTGATCATCATCAAACAGTTTTTTATCTACGAAAAGTGCTTGCCAACGCGGATTGGCAATTTCACCACCAAGACCTGCTGTTTCACCTTGATCATAGTAAGTAATGCCTTTGATGGTATTGGCATCTGGGGCAACCGCAACAAAACCGTACATTGTTGACCATAAACCGCGACCGTACATCGGCAATATGACTTGATTGACTTGACCTTGTTCATCTTTTACAAGATAAACTCGCGCTTGATTGGCACGCACTTTAATTCCGGCTTTATCTTGTTCCACCGGAATGGCTTGACTAAGTGCGGTCGATTTTACTGCTGTTTTTGGATCAAATTTTTCTACATCCTCTTTTGATGCTTGAACAAAATCACCACTTTGCAAATCCACTAAACGTGGTTCAATAAACTTGTTATAAGTGTCTTTAATGACGGAAGCATTATCTTCTTTCATTAAGCCAGCAACCGTTAAAATATTACGTTGAACGTCCAGTGCTTTTTGCTCATCTTGTTTCGATTTCAATGCCACCGCGGCACCGGAAACAATGATAGAACACACTAAACTTAGCAATACAACAACGGTAACTGTACCACCAACGCTGTCTTTATTAAACTTAGCCATTTGTTCTTGCTCTCCGACGTTTGATATTTGCTTGAACAACGATGTAGTCGAAAATCGGTGCAAATAAGTTTGCAAATAAAATCGCTAACATCATTCCCTCCGGATAAGCTGGGTTTACAGTACGAATTAATACAGCCATTACACCAATTAATGCACCGTACCACCACTTACCTGCATTGGTAAAGGATGCTGAAACAGGGTCTGTTGCCATAAATACCATACCTAATGCAAATCCACCTAAAACAAGGTGCCAATGCCAAGGCATTGAGAACATTGGGTTAGTATCAGAACCCACTAAATTGAATAGAGTTGAAGTTGCAATCATACCAATCATCACACCAGCAATGATGCGCCATGCAGCAATACGAGTGAACACAATCACTGCGCCACCGATTAAAATTGCAAGCGTAGAAACTTCACCCATTGAACCAGGTAAGTTACCAACAAAAGCATCCATCCAAGTGATTGGAGCGCCAGTGGCTGTATGTTGTAATGCTCCCTGACCACCTTGTGACCATTGTGAAAGTGCGGTTGCACCAGAGAAACCATCAGCAGCAGTCCAAACAGTATCACCTGAAATTTGAGCTGGATAGGCGAAGAACAAGAAAGCTCGGCCTGCAAGTGCAGGGTTCATGAAGTTACGACCAACGCCACCAAAAATTTCTTTTGCAACAACGATACCAAAAGTAATACCTAATGCGGCTTGCCATAATGGCAATGTTGGTGGAACGATTAACGCAAATAAAATGGTTGAAACGAACATCCCCTCATTTACTTCATGACCTCGCACCACTGAGAACAACAATTCCCAAATTGTACAAACGGTAAAAACCACTAAGTAAATTGGTAAGAAGAAGATCGCTCCCAGCGCCATTTTCGAGCCCCAAGTTGCATTGGCAGTTAAATCTAAACCTAATGAACTTGCAAGTGCATAGTGCCAATCGTTAGCAATTAGTTGATCTAAATTGCCTAATTGATTTAAGGCTGGAATCGCTTGGTTACCCACATTGTACATCCCGTAGAAAATCGCAGGGAACAACGCAAGGAAAACCGTAATCATCATACGTTTTGAGTCTAACGCATCACGAACGTGAGTATTTTTGTGCGTTACCGTACCTGGTGTATAAAGCAAGGTATAAATCGATTCAAAGATCGGATAAAGCTTGCTGTATTTACCACCTGGTAAAAACGCGGGTTCCATTTTTTCAAAAAGATTTTTTAAACCCATTTTTAACCTTCCTTCTCAATCTTATCTAATACTTGACGCAAGATTGAACCGTATTCATATTTGCCCGGGCAAACGAAAGAACATAACGCTAAGTCTTCTTCATCTAATTCAAGACAACCTAACGCTTGCGCACCATCGGTATCACCCACGATTAAATCACGTAATAATAATGTCGGTAAAATATCCAACGGCATAACACGCTCATAGCTACCAATTGGAACCATTGCACGCTCACCACCATTTTCAGCCGTAGTGAAGTTGAATAATTTCTTACCGAAGTGACCTAACACTGTACGAGTAATTGAATATTTATTTGATTGAGGTGTAATCCAGCCTAGGAATTCTTTCTCATTACCTTCAGCGATTACCGAGACTTGCAATGCATAGCGACTTAAATAGTCATGCGCACCTTTTGCAGTTTGTCCACAAAGCACTGAACCAGAAATTACGCGATTTTCACCCGCACTTAATTCATTTTGGGTTAATTGAGAGAGATTAGCACCAATTACAGTGCGAATTAAACGAGGCTCTTTCACTTGCGGACCAGCAAGAGAAATTACACGTTCAACATAAAGCTCACCTGTTGTAAATAATTTACCCACTGCAATCACATCTTGATAATTGATGTGCCATACAGTTTTATTTACACCAACAGGATCAATAAAATGAATATGAGTACCAACAAGACCAGCTGGGTGGACGCCACCAAAATCATGAATCTGTAAATTTTCAAGATCAACAGTTGGGATATTGGTATCACCTGCTTTACACAAGTGTAACGGTTTTGAAGGGAATAAACGACTTAATACTGTTAAACCATTCGTGAAATCTTGCCAAAATTCTTTTAGCACGATTGCAGGATCTGCGGCTAATGGATTGGTATCCATTGCATTCACGAAAATTGAGGCTGGTTCACTATCAATCGCAGGTACTTTGCTAAATGGACGAGTACGTAATGCAGTCCATAAACCTGATTCAACAAGGTTTTGTTTTACTTGTTCAGAAGAAAGCGTATTCAATTGTTCTGTACTATATTTTGCGAAAGTGATTTGCTCATTTCCTTCCACATTAATTACGACAGATTGTAATACACGCTTCTCACCACGATTGATTACAGTGATAGTACCACTTGCAGGGGCTGTAAAAATCACACCAGGATTTTTCTTGTCTTCAAAAAGCACTTGGCCTTTCTTTACAACATCGCCTTCGCGCACCTTCATCGAAGGACGCATCCCCACATACTCCTCACCTAGAATCGCAACTTGATTCACAACATTTCCGTTGTGGATTACTTGTGCTGGTTTTCCCGCAATTGGGAGATCCAAGCCTTTCTTAATTGTAATCATACTGTTTGCACTACTTTTCAAGGTTAAAAATACAATTGCAAATAAACAAGTTAAATGCAATCTCGTGTTTGAGCGTGACAAAACACCTTTAATAAAGGCATCAATGCCATAAAAATAAAAAACTCAAATCGGTTAACTTCACGATAAACATCCTTATCGAGAAATTGAATTTGGATAAAATTAAACGCCTTATTCTAGCGAAAATCTGCTTTTTTCGCTACTTAAACGCCTACTTTTTTGTAAAAACCTTTTGCGATATATCAAAAAAATGTTACATCTTCATAACATAAAAAATTAATGTCCAACGCCTGCGCATTTCGTTGAAGCGGGAATTTTCTCATTTAACTCTCCCCATTCCTCTGCAGTAAACAAGTGCAACGCTAACGCATGAATACCGCCATTAAGCTCATCTGCAAGCAATTGATAAACACGTTGATGACGCTGTACTTTACGCATTCCTTCAAAAACATTACTCACAATCACACATTTAAAATGAGATTCCTCGCCACGACCAGAACTATGTAAGTGGCTTTCATTTTCTACACTAAAAAAGTGCGGTTGAAATTCTAGTTGAATTTTTTGTTCGATAGTTTGTTGAACAGACATCATAAATCTCCACAAAATCACAATGAAACGCTATACATTAGCAATGAAGTTTGCAAGAATAACACAGTTTTAACTGGCTCATTGGGGAAATTATGACATTATCAAACAAAATCAAAACATTATCAGCAGTAAGTATTGCAGCCGCCACGCTGTTCCTTGCTGGCTGCCAAGCACAATCAAATACATTAACGTTCACACCACCAGCACCGAATGCCACAATGAACATTAATCAAAATGCGATTGTGTATGTAACAACGAAAGATAGCCGCACAACGCAAGATATCGCGAGCTATACCAAGCGTGGAGAACTCATTAAATTAAATTCATCACCGAGTGTTACACAATTATTCCAACAAGTGATGCAACAAAATCTTATTAGTAAAGGTTTCAGAATTGGGCAATCCAATGGATCAAATGCGTGGGTAACTGTGGATGTGCGTGAATTTGCTACGCAAGTAGAACAAGGTAATCTTCGTTATAAACTTAATACCAAAATTCAAGCAACTGTTTATGTTCAAGGCGCGAAAGGCTCATATAACAAAGCATTTAATGCTACTCGTTCACAAGAAGGCGCATTAAACGCGGATAATGACGAAATTCAAAAAGTTCTGTCTCAAACATTTAACGATATTGTGAATAACATTTATCAAGATCAAGAAGTATCCGCTGCGATTAATCAATATACAAACTAATTATAAGGGCAATTTTGCCCTTTTTTATTAAGATTAAAACTTGACGAACACCGCTTTCAAGCGTAACATTCGCCCGATTTTTTAACGAGAAGGACACACACTTTGGACAGTCATAGTCGATACCGAATATCGCTCTAGACGCCCGCCTTTTATTATCGGCGCGCGTTCGCCGGTAAATTTACCGTTGTTTCGGCATCTCTTAACGAAAACTTTGCGATTTTTCACCGCACTTTCGTTTCTTCTTTAATTTGTTCACTGTTAGCTGTTCATAATCCTATAAGGAGTATGAAATGATCAACGCGTTTGCTATCAATGATTCCCGCTTGGTTCGCATTGACGAAGACCAAACTGATCTCAATACTGCCATTTGGCTTGATTTACTTGAGCCGACAGGCGAAGAACGTGAAATGCTACAAGAAGGCTTAGGCCAGAGCTTAGCATCTTTTCTAGAATTGGAAGATATCGAAGCTTCCGCCCGTTTCTTTGAAGACGAAGATGGTTTACACCTTCACTCATTTTTTTATTGCGAAGATGAAGACAATTATGCTGATTTAGCGAGCGTCGCTTTTACTATTCGTGATGGTCGTTTATTTACGTTGCGTGATCGCGAGCTACCAGCATTCCGTTTATATCGTATGCGTTCACGTAGCCAGCGTTTGTTAGAATGTAATTCCTATGAAGTTTTACTGGATTTATTTGAAACGAAAATTGAGCAATTAGCGGACGTGATTGAAAACGTTTATGCAGATTTGGAAGAGTTGAGTCGCGTTATTTTAAACGGAAAACAAGATGAAGCCTTTGATGAAGCATTAAATACGCTCACGGAACAAGAAGATACGAGCTCAAAAGTTCGTTTGTGCTTGATGGATACCCAACGAGCATTAGGTTTCTTGGTTCGCAAAACGCGCTTACCAACAAACCAGTTAGAACAAGCACGAGAAATATTACGAGATATTGAATCTTTACAGCCTCATAATGAATCATTGTTCCAAAAAGTAAACTTTTTAATGCAAGCTGCAATGGGTTACATCAATATTGAACAGAACAAAATTATGAAATTCTTCTCAGTTGTTTCTGTGATGTTCCTTCCTGCAACATTAGTTGCATCCACTTATGGTATGAACTTTGATTTTATGCCTGAATTACATTTTAAATATGGTTATCCAATGGCAATTGGATTAATGATCGCCGCAGCATTGACACCATATATTTATTTTAGAAGAAAAGGATGGTTATGATGGAATTATCCCAAACCGCATTATTTATTGGATCAATTATTAATCTTTATGCACTTGTCTTAATCTTACGAGCTTGGTTACAGTTTGCTCGAGTGGATTATTACAACCCTGTTTCAACATTTGCAGTAAAAATGACTGATCCAGTATTAAAACCTCTGCGTAAAATTGCGCCTACTGTGAAAAATATCGATACTTCTGCTTTACTGCTAATATTTATTATCGGTATGTTGAAAGGTATTATTTATTTTGGTTTATCAGTAAATGTACTCTTAGTATTGGGTGTGTTAACTGTATTGAAAAGCATTGGTTTAGCAATTTTTTATGTGCTTTTTATTGGCGCTGTTTTAAGTTGGTTTAATCGTGGCAATAGCCCTGTGATTTATGCATTTTATCAACTTTCAGAACCACTTTTAAGACCTATCCGTCGATTCTTGCCAACATTTGGCATGATTGATTTTTCCCCTATGGTCGTCGTATTTATCTTATTATTCTTAAATAACCTAATGCTTGATATGTTAGGTGGACTTTGGATAATTGCTGGTTAAACAATTACTCAAAAATTATTTATATTAATTAGGTTAAGTATTTTTATACTTAACCTAATTTCTCTTAAAGCAACCAAATTCAAAATTTAAGGTGATAACCTTTCACGGATCCAATTGCCATTTCCTTTTCTATAATAAATCCGATCATGTAAACGACTTGGACGACCTTGCCAAAACTCAACTATTTCTGGACGAATTAAATAACCTCCCCAATGCATCGGCCGTGGTACATGAAATGGATATCTAGCGGCAATTAATGCTGCTTTGCTTAATAAAAATTTATAGCCCGAAATAACCGTACTTTGCTCACTTGCCCAAGCCCCTATCTGACTGGTATAAGGACGACTAGCAAAATACGCATCTGATTGTTCTGTAGGAATTTTTTCCGCTTTCCCTTCAATTCGAACTTGACGTTCTAACTCAGGCCAGAAAAAAGTAATTGCCACATTGGGATTATTGGCTATATTTTGTCCTTTATGACTATGATAATTCGTAAAAAAGACAAAACCCTCTGAATTAACCTCTTTCAACAAGACGACTCGACTACTAGGTCTCCCCTCTTTATCTACTGTCGAGATATTCATTGCTGTCGGTTCGCAAACCTGGCTATTAATAGCCTCATTCATCCACAATTCAAATTGCGAAATCGGATTATCTTGACAATTTTGTTGTGATAACACACGTTTTCTATATTCTTCACGAATATGATGTAAATCCATTTTCCCTCCGTCAAAATAAAAGCCTTAGTATAAAACTAAGGCTTTAAAATATTACTTACTTATTATCAACACTCACACCATAGAATGAATCATAGCCAAATGGGCTTTGTACATAGCCCTTTACGCGTGGACTAAGTGGTGCAAAACCAACAGAATGCGCCACTGGAATCCAAGGTGCTTGATTATGAACGATAACTTGTGCTTGTTTATAAAGTGCGGTGCGTTCTTCCTTATTTGTTAATCCGATTGCTTTATCTAGTAATGCATCAAATTCTGGATTTTTAAAACGAGCCATATTGGAATTACCCGCATTTGAACTTGCCAATAATGGAGATAAGAAGTTATCAGGATCACCATTATCACCAGACCAACCAAAGATACCCGCAGTTAACTCACCCGCTTTCGCACGTTTTTGGTAATCCGCCCATTCATAGGTAACTGGGTTAGTTTTTACACCAACTTTTGCCCAGTCAGCCATGATAAGTTCAGCCATACGTTTGGGATTTGGGTTAGAAGATCGTACAACAGGTTGAATCCAAAAATCTGTTGTAAAACCATTTGGGTAACCTGCTTCTGCTAAAAGTTGTTTTGCTTTTTCTGGATCGTACGGATAATCTTGAACTTCATCGTTGTAACTCCAAATTGTTGGAGGAAGTGGATTTTTAGCTGGTGTACCTGCGCCTTGGTAAACCGCTTCAATAATCGCTTTTTTATCTACTGCATAGTTCAGTGCTTGACGAACCTTGACATTATCAAACGGTGCTTTTTCGGTATTGAATGCAATATACGCCACGTTCAAACCTTTTTGTTCCAAAAGTTGTACTTTTGGATCTGTTTTCATTTTGGCTAAATCCGCTACATTCGGGAATAAAATTAAATCACAAGAGCCCGCCTGTAATTTTGCATAACGTGTTGTCGCATCTGGCACAATATTGATAACTAAACGATCCAATGGTGTTCTACCCTTCCAATAGTTTTCATTTGCTACATATTGAGCAGCTTGATCCGTTTTGTAATCAACAAAAACAAATGGCCCAGTTCCCACTGGGCGATTATCAATTGTTTCAGGCTTACCAGCTTTCAACATTGCATCCGCATATTCTGCGGAATAAATAGAAATAAAATCCATACCTAAACTTGCCAAGAAAGTCGCATCTTTTTTGTTCAAGGTAATACGAATTGTGTTGTCATCTACTTTCTCCACTGATTTTAACAATTCAGGGAATTTCATTGCTTTGAAATATGGATAGGTCCCTTTAGATACATTGTGATATGGATGATTTGGATCTAACTGACGTTGGAATGAGAATAGAACATCATCCGCATTAAAATCACGTGTTGGGGTAAATTCTTTTGTTGTATGGAATTTAACACCTTTTCTTAAATGGAATATATAAGTTAAACCATCATCGCTAATTTCCCAGCTTTCAGCTAAGGCTGGTTCAATATCTGTTGAGCCTTTTTTAAATTCAACTAAGCGGTTATACACTTGTTGTGAGCTTGCATTATAAGATGTTCCCTCCATCACAAGTGCAGGGCTAAATCCTAAAGGTGCTTTTGCTGTACAGTAAACGAAAGTGTTGTTAGATGCTGATTTAGTTTCAGCTTGTGCGGTCGGTTTATTTGCTGAACCTGATTGATCACAGGCGGCTAATACAAGCGTTACAGCCGCAAGAGTTAGTGTAGCTTTTAGCTTCATGATAGTTCCTCACTTTGTTGGCAGAGATTTATTCGATCCTTGTCATATAACCAAGATGCTAGATAAATCCTATCTAAAATAAATGTTTAATAAGATATAAGCAAATGTCGCTTTTTTTAAATAAAAAAATTCCATGGATTATAACAAATTAATCTAAGGATTCTTCCGTAAATGATCGCCATCATTTTTATGTAATTTCATAAGCGACCAAACTAAGGCGATTGCAAAAAGCGATGAGGTTAAAAACGTATAGCTAAAAGCCCGTTGTAAACCATCACTTTCGCTAAAGAAATGTCTATAGAGATTTAAAATTATCGATGAAATAGCAATACCAAATCCAATCCCAACTTGCTGCACAATACTTAATACTGTAGAACCTGTGCCAGCCTGTTGTTTTGAAAGATCCCCCACAGTCAGAGTATTGATTGAAGTAAAAATCATCGACATACAGGCACCGTACCACATAAGATTACAAATAATCCAAGTCAGAGAACTTTGTTTATCTAACCAAGCCATTGAAATCACAGAGCCAGCCATCAAAAGTGCGGATGAAATTAGCGTTGTTTTATAGCCCCAACGATTTAAAATTCGTCCGATTAATATTTTTAAAATCACAGAAATTAGCGCAATCGGTGCTAATAGCCAGCCTGACATTTCAGCACTGTAACCGAAAGATAATTGGAACATCAAAGGCAATAAAAAGGGAACACCAGATGCAGATAATCGGATAAAAATATTGGCAATAATGCCTAATCTAAATGTACGAGCTCGGAAAAGGGATAAAGGTAAAATGGCATCTTCATTGTTTTTAGCATAACTACAATACGCCACAAGTAACAGAACACCAACAACTAACACGCTATAGGTTGTAATTACACTATGCTGACTTTCGCCGAGTAAATCCAAACCAAGTGTGATGCCAACTAACCCTAATGCAAAGAGTAAAAAACCAGTCCAATCCAGTTTCTCTGACTCGCCTTTGATATTGTTCATCACGCTGCCTGATGCCAAAATTCCTAGTGCACCAATTGGAATATTAATTAAAAAAATCCAGTGCCAACTAGCGTGAATGACTAACCATCCACCTAAAATAGGCCCTAGAATTGGTCCGATCAAACCTGCAGTTGCCATTAAATTCCAAGCATTAACTAATTGTTGTTTGGGAACAGCTTGAATAATAGCTAAACGCGCCACTGGCATCATAAAGGCACCACCTATCCCCTGAATCACTCTGGCTAAGATTAAACTTTCTAAATTAGGAGCTACAGCACAAGCGATAGAACCTAAAATAAAAGTCAACACAGCTGCGCGAAAAACGGTCAATGTCCCAAATTTTGTTGCCGCCCAAGCGGTAAGAGGAATAAATAACGCAACGGCTAAAGAATAAGCAATAATCGCCATTTGCATTTCAAAGGCGGGTTTATGTAAATCGGAGGATATCGCCGGTAAGGCGGTATTAAGAATAGTGGCATCTAGGCTCTGCATAAAAAGCGCCATTGCAGCGACCCAAGCTAAACCGCGATAGGCATTGGATTCAGTCATCGTGCTCCGTGAAAATGGTGCAACCAATTTTCAATAAAATCGGCAATTTGCGGAATGCGGTTAATATCCAACAAAGTGCGGTCAATTTCAAGGGGATAATTCGTCGCAACCGCCACGACATATTCGTCAATTTCAGGCAAAGGTTTTGTCATTTCTTGACGGTGAAGCAAAATCTTTGGAATAGGCTCTTGTTTAAAGCCCTCCACCAACACTAAATCCGTTAAAGTTCGGTCAAATTGTTTTGCTAAATAATCCAATGAAACAGGTTTTGGTATTTCCGTCATGATCGCCCAGCGTTCATCATTCGCTAAAATGACTTGAGAAGAACCCGCCTCTTTCATGCGCCAACTATCTTTTCCTTCTTTATCAACTTGCATATTATGATGGCTATGTTTAATCACCGAAACGCGAATGTGACGAGCGATAAGTTCTGGGATAAGTTTTTCTAATAATGTTGTTTTACCACTACCGCTATAACCGGTAATCCCTAACAAAGGTATTGCTCTATTCATCATGTAATCCTTAAATTCTAATTACTCGAGTTTTAACCAAGTGGAATAAACTCCAATATAAAAAGCCTTATTGTATTCAATAAGGCTTTTTACTATTCACTATAACTTTTCAAATTACTTAATTTTGCTAAACCAAGCTCACAGCTTTTCAATTGAGTAGCAAGTTCCATTTGTAGAATTTGTTGTTTACTCTGGTTAAGTTTACTTTTAATTTTATTTACCTGAATATGTGTACCAGGCTGTCTCTCGGCCTGATTTATTAAACTTTCTGTTTCTTTAAACAACTGTTCACATTGCTGTGGAACCGAGTTAGGCACAGCTAAAACAGTAGGTGATATGACAGAGAAAAATGCAGTCAAAATAAGGAATGTTTTTTTCATTTTTAGATCCTTTCTTCTCTTTATCCTAGAAAATTTCAAAACTGAAGATAGTAAGAAAATAACAAAATACAATCAATATGTCCAGACTTAAACGGATTTTACTATGCTAATTAATAATAGAATCTAAACTAGAGCTATATTTTTTTGAAAAAGTCACAAATTTGATATAGATCAATTTTACAAACTTTAACAAATAATAGGTATTTCATAACTTACATCAAAAATATGAACCAGATAACGTTTTTTAGTATTTTTTATCCTTACGTTTAGTAGTAAAATAGCCACCAATTTGGGTTATCTTTGTAGTAATTTTCTATTTTTCATCGTTGTGTAGTGATTATGTAGATAAACCAATTTAGGCTTAACTAATTAAGTTGAGTGATTAGGGGTTATTTAAGGCTCTGCCTTTTTAATCATTGTTGGAACTAATGTTGTTTATACAGAGGAGTTGAGAATGTTGGACGTCGTTGACCTTTCTCGCTTGCAGTTTGCTTTAACTGCGTTGTATCACTTCATTTTCGTGCCGCTGACATTAGGTTTGTCATTCGTCCTTGTGATTATGGAAACCATCTATGTGGCGACAGGCAAAGAAGTTTATAAAGATATGACAAGATTCTGGGGGAAGTTATTTGGTATTAACTTTGCCCTTGGGGTGACCACAGGTATCATTATGGAATTCCAATTCGGTACTAACTGGTCTTATTATTCTCATTATGTAGGTGATATTTTTGGTGCGCCATTAGCGATTGAAGCGTTACTAGCCTTTTTCTTAGAATCAACTTTTGTGGGGTTATTCTTCTTTGGTTGGGATCGTTTAACTAAAGGTAAACACTTACTTGCTACATATTGCGTAGCTTTCGGTTCGAACTTATCTGCAATGTGGATTTTAGTTGCTAATGGTTGGATGCAGTCTCCAGCTGGCTCAGAATTTAATTTTGAGACAGTACGTATGGAAATGACGAGCTTTTTAGATCTTTGGTTAAATCCTGTTGCTCAAAGTAAATTCTTGCACACGTTAACAGCAGGTTATTCGACTGGTGCAATGTTTGTATTAGGTATTAGTGCATTCTATTTATTAAAAGGTCGTGATATTGGTTTTGCCAAACGTTCATTCTCTGTTGCTGCAACCTTTGGTTTTATCGCGGCATCGGCTGTGTTAATTATGGGGGATGAATCAGGTTACGACATTGGTAAAGCACAACCAGTGAAATTGGCTGCAATGGAAGCTGAGTTTGAAACTCATCCTGCGCCAGCGCCATTTCATCCAGTTGCAATTCCAAATACTGCAGAAATGAAAAATGATTTTGCGATTGAGATCCCATATTTGGGTGGTTTAATTGCAACGCGTTCTTTAGATACTGAAATTGTTGGTTTGAAAGATATTCAAGCGAAAAATGAAGGTCGTGTTCGTAACGGTATGGTCGCTTACGATTTATTCACGCAATTAAAAGCAGAGAAAAAATCAGCAGGCCACGTAAATCCAGAAACTAAAGCAAAATTTGATGAAGTAAAAGGTGATTTAGGTTTTGGTTTATTATTAAAACGTTACACAGATAAAGTTGTAGATGCAACAGATGAACAAATTAAACAAGCTGCTCGCGATACTATTCCAAACGTAGGTCCTAACTTCTGGGCATTCCGTGGGATGTTAGCAGCCGGTGGTTTAATTATTTTACTGACCTTCGGCGCATTTGTTCAAAATTTACGTAACAAAGTCACTTCTTCTCGCTTATTGCTTAAAGCATTGCTTTGGTGTATCCCATTGCCAATCTTAGCAATTGAATTTGGTTGGTTCTTAGCTGAGTCTGGTCGTCAACCTTGGGCAATCTATGAAGTTTTACCTGTTGGGGTATCAGCGTCTCAGTTAAGTACTGGCGATTTATGGTTCTCTATTGGTTTAATTTGTGCGCTTTATCTTGCGTTCATTATTGTTGAGATGTATTTGATGTTTAAATATGCGCGTTTGGGTCCAAGTGCGTTAAAAACCGGCAAATACTACTTTGAACAATCATCTAAATAAGCAGGAGATGAATTATGATTGATTATGAATTTCTACGTTTTATTTGGTGGGTGTTAGTTATTGTATTGTTGATCGGTTTTTCTGTTACCGACGGATTTGATATGGGCGTGACCGCACTTTTACCTGTAACAGGCAAAAAAGAAGTGGAGCGCCGTATTATGATCAACTCTATTGCCCCCCATTGGGATGGTAACCAAGTTTGGTTATTAACTGCAGGCGGCGCAGTATTTGCGGCATGGCCAATTGTATATGCCGTTTCATTCTCAGGTTTCTACATCGCTTTAGTATTGGTTTTAGCTGCATTATTCTTGCGCCCATTGGGTTTTGAATATCGTGCAAAGATTGATAACCCGACTTGGCGTTCTGTTTGGGATTGGGGACTATTCGCAGGTGGTTTTGTACCATCATTAGTATTTGGGGTGGCTTTTGGTAATTTATTACAAGGCGTTCCATTCCATTTCAACGAATTGACTCAAGTAACTTATACTGGTTCATTCTTTGAATTATTAAATCCATTTGCATTATTGTGTGGTGTTATTAGCTTATCAATGCTTGTGACTCACGGTGCGAACTGGTTACAAATGAAAACAACCGAAGAATTGCGTGATCGCGCTCGTTCAGTGAGCCAAATCGGTGCTATTGTGACTTTAATTGCATTCGTATTAGCTGGAGCATGGTTATACTTTAAAGAGGGTTATGTAGTAACGAGTGTTGTGGATCACTACGCGCCATCTTCTCCAATGAATAAAGAAGTTGCTGTTGAAACTGGTGCGTGGTTTAGAAATTTCAATGAAATGCCAATTCTTTGGATTTTCCCTGCATTAGCAGTAGTTGCTGCATTATTAAATGCGGCATTTTCTAAAGCTAATCGTTGTGGTTTCGCATTCTTTTTCTCTGCATTAACAATGGCTGGTGTAATTATTACTGCTGCAGTATCTATGTTCCCATTTGTGATGCCTTCAAGCTCAAATCCTGAACAAAGTTTGTTAATGTGGGATGCGACATCGAGTGAATTAACATTAACATTGATGTTCTTCTTAGCACTTATTTTTGTCACCATATCGTTGTGTTACACAATTTGGTCCTATACAAAAATGTTCGGTCGTTTAGACGCAAACTTCATTGACGAAAATAAACACTCATTATACTAAGGAGATTAATATGTTATATATAATTTGGGTAGTGGGTGTGTTATTAGCTATATTTGCTAGTGCAAAATTAACTATTGGCAAAGAAAAAGCAGGAAAATTTGACGAGTAATATGATTCATTCACTCTATCAATTAATTAATAAGGGTTCGTTTCGAACCCTTTCATTTATTTTAGCGCTAGGATTAACAGCCGTATTTTTCTTTAATGTTGATAATTTTTCAACATTGTTACGAAATGATTCTCCTTGGTGGATTTTGATGATCTTTTGGGGATTGATTACGGTTTGGATTCATGGAATCGGATTTGAAATTAAAAGCGTAATTTGGAAATTAATTTTCTTACCTTATATTGCTTATATCATTATATTGATTAGTTCTGTAGAGCATTTTTATTTACGAGGATGATTTTTTTCTTCGGCATATTGCTTATCTAAAAAACAGGTTCTAAAATATCCGACCTATTGCGGTGGGCAAAGCTTAATAATGTCAGAAAAAACCTTCTATCTTCCCGTTCGAGTGTATTATGAAGATACTGATGCTGGTGGCGTTGTGTATCATGCTCGTTATTTGCATTTTTTTGAGCGAGCTAGAACAGAATATTTGCGAGCGTTAAATTTTACGCAGCAAACTTTATTACAAGAACAACAACTCGCGTTTGTTGTCAAATCGCTCGCTATTGATTATTGCGTTGCGGCAAAACTGGATGATTTACTCACGGTAGAAACAGATGTCATAGAGATAAAAGGTGCAACAATCCTTTTTGAGCAAAGACTTATACGTGATACGGTGATGTTATCAAAGGCTACAGTCAAGGTAGCCAGTGTTCATCTTGGCAATATGAAACCTGTGGCTCTTCCTAAAGAAGTAAAAGCTGCGTTTTACAACCTAAAATAAACTTTTCGGAGTGTGCAATGACTGCAGAATTGAATTTTTTAGATCTTTTTCTAAAAGCAAGTATTGTTGTTCAACTTGTAATTGTGATTTTGATTTCATTCTCAATTATTTCTTGGGCAATTATTATTCAACGTAGCCGAGTTTTAACGGCAGCTTTAAAAGAAGCGAATACTTTTGAAGACCGTTTTTGGTCTGGTGAGGATTTGAATAAGCTATATGAAGGATTATCAAATCGTCGTGATATTTTAACGGGTAGTGAACAGATTTTCTTTGTTGGTTTCAAAGAGTTTTCTCGCTTGAAACAAGTGAATCCTGATGCGCCTGAGGCGATTATTAAAGGAACTACGCGAGCAATGAATCTTACAATGAATCGTGAAGTTGAAAGCCTTGAAAGTCGCGTACCATTTTTGGCTACAGTAGCTTCTGTTAGCCCTTATATTGGTTTATTCGGAACTGTTTGGGGTATCATGCACGCTTTTATGGCATTAAGTGGTGCTAAACAAGCAACTTTACAAATGGTTGCTCCTGGTATCGCTGAGGCTTTGATTGCTACTGCAATCGGTTTGTTTGCTGCGATTCCGGCTGTAATGGCTTATAACCGTTTAAGTTTACGCGTGAATGCTATCGAACAGAATTATGGTAACTTTATTGATGAATTTACGACGATTTTACATCGCCAAGCTTTCGGCAAAGCACCACACTAAAATATAGAAAAAATACACCGCACTCTTTCGTTAAGTGCGGTGAAAAATAAGAGAGATTTGAATTATGGCTCGTCGTCAGCGTAAAGATATTAAATCTGAAATTAATATTGTCCCGTTTTTGGATGTATTGTTAGTGCTTGTGTTGATCTTTATGGCAACAGCACCAATTATTAGCCAAAGCGTACAAGTGGAATTGCCGGATTCAGTGCAAAGTCAAAATGTATCTAATGAAGATAAAGTGCCGGTAATTCTTGAGGTTTCAGGGATTGGACAATATGCGATTTCTATTGGCGGAGAACGTCAAGAAGGGTTAACGGAAGAAATGGTGACACAGTTATCTCGACAAGAATTTGATAAAGATAATAACACACTATTTTTAGTGGGTGGAGCTAAGGAAGTTCCCTATGAAGAAGTGATTAAAGCACTTAATCTGCTCCACCTTGCTGGAATTAAATCTGTTGGTTTAATGACAAACCCAATTTAACTAAGTAGGTAACCGTGCAAAATAATCGACAAAAAAAAGGCGCAAATGCATTTGTTATTTCTATAGTGATGCACCTTGTTTTGTTTGGATTGTTGATTGTCAGCTCTTTCTACCATACAGTTGAAATTATGGGTGGTGGCGAAGGTGATGGTGATGCTATGGGCGCAGTAATGGTCGATACTGGCTCTGCAGCGCAAGAATGGGGTAGAATTCAACAACAGAAAAAAGGGCAAGCGGATAAACAGAAACGTCCAGAACCCGTTGTTGAAGAAAAACCGCCACAACCTAATCAAGAAGAGATTAAGCGTCAACAGGAAGTTCAACGACAAGAAGAGTTAAAACGTCAGCAAGAAATAAAAAAACAACAAGAGCAAGCTCGTCAAGAAGCGTTGGAAAAACAGAAACAAGCTGAAGAGGCAAAAGCAAAACAAGCTGCTGAAGCTGCAAAATTAAAAGCAGATGCAGAAGCTAAACGTTTAGCTGCAGCAGCAAAACAAGCTGAAGAAGAGGCGAAAGCTAAAGCAGCAGAACTTGCAGCACAAAAAGCAAAACAAGAGGCTGAAGCCAAGGCAAAAGCTGAAGCCGCAGCTAAAGCAAAAGCTGAGGCTAAAGCGAAAGCTGAAGCAGATGCAAAAGCTAAAGCCGCTGCCGATGCTAAAGCAAAAGCTGAAGCCGATGCAAAAGCTAAAGCCGCAGCTGATGCTAAAGCAAAAGCTGATGCAGAGGCGAAAGCTAAGGCTGCTGCCGATGCTAAAGCTAAAGCGGATGCAGCAAAACGAAAAGCGGACCAAGCCAGTTTAGATGATTTCTTAAATGGCGGAGATATTGGTGGCGGTAGTGCATCTAAAGGCGGAAATGCTAACAAAGGTGGAACTCAAGGTAGCGGTGCTGCGCTTGGTTCTGGCGATGGTGGCAAAGTAGGAGATCAATACGCTGGAGTAATTAAGAAAGAGATTCAACGTCGTTTCTTAAAAGATCCAAGTTTTGCAGGAAAAGTTTGTCGTATTAAAATTCAATTGAGTCGAGATGGAACAATCTTGGGATATCAAAAAATTTCAGGTCCTGATGATATTTGTACAGCAGCATTAAGTGCGGTGGCTAGAACAAAAAAAGTTCCAGCAGCCCCATCTGATGCTATCTATGAGAAATATAAATCGCCAATTATTGATTTTGATATTCGATAATTCTTTAGAAAAATTTATTGTTAAATTTTAAAGGTAACAAAATGAAATTATTAAAACGTTTAGTGAGCGTATTAGCGATTGTACTTGCTGTTGCAAACAATGCATTCGCTGATGATGAAGTTCGCATTGTAATTGATGAAGGGGTTGATGGTGCACGTCCTATAGCTGTTGTGCCGTTTGCTGGATCTGCACCAGAAGATATTAGCAAAATTGTTGCTGATGATTTACGTAACAGCGGTAAATTTAATCCTATTGCAGTATCTCAGATGCCTCAACGTCCAACTTCAGCAGCAGAGGTAAATCCTGAAGCTTGGTCTAATATTGGAATTGACGCAATTGTGGTCGGACAAGTTGTTCCATCTGGTAATGGTTATAGTATTACTTATCAATTAATTGACACCGTTGGTGCATCAGGTACGCCTGGAGCGGTATTAATGCAAAATAGCTATACAGTGACAAATAAATGGTTACGCTATGGTGCTCATACTGTTAGTGATGAAGTTTTTGAAAAATTAACTGCGATCCGTGGTGCATTTAGAACTCGTATCGCTTATGTTGTGCAAAAAAATGGTGGTTCACAGCCCTATGAAGTTCGTGTTGCAGACTACGATGGCTATAATCAATTTATCGTAAATCGTAGCTCTCAACCAATTATGTCACCAGCTTGGTCTCCAGATGGTCAACGTTTAGCTTATGTGTCTTTTGAAAATAAAAAATCACAACTTGTTGTACAAGATTTAAATTCTGGTGCTCGTAAAGTGGTAGCATCTTTCCCTGGTCATAATGGTGCACCAGCATTTTCACCGGACGGTTCACGTTTAGCGTTTGCCTCTTCGCAAGATGGACTATTAAATATTTATGTGATGAATTCTCATGGTGGTACACCAACTCAATTAACTCGTGGGGCAGGTAATAATACTGAACCATCTTGGTCACCAGATGGTAGTTCAATTCTTTTTACCTCTGATAGAGGGGGCTCACCACAAGTTTATCGCATGAGTGCGAATGGTGGTAGTGCAACGCCTGTTGGTGGTCGTGGTAGTGCACAAATTAGTGCTGATGGTAAAACCCTTGTAATGATTAATGGTAACAATAATGTAGTTAAACAAGATCTTACAACTGGAGCTTCTGAAGTACTCAGCACATCATTCTTAGGTGAAAGTCCAAGTCTTTCACCAAATGGAATTATGATTATTTATAGCTCTACACAAGGCCTAGGAAAGGTGTTACAATTGGTTTCTGCAGATGGTCGCTTTAAGGCGAGCCTTCCAGGAAGTAATGGCCAAGTAAAATTTCCAGCTTGGTCGCCATACTTAACTAAATAAAAAAACTCATTGAGGAGAAATCTAATGAACAAATTTGTTAAATCATTATTAGTTGCAGGTTCTGTAGCTGCATTAGCAGCTTGTAGCTCATCTAACAACGATGCTGCAGGCAATGGTGCTGGTCAAACTTTCGGTGGATACTCTGTTGCTGATCTTCAACAACGTTACAACACCGTATATTTCGGTTTTGACAAATACAACATCGAAGGTGAATACGTTCAAATCTTAGATGCACACGCAGCATACTTAACAGCAACACCATCAGCTAAAGTATTAGTTGAAGGTAACACCGACGAACGTGGTACTCCTGAGTACAATATTGCGTTAGGTCAACGTCGTGCTGATGCTGTTAAGGGTTACTTAGCAGGTAAAGGCGTAGAAGCAGGTAAATTAAGCACTGTATCTTACGGTGAAGAAAAACCAGCAGTTCAAGGTCACGATGAAGCTGCATACTCTAAAAACCGTCGTGCAGTGTTAGCATACTAATTTTTAGTATTCTTAATACTAACAAGGAACAGGGCCTATCAAATGATAGGCCCTGTTTTATTTTCTGATTATAATTTACTCACTCATAGAAAAAAGATAAATTTATTCTTGCATATAAAAATAAACTGGATATGATAGACGCTCTTTATTTTTATGGGTCGTTAGCTCAGTCGGTAGAGCAGCGGACTTTTAATCCGTTGGTCGAAGGTTCGAATCCTTCACGACCCACCAAATAACCACTCATATTACATCTCTAAAATCTAAATCTATACTTCTTCCATACGTCAAATTATTAGTGTCTATTTATCTTCTATAACTAAGAGTCTTATCATTAAATCCTTTCTAAAAAAAGATTATGAATTGATTATGTTTAACGGCTTCTATTTAAAATTATTTATATTATTGTTCAAACATTCTCTCTTGCTCTACTCACCCCTCTTTTTTACTGTCCACAATAATCAACAATACTTTCAAAATCCTCTTCTCTATTAATATAAAGAATTCTGGCTCCCTGTATTACTAATTAATATCAGAGTAACTATTTTGAGACTTAAGCTTGCTCTCAATTTCAATGAATTTAAGACTTATAAATAAATTTAATTAAAAAATCCCAACCTAGGTTGGGATTTAAAAATGACTAAAGATTCTACCGCACTTTATGCTTTGCTTACTTCAAAACGTTCAAATGCCAATACTTTTTTCTCTAATTTACGTAGCAATAAAGTCGCAATACCCGTAATAATTAAATAGATGCCTCCCGCAATGCCGTAAATTGTCAGTGCATCATATTCTGTACCATAAAGTTGGCGAGCATAGCCCATAATGTCCATAATTGTAATAGTGGAGGCTAATGCCGTGCCTTTAAATACCAAAATAATTTCGTTACTGTAAGACGGCAAAGCACGTTTTAAGGCATAAGGAATTAAAATTTTTAAAGTTTGTATGCGGTTTAATCCTAATGCTGCACAACTTTCCCATTGTCCTTTTGGAATGGCTTTCACTGCACCATGAAATAATTGTGTGGAGTAGGCTGCACTGTTTAGCGCTAAAGCTAATGCTGCACAGAACCAGGCATTGGATAAGAGATACCATAATGGGCTGTCAATAATCCACTGAAATTGGCCCGGCCCCGCATAAATTAAAAAGAACTGAACTAACAGTGGCGTGCCAGTGAATAAAGTAAGGTATAAATTAATCGCTCTTTTTACCCATTTATTTTCCATTGAAAGTAAAAAAGTGAGAAATAATGCCAAACAGAAGGCAATCAGTAATGATACGACTGTAAGCAACAAACTCGTTGGAATCCCTTGTGCGATCACGCTTAAATATTCTTGAAACATTATTTCACGCCCCTTTCAAAACGAGTAAAACGTAGCTCTAATTTTCGAATACCAACTTGGCTAATTAATGTTACCGCTAAATAAATTAACGCAGCAATACCGTACCAAGTAAAGGGTTGATGTGTATTGGTATTAATCAGATCCGCTTGGCGCATCAAATCGTCCACACCAATCAATGAAACCAATGCTGTATCTTTTAGTAATACAAGCCATTGATTGCTTAAACCTGGTAAGGCATGACGCCATACTTGTGGCATGACAATGTGGATGAACGTATAACTTTTGCTTAAGCCTAACGCCGCACCAGACTCCCATTGACCTTTCGGAATAGCTTGAATTGCGCCGCGTAATGTTTGTGAAGCATAAGCTGCAAAAATGAGAGAAAGCGCAAATACACCGCAGCCAAATGCCCCAAATTCAATGTATTCTCCTGTTAGCATTTCTACTAATTCAGTGGAACCAAAATATACGAGTAATACAACGAGAATTTCAGGTAAGCCACGCAATAAGGCAATGAATACTGCCGTTGGTTTTCCAACAAAACGATTTGCTTCAAGTACGGCAAAAATTAGGCTTAAAAATAACCCTAGGATTAATGAACAGACCGCAAGCCCTAAAGTCATTAGGGCTGCGGTAAACATTAAAGAAAGAAAATCAGAACTCATAGATTATTTTGTCATCCATTTATCATAGATTTTTTGGTATTCACCATTTGCTTTAATTGCAGCTAAACCTTTGTTTAATTGCTCCGCTAATTCTTTATTTGATTTATGCATTGCAATGCCTAAACCATTACCAAAATATTTTTTATTTGCTACCTTTTCGCCTACAAATTGCATTTCTGGTTCTTTGCTAATCATATCTGCAAGTACTGCGGTATCACCAAAAATCATATCAATTCTACCGCTCTTTAAGTCTAAAATTGCGCTCTGTAAGCTAGCATAAGCCTTAGTTGTATATTGTTTGGTTTCTGCTACTGTGTATTGTTGGAATGTGGTTCCATTTTGAACGCCAACATTTTTTGCACTTTCTAACGTTGCTTTTCCTTTAAGGGTTACATAGCTTGCAGTGCTATCGTAATATGCATCAGAGAATAAAACCTGTTTTGCTCTTGCATCGGTAATATCAATAGCGGAAATGGATGCATCAAAGCGTTTTGCTTTTAAATTTGGAATTAATGCATCAAAAGCTTCGCCTTTGAATTTACAGGTTGCTTGGATTTCTTTACAAATTGCATTCGCCACATCGACATCAAAACCAATAATCTCGCCTTTTTCATTTGTGGTTTCAAATGGTGGATAGCTAGGTTCCATTGCAAAAGTAAGCTCTTGTGCGCTTGCTGTTACGGATGCGCCGAATAAAATTGCAGTTAATAATGTTTTTTTCATAATAAAATCCTTATTCTCTAGTGAGAAAGATATTGTTTAAATTGTTCAGTTTTCGGGTTTTCAAAACAATCTGCCGAGCCTATTTCGACAATTTTTCCCTGTTCCATATATACTACTTTCGTTGCTACTTTTTGTGCAACATTGACTTCGTGGGTCACAATCACCTGAGTAATGCCGGTTTCTTGTAATTCTTTAATAATATCTACAACTTGTGCCGTAATTTCAGGATCCAATGCAGCCGTTGGTTCATCAAATAGTAGAACTTGTGGCTTCATCATCAGTGCGCGGGCTATTGCAACACGTTGTTGCTGACCGCCTGATAAGTGTAACGGAAAGCGATCTGCAAATTGTTCTAAACGTAAACGTTTTAACAACTCCATTGCATCTGCTTTGGCTTCATTTTCACTTACGCCACGCACTTTCATTGGCGCTTCAATTAAGTTTTCAATAACAGTTAAGTGCGGCCAAAGGTGATATTGTTGAAATACCATTCCTACATCTTGGCGTAATTGTCGGATTGCTTTGGGATTTGCCATTGCATTGGATAAATTAAAATCATTATTTGCAATACTTAATTCGCCAGATTTTGGTACTTCTAATAAATTTAATGTGCGAATCAATGTGCTTTTACCTGCGCCACTTGGGCCAAGCAATACAACGGTATCACCCTCATTAGCTTCAAGATTAATATCAAATAATGCTTGAGATGAACCGTAAAAGAAATTTAGATTTTTAACACGAATAGTCATTTCAATTTTCTCGTCTTTTAAGATGAAAAAATATTACATTTTTATGAATAATTATGCAAGTGGTGTGAATAAAAAATCCCAAAAAAATTTGGGATTTTAGAAATTCGATTGAAATCAACCGCACTTTAAGCTTCTTTAGCCATTTCAAACTCAATTAACATCATTAAAATATGAATGACTTTGATATGGATTTCTTGAATACGATCTGCATAACGGAAATGTGGTACACGGATTTCAACATCTGCTAATCCAGCCATTTTTCCGCCGTCTTTACCTGTCATCGCAATAACTTTCATGCCTTTTGCTTTTGCAGCTTCAATGGCGTTTAAAATGTTTTTTGAATTGCCAGAGGTTGATAAACCGAATAACACATCACCTTTTTGACCCACCGCTTCAACATAGCGTGAAAAGACATATTCATAACCAAAATCATTACTTACACAGCTTAAATGACTTACATCTGAAATCGCAATAGCGGGGTAGCCAGGACGATTTTCACGATAACGACCCGTTAATTCTTCTGCAAAATGCATCGCATCACAGTGCGAACCGCCATTACCACAAGAAAGCACTTTGCCTCCTTGTTTGAAGCTATTTGAAATTAATAATGCGGCTTCTTGAATTAATTTAATGTTATTTTCATCAGAAATAAATTTGTTTAACACATCTTGTGCTTCCACAAGTTCTGCTTTGATTTGATCTAAATACATTGATTGCTCCTTGTTGGGAATAAAATCTCGATGGCATTGTATAGCAGATAAACATTCTTCGCTAGAGTAAATAAAAATTCATCTTTTCCCGATGAAGTGATGATTTTTTGCGATTTAGATCGTAATAGTGAATTTGCGTGCTTTTAGATTATTCTAGATAAACTTATTCTGAGAAAAGTGACCAGCACTTAAATTTACAAAAACATCATGAAATTTTACCGCACTTTGTTACTTTTCTTCGTGAGCTCTTTCGCTTTGGCTAACCCAGATTTAATGCTTCTTCATACCTACGATAATCAACCAATAGAAGGTTGGGTGATGTCTGAAAAATTAGATGGTGTACGCGGTTATTGGGATGGAAAGCAATTATTAACCCGGCAGGGGCAACGTTTATCACCGCCATCCTATTTCATTAAGGATTTTCCGCCTTTTGCGATTGATAGTGAATTATTTAGTGAGCGGAATCATTTTGAAGAAATTTCATCAATCACAAAATCTTTTAAAGGCGATGGTTGGGAAAAACTGAAATTGTATGTTTTTGATGTGCCTGATGCAGAAGGCAATTTATTTGATCGTTTAGCTAAATTGAAAGCGTATTTACTTGAACATCCAACAACTTACATTGAAATTATTGAACAAATCCCAGTGAGAGATAAAGCGCATTTATATGAGTTTCTTAGTCAAATCGAGTCTTTGAAGGGGGAAGGCGTCGTTGTTCGAGATCCTTATGCACCTTATGAACGAAAACGTAGCCATCGAATTTTAAAATTAAAAACGGCTCAAGATGAAGAATGTACGGTCATTGCACATCATAAAGGCAAAGGACAATTTGAAAATGTGATGGGTGCTTTAACTTGTAAAAATCATCGGGGAGAATTTAAAATTGGTTCGGGTTTTAATTTAAACGAACGAGAAAATCCTCCTCCAATTGGAACAATGATTACTTATAAATATCGAGGCCTTACGAATAGTGGAAAACCTCGATTTGCAACCTATTGGCGAGAGAAAAAATGAGCCTATTTATCAGTCTGACAAAATAAATTTAATCAATATGGAAACAAGCGATTAATTTGCCATCAATATGTTGCTCCAAGTGCGGTTGATTTTCACGGCATTTTTCTGTTGCTTTCCAACAACGAGGATTAAATGCACAGCCTTTTGGCGGATTAATCGGGCTTGGCAATTCACCCGTCAACTTTATACGTTCACGGCGCAAGTTTGGTGACAAACGTGGGGTCGCTGAAAGTAACGCTTTGGTATAAGGATGTTGAGGATTAGAGAAGATTTGTTCTTTTGTTCCTTTTTCAACACAACGACCTAGATACATCACCATCACTTCATCGGCGATATGCTCTACCACGGAAAGATCGTGCGAAATGAAAACGTAAGACAAGCCTAATTCATCTTGTAAATCCATCATTAAATTCAGTACTTGCGCACGCACGGAAACATCTAATGCAGAAACAGGTTCATCGGCAACAACAACATCGGGATCTAACATTAAACCACGAGCAATGGCGATACGCTGGCGTTGTCCGCCTGAAAACATATGAGGATAACGATCATAAAATTCAGCGCGCAACCCCACTTTTTCCATCATTGATAAAACTTTTTCTCGACGTTCTTTGGCAGAAAGTTTTGTATTGATGATCAATGGTTCTTCCAAAATTGAACCAATTTTTTTGCGTGGATTTAATGACGCATAAGGATTTTGGAAAACTATTTGAATTTTTTTACGACGTAGAGCCTTTGTTTCATGAGCATTTTCTAAAAAATTATGCCCTTTATAATACAATTCGCCTTCGCTGGGTTCTTCAATCATTGTCAATAAACGCCCTAGCGTTGATTTACCACAACCGGATTCTCCCACGACAGCTAAAGTTTTACCTCGTTCAAGCTGAAAAGAGACACCATCTAACGCTTTTACTTGCTGTGGTTTTGCAAACAAGCCTTTTTTTACAGGGTAATATTTTTTTAAGCCAATCGCATTTAATAATGGCGTATTTTCTTTTCCTTCATTCGTCATTATTAAGCTCCTTGATATTCAACAGGATTGCCTTGTTCGTTCAGCGGAGTATGGCATTTTACTTTACGCGAACCGATATGGTGCAATTGAGGTTCGACTTGGCGACAGTATTCGGTTGCATAAGGACAGCGAGGATTTAATAAGCAGCCTGTTGGGCGATCGTATTTTCCAGGTACCACACCTTGTAATGACTCTAAGCGAGATTTTCCTTCTGCGAATTCAGGTAATGAACGTAATAAGGCTTGAGTGTAAGGGTGTTTTGGCTCGCGGAAAATATCTTTTGCGGTGCCTTCTTCAACGATTTGTCCTGAATACATCACGATAATTCGATCTGCAGCTTCAGCAACAAGCGCAAGATCATGGGTAATCAAAATCAGCGACATGCATTCTTTTTTCTGCAATTCGAGTAAGAGCTCCATAATTTGTGCTTGAATGGTTACGTCCAATGCAGTAGTTGGCTCGTCAGCAATCAATAATTTAGGTCTGCAAGCAATTGCCATCGCAATCATTACACGCTGGCTCATTCCGCCAGAAAGCTGATGGGGATAAATATCAATCCGAGATTCAGGATCTGGGATACCGACCAATCTTAAAAGCTCTAAAGTGCGGTCTTTTCTTGCCTTTTTTGTACCGCCTTCATGAGTTTTTAACGCCTCCATAATTTGGAAACCGACAGTATAAGCTGGATTCAAGCTTGTCATCGGATCTTGGAAAATCATTGCTACATCAGCACCAATAAGCTGGCGTTTAGCTTTACTCTCTAAAGTGAGTAAATTTGTGTTTTCAAATTGCAAGGATTCTGCAGATACACGTCCTGGATGATCAATTAGCCCCATAATTGCGAGAGAACTCACAGATTTACCTGACCCCGATTCTCCCACAATGCCAAGCACTTCACCTTGTGCGACTTGATAGTTGATGCGATCCACTGCTTTAAATGGCGTATTTTTATCGCCAAAGTGAACAGAAAGTTCTTTTACGTCTAATAATGGCATTCTGTTTTCCTATTGTTTGAGTTTTGGATCAAGTGCATCGCGCAAGCCATCACCCATTAAGTTAAAGGCGAGAACTAAAGATAAAATAACTAAGCCAGGAATTGTAACCAACCAGTTTGCCGCTTGCATAAAACCACGTGCTTCAGAAAGCATTGCGCCAAGCTCAGGTGTTGGTGGTTTTGCACCAATGCCTAAGAAACCAAGTGTTGCAAGCTCTAAGATAGCGTTGGAAATGCCCATTGTCATTTGCACAATCAAGGGCGCTAAACAGTTTGGTAAAATCACAATAAACATGAGGCGAAGAACACCTGCGCCAGCGACTTTAGAGGAGGTGACATAATCACGATTTTTTTCATTCATCACCGCTGCTCGAGTTAAACGAACATAGCTAGGAATCGATACAACAGCGATCGCTAAAGTGGCATTGGCGAGTGATGGCTCTAAAATAGAGACGACTACAATCGTCAAGAGTAAGTTTGGAATCGCTAGCATAATATCAATTAGGCGAATAATAATTGTATCTAGCACGCCGCCATAATAACCAGAAATTAAGCCAAGGCTGGTACCAAAGGCACAAGATAGCAATACAATGACAAATCCCGCAAAGACGGAAATTCGCGTTCCGTAAATGATGCGAGAAAGGATATCTCGCCCAATGTCATCTGTGCCGAGTAAATAGGCAGGATTGCTGCCTTCATACCACGTCGGAGGCAGTAAAAGTGCGGTACGATTTTGTTCTGTTGGATCAAAAGGCGCAATATAAGGCGAGAAAATGCTGATTAAGGCAACAATCACAATAAAGGTTAAACCGATTAGCGCGCCTCGGTTTTGTTTGAAGTAAAACCAAAATTCTTGTAAGGGCGTTTTCGGCGCGAAAGTTGAATGCGTGTCAGACATAATTTCTCCTACAATTAATGACGGATACGCGGATTGACCACGCCGTAAAGTAAATCGACGGTTAAATTCACCACAATAATAATCGTCGCAATAATCAGTACAGAACCTTGTAATACTGGATAATCACGTGCTTGAATAGCATCAATAATCCATTTTCCAATTCCCGGCCATGAAAAAATGGTTTCTGTCAGTACGGCACCAGAAAGCAATTGACCAACGATTAATCCGACCACAGTGACAACAGGAATTAACGCATTACGTAATGCATGCACAATGACGATTCGAGTATAACTTAGGCCTTTTGCTTTTGCCGTGCGAATGTAATCTTCACCTAACACTTCCAACATCGCAGATCGGGTCATACGAGTAATAATAGCGAGAGGAACTGTGCCTAGGACGATTGCTGGAAGAATTAAGGATTTAACCGCATTTTCGAAGGCTCCAGGCATACCAGAAAGCCAGCTGTCAATGAGCATAAATCCTGTTGGTGTATCGATCCAAAATTCATTATCTAAACGTCCGCCTTGCGGTAAACCGAGTTGTGGTGAAACATATAAAATTAAAATCAATCCCCACCAGAAAATTGGCATAGAATAACCTGTGAGCGATGCAGCTGTAACCGTGTGAGATATCCAACTCTCTTTTTTTACTGCTGCAATCGTGCCTAAAATCACTCCGCCTAATAACGACCAAAATAACGCAAAAAATGCTAATTCAGCTGTGGCAGGGAAAAGTGTAAAGAATTCAGTAAGAACAGGTTGTTGAGTGCGGAATGATGCCCCAAAATCACCTTGTAGCACTTTAGCAATATAATGAAAATATTGTTCATGCAAAGGAAGATCTAATCCTAATTGATGCATCATTTGTTGATGTATTTCAGGTGTTAAGCCACGTTCACCCATCATTATTTCAACTGGATCGCCAGGAATAAAATGCACAAGGGCAAAAGTGATAAAAGTGATGGCAATAAAGGTTGGAATTACCATTAAGATACGCTTGAAGAAAAATTTAAACATTCAATCACTCAAATACAAAAAAAGTGCAGTTAAAATTCACCGCACTTTTCAAAGAAATTAATCGGTAGAAGTAAAACTCTCCTGGATTCTACCGCACTTTTTCCAGTTTTGCCAAATGTGCAATGAGCCATTTAATGCCTTGCGCTTGGAAGGCAATTTGGAGGCGAGTATTGTTATCTGATCCTTCGACGTTAATGACTGTGCCAAAACCGAATTTTTCATGTTTGACTTTTTGACCCATTTTCCATTCATTTTCGACCGCACTGGTATTGGACAATGAACCGACTTTTGCTAGATTCATTGCGCGCGTGACAGTTCCTCGTAAACGAATTTCTTGGATACATTCTCTCGGTAATTCGGCGATAAACCGTGATGGTAAATGGCGTTCTTCTTTTGCATATAACCGACGGCTTTCCGCATAAGAGATTGTTAGTTTTTTCTTCGCGCGAGTAATGCCGACATAAGCTAAACGACGTTCTTCTTCTAAACGTCCCGGTTCTTCAAAAGAACGGAAACTTGGGAATAAACCTTCTTCTACGCCAACCATAAATACACGAGGAAATTCTAGACCTTTCGCAGAGTGCAACGTCATCATTTCTACACAAGATTGATGTGGCGAGGCTTGTTCTTCACCCGCTTCTAAAGAGGCGTGAGTTAAAAAGGCAGTGAGTTCCGTCATATCTTCTGTATCATCAGGTTTGATGAATTCACGGGTTGCCGTGACTAATTCTTCCAAGTTTTCAATCCGCACTTCGCCTTTTTCACCTTTTTCTTGTTTATACATTTCATATAAACCTGAATGTTTAATCACGAAATCGGTTTGTGCGAAAAGCGGCATTTCTGCGGTATCACGTTGTAGTGAATTAATTAATTCCTGGAAACGCAATAATGCTGTTGAGGCTCGCCCAGCCAACATATTTTCTTGTGTTGCGACTTGTACTGCTTGCCATAAGGTAATTTGGCGTTCGCGGGTTAAGTTGCGCAATATATCTAAAGTGCGGTCGCCAATGCCACGCGTTGGCGTATTAATTACACGCTCAAAAGCTGCATCATCTTGACGATTATTAATCAAACGAAGATAGGCTAAAGCATCTTTAATTTCTTGACGTTCGAAGAAACGCATACCGCCATAAATACGATATGGAATTTGACAACGAATTAAGGCTTCTTCAATAACACGTGATTGGCTATTACTACGATAAAGTACAGCGCAATCATCAAGTTTTCCGCCATGTTCTACCCAATCCTGAATTTGTGAGGCAACAAATTTTGCTTCGTCCAATTCATTAAAGGCGGCATAGATGCCCACAGGATCGCCTTTTTCACCCTCTGTCCATAAATTTTTACCAAGACGATCAGTATTGTTTGCAATTAATTCATTTGCGCTGTTTAGGATATTGGCGGTAGAACGATAGTTTTGTTCAAGGCGGATTGTTTCGGCTTTGAAATCTTTCAAGAATTTTTGAATATTTTCGATTTGTGCGCCACGCCAACCGTATATAGATTGATCGTCATCGCCTACTATCATGACTTTGCCCGTTTCTCCAGCAAGAATTTTAATCCACTTATATTGAATTTTATTGGTGTCTTGAAATTCATCCACCAAAATATGCTGAAAACGTTGTTGATAACGTTGCAGAATTAATGGTTTTTTCTCAAATAATTCATAGGCCCGAATTAATAATTCAGCAAAATCGACCAATCCTGCACGATCGCAAGTGTCTTGATAGATCTTATAAATTTTAATCCATTCACGCTCTTGACGATCATTAAAATATTCAATGTCGTTTGGTCGCAAGCCTTCATCTTTTTTGTTATTGATGTACCAACAAGCCTGTTTCGGCGGAAAAGCTTTCTCATCAAAATTATGTAATTTTAATAACCGTTTAATTAAACGAAGTTGATCTTCTGAATCCAAAATTTGGAAATCTTGTGGCAATCCTACATCTAAATGATGAGCTCGCAATAAACGATGGGCAATGCTGTGAAAGGTGCCAATCCACATACCAAATAATTGATGTTGTGCGTGTTTAGCAAGGGTAGCTTGAATACGATGACGCATTTCTGCTGCTGCTTTATTGGTAAACGTTACTGCCATAATGCTGCCTTCAGAAATATTTTCTACCGCAATTAACCAAGCGATACGGTGTGTCAATACACGCGTTTTGCCAGAGCCTGCACCTGCTAGCACTAAGTGATTACCAAGAGGAGCAGCTACGGCTTCGCGTTGTTTATCGTTAAGTCCGTCAAGTAATTCAGAAATATCCATAACAATTAAACTGTTCAAATTTACAGTTATTATAATCCTATTTCTCTTTTGAAACAATAAGATTTGTAGGTATATCAAAAGTAGGGTAAAACATTTTCGAATAATATTAAGCAGGATTATCTATATCCTTAAACTCAACATCAAAACCATATGCTTTAGAAAGCCATTCTCCTAATATTTTTATACCATAGCGTTCTGTTGCGTGATGACCAGCAGCAAAAAAATGAATGCCCTGTTCACGTGCAGAATGAATAGTTTGCTCAGATACCTCACCTGTAACAAATGCATCACAGCCTTGCGCAGCAGCAAGATCAATATAACCTTGTCCTCCTCCTGTACAAATTCCTACTTTTCGAATCAGGCACGGACCATTTTCAATACAAATTAATGGCTTTCTATTCAAAACTTTTTCTATTTTCTCTGCAAATTCTTCTCCCGTCATAGGGGATCGCAATTCCCCCCAAACAGGAATGCTCATCGGCGACTTTTCTAGTGGGTGTAACTGTTCAATACCAAGTAATTCTGCTAACTGGGCGTTATTTCCTAATTCAGAATGAATATCTAATGGTAAATGATAGCTATATAAATTTATATCATTCACAAGCAAACTTTTTATTCGTTTACCTTTCATTCCTCGAATACAAGGATTTTCACTTTTCCAAAAATAGCCATGATGAACAATAATAGCATCAGCATCTTGCTCAATGGCATAATTAATCAATGCTTGACTTGCTGTAACTCCTGTAATGATTTTATGAACATTTACTTTGCCTTCTACTTGCAAACCATTTGGCGCATAGTCAGTGATTTTTTCAGAATTAAGTTTTAGGTTAAGAAGTTGCTCAAGTTCAATGTTATTCATAATTAATATAAATAGGAAAAAGATAAGATATGGTACAAAATTCCAAAAAAAATGGCTAGCACAAAGGAGTGGGGGAAGTGTGCTAGCCAGGTTTGATTATGATTACTATCCTAAAACAGGAATCATTATATACTAAATTATATATCGATCAATAAAAAAATAATATTTCTTTCTATTACTCAATACCAATCAATTTATGTGTTTGTAAACTTAGCTGCCATTTAGGTTTATTTGGGCGTTGATTCAACTGACCAAGTAAAGTGATAGTCTCAAGTAAATTCATTTCCCCCGCAATTTCACAAGGTGAAAGATAGTAATTCTCTGCTTTTATTTTTTTCTCAATCAATTCACAAAATGATGATATATTACCATCCATGACAATACGTACTTCATTTGCAAATGGAATACAGCGCTTTTCATACTTATGCGCATAAAGGCTCTTAGGACTCGTCGCAATATAATCTATTTGAGCAGGAACTGTCTTTAGACCATTAGTTTCAATTGCAAGAAAATAGCCATCTGCTTTAAATTGCTCAAGTAAATATTCAATTTTTGGCACAATTGTTGGCTCACCACCAGTGATGATAATATTCTTTGATGGAAAGGACCGCACTTTTTCCAAAATCTGTGATACAGACCAGCGTTTAAAATCATTATAAGGTGTATCACACCAAGGACAGTCCAGATTACATTTACCAAATCGTACAAAAATACTTGGCATTCCCGTATTGAACCCTTCTCCTTGTAGACTTTCAAAAATCTCAACTATATTAAAGTGCGGTTCAAAATTATGATATTTTTCCACCGACACTTACTCCTGATACTCACAAAACGAAGTTGGGGTTTCCCATAAACGAATGGCTGATATAGCCAGTTGTTCATCATGTTTTAAACGATTAAAAATAAAACGAGCCATTTCTTCTGCCGTCGTTCTAAAAGGAACACCAAACGTTTTTGAGTTTAACTTTTGCAATAGCGCGGCAATTTGGCTTTCTCGCTCACTGGTTTGATCATAAATGAATGCATGATCCATCGGATCTAAAATAGTTTTTTTCACAATAGACTTTAGATCTGAAAAATCAATGACCATTGCTTTTTTTGCACCAGACTCATATAAATCACCCGAAATTTCAACTTGTAATTTATATGTGTGCCCATGTAAATTTTGACATTTCCCGTCATGCCCATCTAATAAATGTGCCATATCAAAGCTAAATTCTTTGGAAATTTTAAACATTTTTTCCACCTTTCTGAGCCAAATATTCCTTCAGACCTTTATCGCGTAAAATACAACTTGGGCATTGACTACATCCTCCATCTACACCTTCATAACAAGTATGAGTATAGTTACGCACATAGTCTAACACTCCTAACTCATCAGCAAGTTGCCAAGTCTGTGCTTTGGTGAGATACATTAATGGCGTTTTGATGTTAAATTGATAATCCATTGCAAGATTTAATGTGACATTCATAGACTTTATAAACACGTCTCGACAATCGGGATAACCACTAAAATCCGTTTCACAAACACCGGTAATAATATCTTGAATACCCTGTCCTTTGGCATAAATTGCAGCATAAAGCAAAAACAATGCATTACGGCCATCAACAAAAGTATTGGGTAATTTATTATCTTTTTGTTCAATATGTACGTTCTCATCCATTAAAGCATTGTGAGTGATGGCTTTAATAATAGAAGTATCAATAAATGTTTGTTTCACGCCTAAATCTTGTGCAATCCATTTTGCTTTTTCTAATTCAATTGAATGACGTTGTCCATACTGAAATGTCATAGTTTCAACATTTTCTTTGCCATATTCAGCAATAGCTTGAAACAAACAGGTGGTGGAGTCTTGCCCACCAGAAAAGATAACAATCGCTTTACGATTATAATTTGGATTGGAAATATTCATATTTTACCTAGTTTTTTTATGTAGGAGGTTTGCGAACTACGAATTGAGGACGAGCATTCTAGTGCTAAATAAGATCTTTTACAATAAAAATGGCTACCTAATTGAGTAGCCATTTAAATATTTACTTCCAAATACGGTAATCTAATACTCTCTTACTTAACTCTGGATAATTACTGATATTAAATTCAGGTGTTTTTCCAGATCTAAGTTGACGTTGATAGTCTTTCATTAATTTCCATACAATAGGAGAAAGCATTAAAATAGCCACTAAATTAATAATAGCCATCACCGCCATCACAGTATCCGCAAAACTCCAAACAACATTTCCTGATCGTACTGCACCAAAATAAACAAAAAAGAGTACCATTAATCGGAATAAAAAAATAAACCAAGGTTTATTCTTAATAAAACGAATATTACTCTCCGCATAGGCATAGTTCCCAATAATGGAAGAATAAGCAAATAACAATAAAATAAAAGCAAGAAAATGCACGCCAAATTCACCGACATGATATTGTAATGCCGTTTGCGTAAGAGAAATACTTTTAAGTGTTTCATTACCATAATTATTGGAAAGCAAAATAATAATTGCCGTACAAGTACAAACAATCATGGTATCAACAAACACTCCCAGCATTTGAACTAATCCTTGACTAACTGGGTGTTTTACATGGGCTGCGGCTGCAGCATTTGGTGCCGATCCCATTCCTGCTTCGTTCGAAAATAACCCACGTTTAATCCCCATCATCATAGCTTTTGACACTAATGCTCCAAACATGCCTCCTGCTGCAGCATCAAAATTAAATGCACTTTTAATAATATTACTTAAAACACTGGGAATCATTTCTGTATGCATTCCCAAAATGATCACTGCCATAATAAGATAAAAAAGTGCCATCATTGGGACTAAGCTACTTGAAATTACTGCAATACGCTTAATTCCACCAAAAATAATAAGCGCAGTTAAAATCACTAATGCAAGACCAACGTATTCACCTTGCCAATTCCAAGCATTTTGAGTTGCTTCAACAATAGAATTAGCCTGAACAGAATTAAATGCGAAACCAAAGGTAAAAATTAATGCCACAGCAAATGAAACTGCCATGCAACGTGATTGTAATCCTTGAATAATGTAGTATGCGGGGCCACCGCGAAATGAGCCATCTTTATCTTGAACTTTAAATAATTGTGCCAAGGTTGATTCAGCAAAAGCACTTGACATACCAATAAATGCAGTCACCCACATCCAGAATACTGCACCTTCTCCACCCAATGCAATAGCCGTTGCTACCCCACCAATATTGCCTACTCCTACACGGCTAGCTAATCCTGTAGCAAAGGCTTGAAATGGTGTAAGAGAATTCCCCTCGGTTGCTCTACCAAACCACATTTCTCGAATACTTGCTGGGAAAAGGCGAAACTGTACAAATCCAGTTGTTATAGTAAAAAACAATCCTGTACCTAATAAAATAATAATAGTGATATCCCATAAAGGAGCATCAATGTGTGAAACAATCCAACTTAATGCTTGTTCCAAAATTTTAGAAAATTCAAACTCCATAAAACACCCTCAAAAAGTAAAAATCTAATTATATGAATTCAAGGTATAATTTCGATAATTTTTAAGCGACTCAACAAAAAAAACAGCAATAACAAAGAAAAAATCTAATAAATAAGAAATATTTTAGATATTTTCAAAAATCAAAATTGAAGTTAACGTTTATAATTTAAAAATTGAATTAAACTATCCACCTCATCTTTCCAGTTCTTATTCATTAATTCAATCCATTTCTCAATAATAATCTTATTAGAAACCTGAGCTGCCTTTTCTAAATCTTCAGCCAACTTATGTAATTGAATGAGTCCTACCGATGCTGCAGCTCCTTTAATTTTATGAGCAAAGGATTCCGTTTCTTTTAAATTATTAACTGATAGTTTAGACAAATAGGTGGGCATTACTTGTTTAAAAATATCTAAATTAGCCAAAACTTGTGCTTTACCTAAAGTTTCAATGAGATCCAAATCAAATACTTCTGTATTATCATTTTCTTGTATTTTTAAAATAGGATGAGATTCATCTGAGAAAAAGTATTGCAGACAATGCTGTAAGTCTTTAATTAAAATAGGTTTACGCAATACACCATCCATCCCCATTTCAAGATAGTCTTTCTCACTATGCATCACATTAGCCGTGAATGCGATCATCGGTGGTAAAAAATCATAAATCCCTTCTTCATAATTTTTTCGTAAATATTGCGCAATATCAAATCCCGTCATATCTGGCAATTTAATATCAAGCAATAGTAAATCATAGGAGTTTTTTTCAAATAGTGCGATAGCTTGCTGACCATTTATCGCCACATCTACCCGATGCCCTAACTTCTCTAAAATTGTTTTTGCAACAATAACATTGAGTTCAACATCTTCAACTAAAAGAATATGTAAATGAGGAATAACTTGATGATTAATTGTGTTAATTTGCGTTTCTTCCGCCTGAATAGATAAATAGAATGTTGATCCCTTTCCTAATTCACTTTCAACTCTCAAATCCCCCCGCATTAATCTAGCAAGATTTTTAGATATTGCTAACCCAATACCACTGCCCGCACTTTGCTGACGACTCTCTTTTACTTGGTAATAAAGTTTAAAAATACGAGACTGCTCTTTTGGTGCAATCCCCATTCCTGTATCAATCACATTAAAATAATAATAATCTTTCTCCCGACTTACTTTTAATGTAATTTCCCCATGATCAGTAAATTTCACTGCATTACTAATTAAATTCCATAAAATTTGGCTTAAACGAACACGATCTAAGGTTAAATAATTAGGTAAACCCGGCTCTGTAATCAAATGAAAGGTAAGATGTTTTTGCTTTGCTAAAAAGCTAGCGAAATTATAAATATCATTCAATAATGCAGGAAAATCTGTTGGTTGTAGATTTAACTCTATCCGGCTTGCATCAATTTTCTCTAAATCAATAATATCACTAAAAATATACCCTAAGCTTACCGCACTTATATTGATCGTTTTCAAATAATTGCGTTGTTTATCATCTAATTTATCATCAAGTAAAATTTGGCTTAAACCCACAATACCATTTAATGGTGTACGCAACTCATGACTAATAGTAGCAAGTAAAGTGCTTTTATCTCTATTATGTTTTTCTAATTTTTCTAGCGCATCGGAAAGTTTTTGCTGAGCAATGATTCGCTCATTCACTTCCTTTTCTAATCGATTAACAGAACAAGATAGCTCTAAACGTGAACGTTCCAATCTTTCAACAAGCAACGTAAAAAAATAAATCACAAAAGGTGCAGTGAGCAATCCAAATGTAACTGATCGAATAATATCGCCCCAAGAGATAGTATGCACAATAAAAAAACTAAATAAAATTTGGGTACATAGTGCAAAAATAGCCAAAATCGTCACGCCTAATAAAGAAAAACGAATTCGTCCTAAACGAATGACCCAATCAACGTAACGCTGTGCAAAATGCTTTATATTTTTCATTATTAGCCCTCTTTAAAATCATCCGAACTATAAGAATTTAAATCATCTAGAGTATTAAAATTTTCAAAGTTGCCTTCTTCTTTCGTAAATTTCACTGAAATCCCACCATTTTCGTTCATAAACTGTAAAAGACGTCGTTCACCCGATGCTAAGTAGTGTCGCAATTTTTCTTTTAGCTGAACGGACATCAAACAAAAAACGGGATGTTCACGTTCCTTATCGCAAGCATACGCAATTAAAGTGCGGTCATTTTTAACCGCACTTTTGAGTTTATCTAAAAAATTCGTAGGGAAAAAAGGCGTATCACAAGGTGTAAAAAGGATGAAGTCACTTTTTGACTTTTCTAAGGCTGTTAGCATGCCACTTAATGGCCCTTGAAAATCGGGCAGTTCATCGGAAAAAACAGGAAAGCCAAATTTTGCATATTCTGTTTGATTTTGGTTAGCATTAATCGAAATATCATGAATTTGTGGTTGCAAGCGATGAATAACATGTTGAATTAAAGATTGTTTACCTAAAATCTGTAATCCTTTATCTTGTCCGCCCATTCTCCGAGCTTTGCCACCAGCCAAAATTACCGCGCTTATTGTAATTGTCATATTTTAATCTATCGTTATTTCAAGTATCATTTGCCTATTTTTTACGATTAAAAAGGAAATAGCAATGAAATGTAAGCGTTTAAATGAAGTTTTGGAACTTTTACAGCCTTATTGGTCTAAAGACCCAGACTTGAGCTTAATGGAAATTTTGCAAAAAATTGCCAATGAATCAGGTTTCCAAAAGCCATTAAATGAATTAACTGATGAGGTGATTATTTATCAGTTAAAAATGGATGGTACAGATAAACATGAGCCAATTCCTGGTCTCAAAAAAGATTACGAAGAAGATTTTAAAACTGCATTGCTTCGTGCTCGCGGTATCATTAAATAAGAAGGAAAGCAAATGAAAAAAGTATTACTTGCGTTAGGTTTAGGTATCAGCGCGCTTATGTCTGTAAATAGTTTTGCTGCAGATTTACAAGAAGGCAAACAATATGTTCAAGTGAGTCAACAGGCTTCACAGCAAAAAGAAGTTATTGAGTTTTTCTCATTCTACTGCCCGCATTGCTACGCCTTTGAAATGGAATACAAAATTCCACAACAAGTCGCAGATGCTTTACCAAAAGACGTGAAATTTAAACAATATCATGTGAATTTCTTAGGTCGCCAGTCTGAAAACTTAACGCGTGCTTGGGCGTTAGCAATGGCATTAGGTGCTGAAAGCAAAGTAAAGGCACCATTATTTGAAGCGGCTCAAAAGGATGCCTTGAAATCAATGGATGATATTCGAGCTATTTTCTTATCAAATGGTGTAACTGCCGAGCAATTTAATGGTGGCATTAATAGTTTTGCAGTAAATGGTTTAGTTAATAAACAAGTAAATGCAGCAGAACAATTTAAAGTGCATGGCGTACCTGATTTTTATGTCAATGGTAAATTCCGCGTAAACCCTGAAGGTTTAAATTACGATGATTTCGTGAAAGATTATGTGCAAACCGTAAAAGGTTTATTGCAAAAATAACGAAAAATTGGTTTAATGCCTGCCCTATTTTGTAAATATTAATGAAAGAAGAGAGAATATTATGGCTGCAAGTTTTAGCGTAACGCGTCGTTTCTTTGACGACAAAAACTACCCACGTGGTTTTTCCCGTCACGGTGATTACACAATCAAAGAATCACAGGTGCTTGAGCAATATGGCCAAGCGTTCAAAGCATTAGACTTAGGGGAACGTGAGCCAGCGACTAAAGAAGAAAAAGATTTCGTCGCTTTTTGCCGTGGTGAGCGCGCAGCGGAGACTTTCTTTGAAAAAACTTGGAATAAATATCGTACTCGTATTAACACTAAAAAACGTGTTTACACCTTATCTGGTGATGTGAGTGAAGCTGCCTCTGGCGGTGAAGATTATTCCGGCGAATAAGATACGTTAAATAAGGCAGGCGGAAGTCTGCCTTTTGTTTTTGAATAGCTTGTGAAATCTCGCATAATTCACGGCTGATAACTTTATTCTCCTATCTTTGTATGAACGATTCGTCTTCATACACCCTATAAATACTAATTTCTATGCAATTACCGATTTCTCAATATAACGAGCTGCTACAAAAAAAACTTGAAAAATTAACCGCACTTTTGCGCCCTTTTAATGCGCCGGATATTCAAGTTTTTGACTCTCCAACAAGCCATTATCGTATGCGTGCGGAGTTTCGTATTTGGCATGAGCAAGATGATTTTTACCATATTATGTTTGATCAAGCGACGCTACAGCGTTATCGCGTGGATGAGTTTCCAATCGCCAGCACTCTGATTAATCGAATGATGCAAACCTTATTACCTTTGTTAAAACAACAAGAGGTGTTACACAAAAAATTATTCCAAATTGATTACCTTAGCACCTTGAGTAATAAGATTATTGTGAGCTTGCTTTATCATAAAACACTCACTGAAGAATGGGAAAATGCGGCTAAAAATCTGAAAGATTTACTCGAAAAGCAAGGTTTTGATGTGCAAATAATCGGGCGTGCAAGTAAACAAAAAATCTGTTTTGAGCAAGATTATGTGGATGAAGTTTTACCTGTGAATGGCAGAAATTGTGTCTATCGCCAAGTTGAGAATAGTTTTACCCAGCCAAATGCAACGGTAAACTGCAAAATGATTGAATGGGCAATTGAGTGTACCCAAAATAGCGAAGGTGATTTATTAGAACTTTACTGCGGAAACGGTAATTTTTCTATCGCGCTTGCACAAAATTTCCGTAAGGTCTTAGCAACAGAAATCGCCAAACCTTCCGTAGCCGCCGCACAATTTAATATTGCTGAAAATAAAGTCGATAATTTACAAATTATCCGTATGTCGGCAGAAGAATTTACGCAGGCTATGAATGGGGTTCGAGCCTTTAACCGCTTGAAAGGGATTAATTTGAAAGCTTACGAATGCAATACCATTTTTGTTGATCCACCTCGCGCTGGGCTTGATCCTGATACAGTGAAACTTGTACAAAATTACGATCGCATTTTGTATATTTCCTGCAATCCACATACGCTGTGCGATAATCTTGTTGAACTTTCAAAAACGCACTGCATTGAAAAAGTGGCGTTATTTGACCAATTCCCTTACACTGACCACATGGAAAGCGGCGTATGGCTCATTCGCAAGTAGGTATTCAACTAATTTCTGAATCTCCAGAAAAAACATTAGCAGAATTGACCGCACTTTGTGCTGAACATAACATTATTCATGATGAACAAAGCCCACTTGCGCTTGTTCAAACCGATGAACGTTTAGAACTTCGTAAACTAGACGAACCTAAACTCGGAGCAGTTTATGTTGATTTTGTAGGTGGCACAATGGCTCATCGTCGTAAATTTGGTGGTGGACGTGGAGAAGCCGTAGCAAAAGCGGTGGGGATTAAAGGTTCGGAATTGCTAACCGTTATTGATGCAACAGCAGGTTTAGGGCGTGATGCCTTTGTGCTAGCCTCAATTGGCTGCCAAGTTCGGCTAGTGGAACGTCATCCTGTCGTTTTTTTACTTCTACAAGATGGTTTAAATCGTGCTTATCAAGATGAGGAAATCGGCGAGATGTTGCAACAAAATTTGCGCTTACTGAATCTTCACCATATTAATGAACTTGATCCTGATATTGATTATGCCGATGTGGTTTATCTCGATCCAATGTATCCGCATAAACAAAAATCTGCGCTAGTAAAAAAAGAAATGCGTGTATTCCAGCATTTAGTCGGAGCTGATTTAGATGCCGATGAATTGCTGTTACCTGCACTACAATTAGCTAAAAAACGTGTGGTCGTGAAGCGTCCTGACTACGCAGAATTTCTTGGTGGAAAACAACCGCACTTTAGTCGTGAAACGAAAAATCATCGCTTTGATATTTATATGGGAGCATCCCAATGCTAAGAGAAAGTGCCGTTGTTATTAGCTATGAAAATGGCATTGCAAAAGTGAAATGCCAATCCCAAAGTGCCTGTGGCCAATGCGCCGCTAAAAACAGTTGTGGAACATCAAGCCTTTCCGAATTAAACGGAAAACGTGGCGAGCATATTTTTAATGTGGAAACATTAATGCCATTACGCGAAGGTCAAATTGTCGAAATAGGATTAGAAGAAAAATCAATGCTACTTTCTGCCTTGTTAATGTATATTGTGCCACTTTTAACACTGGTATTAAGCACATTAATTTCTGATTATATTAGCCACAATGAAATTCTTCGTACAATATTAATATTTTTTTCTACCGCTATTTCATTTATCGTTGTGAAAATATATAGTAGAAATTTAGCACAAAAAACGGAGTTTCATCCAACTTTATTACGCGTTCTCTCATAAATAATATTTAATCTGTTAACTTCTGCAAACCAAAATGTCGATAAGTCTGTGATGTAGCAATTCGCCCACGTGGGGTACGTTGTAAAAAACCTTGCTGAATCAAATAAGGCTCTAAAACATCCTCAATAGTATCGCGCTCTTCACCGATTGCAGCAGCAAGATTATCCAGCCCCACTGGCCCGCCGTCAAAACGCTCAATAACTGCAGACAATAATTTTCTATCTAAATAATCAAATCCGGCATCGTCTACATCCAACATTGAAAGCGCTTGTTTTGCCACATCTACAGAAATAATGCCACCATTACGCACATCTGCATAATCACGCACGCGTCGTAATAAACGGTTTGCAATTCGAGGCGTGCCTCGTGAACGACGAGCCACCTCAAAAGCAGCTTGCTGTTCTAATTCAAGATTCAAACATCCCGCACTTCTTGCAACAATAGATGTTAAATCTTCTACAGAATAGAATTCCAAACGTTGCACAATCCCAAAACGATCACGCAATGGTGAAGTCAAAGAGCCCGCTCTAGTCGTCGCGCCAACCAAAGTAAAAGGTGGCAAATCTAATTTAATAGAACGAGCAGCAGGACCCTCACCAATCATAATATCCAATTGATAATCTTCCATTGCTGGATAAAGGACTTCTTCAATAGCTGGGGAAAGTCGATGAATTTCATCAATAAATAACACATCATGCGGTTCAAGATTAGTTAGCATTGCGGCTAAATCCCCCGCTTTTTCCAATACAGGCCCTGATGTCGTACGAATATTCACGCCCATTTCATTTGCCACAATATTAGCAAGCGTTGTTTTTCCCAAACCTGGAGGGCCAAAAATCAATAAATGATCTAAGGCATCTTGACGTAATTTGGCTGCCTTGATGAAAATATCCATTTGCTCGCGTACTTGCGGCTGCCCAACATAATCTGCTAATAATTTCGGACGAATAGCGCGATCGATAACATCTTCATCAAGCTTAGCTTGTCCGCTAATAATTCTATCTGCTTCAATCATGTCTCACCTACAGTGCGGCTTTTAAAGCTTCGCGGATAACTTGTTCACTGGTTAATTCTGGCTTAGCAACTCGTTTCACCATTTTTTCTGCTTCTGCAGGTTTATAACCTAAAGCAATCAAGGCTGAAATAGCTTCATCAGATGAATTTTCTGTACGCAATTCAATAGATGGCGCTGACGGAATATGAGTACTTTCTACAAAGAAATCGCTTTGTTTTACGCCTTTAAATTTACCTTTGAGCTCAACTAACAAACGTTCAGCTGTTTTTTTACCAACTCCTGGAATTTTAGTGAGTTTAGAAAGTTCTTCTCTCTCAATTGCATAAGCAAATTGTTCGACCGACATGGCGGATAAAATCGCTAGGGCTAATTTAGGGCCTACCCCATTTGTTTTAATTAATTCACGAAATAAAGTGCGGTCTGTTTTTTGGGCAAATCCAAAGAGTAAGTGAGCATCTTCACGAACAACAAGATGGGTGAACAAAGTAGTTTCTTGACCAATTTCTGGTAAATCATAGAAACTCGTCATAGGCAAAAGCAATTCATAGCCTACGCCTTGCACATTAAGTAAAATTTCTGGAGGTTGTTTTTCTAAAAGAATGCCTTGTAAGCGACCGATCATAATTCTTCCGAATGATAAAAAACTTAGCGCATAGAATAAAATAAAACTGGACGAACATCCAGTTAAATTTTTAATCTAAAGCGTCCTCGGCTATATCTGGTCTTTAAAAGTGCGGTCATTTTTTCTTGCGTTTCTGTCATTTTCACAGAATTGGCAATATGCAAAGAATGTTGAATAGAATGCGCATGTGTAATCGCGATGGCCAACGCATCCGCTGCATCGGCTTGAGGTTTATCTGACAACTTCAAAATACGAGTCACCATTTCTTGCACTTGCACTTTATCTGCGGAACCAATGCCCACAACCGTTTGTTTTACTAAACGTGCGGCATATTCAAAAACAGGTAAATCATGATTTACTGCAGCAACAATCGCCGTACCACGTGCCTGCCCGAGTTTTAAAGCTGAATCTGCATTCTTCGCCATAAACACTTGCTCAATTGCAAACATATCAGGTTGAAATTGCGTAATGATTTCAGTTACTCCAGCATAAATGCGTTTCAAACGGGTTGGTAAATCTTCAACTTGAGTACGGATTGCGCCACTGCCGAGATATTCCAAATGTCTTCCTGTTTGACGAATCACACCGTAACCAGTTACGCGAGAGCCTGGGTCAATACCTAAAATAATACTCATAAGAATAAAAATAAACGGCTAATCTATTAACACTAGCCGTTTTATTTTTTATTATCTGTTTGCTTTTGCTGTAGCTTTTACATTAACATCGCAATTCTTTACTAGAATTTTATCTGATTTTTCACCTTTTTCTAAAAGATTTACAGGCACTACAGAATCAAATTTATTTAACGTTAAACCACTATCTACGTTCCAAACATATTTACCTGAAGTAAATGAAGTAAAATCTTTTTGCGCTGTATCACGAGAAAAATCTTTCGCGATAACTTTGTTACCAACCATTACCATCGCAGCTGTGGCTTCCTGATTCTCAAATTGATAAACTGCCGTAACCGTTTTTTTATTACAAGAATAAACAACTGTTTTATCTGTTACGGTTGGCATTGCAGCTTGGGCTGGTTTTGATTCCATTTTTGCTGTTTCACTTGCACAAGCGGATAATACAACAAACGCAGCCATTACAGGCAATACTTTTACTAATTTCATTATTATCTCCTTAAAATTACAGTTGAGCTGCAATTTCATCACTAATTTCACCGTTATGATATACGTTTTGTACATCATCACAGTCTTCTAACATATCAATTAAACGCAATAATTTAGGCGCAGTTTCAAGATCAAGATCGACGGTAGTTGATGGAATCATTGTCACTTCAGCTTCTTGAACTTTAAAGCCAGCTGCTTCAATACCATCACGCACCGAACCTAAATCTTCCCAAGCAGTGTAGATTTCAAATGAACCATCATCTTGGGGTTGAATATCATCAGCACCTGCTTCAATTGCTGCCTCAGTTAACGCATCTTCGTCTGCTTCAGTAATTAGAATTAAACCTTTTTTACTAAACAAATAACCAACCGATCCCTCAGTCCCTAAATTACCACCACATTTAGTGAAACTTGGGCGAACTTGTGAGATCGTTCGGTTTGCGTTGTCGCTTAGACACTCAACCATCACAGCAGTTCCACCTGGACCATAACCTTCATAAATTTTGGTTTCCATATTAGTGTCATCGCCACCACCTACACCACGATCAATAGCGCGGTTGATAGTATCACGCGTCATATTATTGCTAAGCGCTTTATCAACTGCTGCACGTAAACGCGGATTAGCACTCACATCGCCACCACCAATTTTAGCTGCAGTAACAAGTTCACGAATTAATTTAGTAAAAATTTTACCGCGTTGTGCATCTTGTGCTGCTTTGCGGTGTTTAATATTAGCCCACTTACTATGGCCTGCCATGTTGTTTTCCTTCTATTTAACTTTAAGAATATATTTTCTAATTGCTTCCGCATTATTAGAAGATTTCGTCATTTGGATCGCTTGTTCAGGTGAAACCCATTGATACGCCAAATGCTCACTTAATATCGGTTCAAATTCCTGCTCAACTGCCAATAAAAACCAATGTTCATGACATTGAGTCACATTCGGTGCGTATTTATATCGGAAATGTGGAAAAATTTCAAATTCTATGCTCTCTTTGCAATCAAAAAGTGCGCTGGAATTTTCTTCTATTTTTAATCCGACCTCTTCCCAAACTTCTCGAATCGCCGTTGCTCTTGGTGTTTCATTCGCTTCCAATGTACCTGTGACAGATTGCCAAAAAGTGGAATCATCTTGACGTTGAAGCATAAGAACACGATTCGTGCTTTCTGCATAAATTACCACAAGAACCGATTGATTATTTTTATATTTCAAACTTATCATTTACATGATTGAGAATGGGCGCATCATACCTTTTCTATTAAAAACTTTCAAAAAAATTACCGCACTTTAAAACTAAAGGGCGGTAATGATCTCAATTATTTAGTTTAACCAGCCAACTTGTTGGACAATAAATAATCCTGCAAAGGCGGTTAAGTAGAATAAACCAATAAGAGATAACCATAACAATCCGCCTTTTACACTGTGTTTCGCATGCTTAGTCAGAGATAAATTTAACCAAGCAAAAATTGGGGCTGAAACAAATGAAGCAATCATTGCGAATTTCAACATCGGCCCAACGGCATTATTAAAGTAGAAAATAATCGCTAAACCAGACAATGCGGCCAAAATCATACCGATATTAAGAATTCTCACTGAGCTTTCTTGTTTACCGAATAAAATACGTAAAGATTCAACATTGGTACGCGAATAACCATCAATTACCGTGATTGTTGTACCAAACATACACATGAACGCGATTACTGCAATTAATAAACGTGCCCATTCACCGATAGTACTTGCATACATATTGATAAGTTGCGCAATATATTTTCCACCCACCATCTCTACGGTTTCAGGAGAACCATATTGTACCAATGCGCCAAGGGCTAAGAAAACAACGGCTAAAATGGCGGTACCGATGTAACCCACGTTGAAGTCAAATAAACCATCTTGATAAGACACTTTGGTTAAACGACGTTTTGCCACCACCCACATGGAATTAATTGCAGAGATTTCAATTGGCGCAGGCATCCAGCCCATTAAAGCAACTAAAAATGCTAATTTGCTTAATTCCCATGGAGAAGGCGCGACAAAATCAGGTGCGGCTACACCATGGATGCCGTTACGCATAAGGGCAATCACAACGGCGCTTACGGTTGTTACCGTTAAAGCAATCATGATGATTTTCGATAAACTATCTAATAAACGGTATTTACCCAATAATAAAATACCGGTTGTTACAAGAATCACTAATGAGCTTAATACTGGCATTGGTAGAGGAATTGGCGTAATGAAGGTTAAAATTGCTGCCGTTAATAATCCCACTGCAGCAGTATTAATTACTGTGGCAAAAACGTTTAAAGCAAGGAATAGCCAAAGGTAGAATTTCCCTTTTTGACGGTAACCTTCTAACAAGGTATTACCGGTATCTAGGGTATATTGAACACCGAAACGGAAGAAAGGATATTTAAATAAGTTAGCAAGAATAACAATGCTCACTAATTCCCAACCATAGATCGCCCCCGCTTGGGTAGATGCAATAATATGTGAACCGCCAACAGCTGCTGATGCCATCACGATTCCAGGGCCTAAGGCAGAGAATTTACTCGCCCACGTTGATTTTTCTACTGGAGTTGAAACTTCACTCATAAAACTTTCTCTTATAAATTGACCATAAACCGAAAAGGTCTTATTTATAATAGAATTTTATTCTTGGGTAAAGTAGGCAAAACCCAACAAAAAGGACCAATAAAAGAACGAAAATCTAATTATGGATATTTTTCAGAATATTATTTTAAAATAAATAACATTAAAGCACATTCATACCAGAAAAGTAATATATTTAAGTGAATAAAATTTTTTCACAAAAATGCGGTCAAAATTGACCGCACTTTATTATTCAAATTTCAAATTTACTCAGCTTTTACAACCTGAATACTCAACTCAGCTAATGCCTGTGGATTCGCAAAACTTGGCGCTTCGGTCATTAAGCACGCCGCTGCCGTCGTTTTCGGGAACGCGATGACATCACGAATATTTTCAGTGCCGGTTAAAAGCATAGTTAAACGGTCTAAACCAAATGCTAAACCTGCATGTGGCGGTGTACCGAATTTTAATGCATCTAACAAGAAGCCAAATTTTTCACGTTGTTCTTGTTCATTGATACCAAGAATGCGGAATACGGTTTGTTGCATTTTCGGATCGAAAATACGAACAGAACCACCACCTACTTCGTAGCCATTAATTACCATGTCGTAAGCATTTGCTACCGCATTAGTTGGATTCGCTTCTAATTGTTCTGGCGTAAAATCTTTTGGTGAAGTGAATGGGTGGTGCATTGCTGCGAGATTACCCTCTTCATCACGTTCAAACATTGGGAAATCAATTACCCAAAGCGGTTGCCATTCATCTAAACGAGTTAAGCCAAGGTCACGACCTAATTTCAAACGTAACGCCCCCATTGCATCAGTGGTGGTTTGCCATTTATCTGCACCGAAGAATAAGATATCACCAGTTTGAGCTTTCACGCGTTCAGCTAACGCTTTCCATACCTCTTCATTTAAGAATTTCGCAATCGGGCTTTGTACGCCTTCAAGTCCAGCATTAATGTCATTTACTTTCGCCCAAGCCAAACCTTTCGCACCGTAAATACCAACAAATTGTGTATATTCATCAATTTGTTTACGAGTAATTTCTGCACCATTTGGTACACGAATGACTGCCACACGGCCATTTGGATTGTTTGCTGGCTCATTAAATACTTTAAAATCAACGTCTTTTACGATATCAGCTACATCCACCATTTCTAATGGGTTACGTAAATCCGGCTTATCAGAACCAAAACGACGCATCGCTTCTTGCCAAGTCATCACCGGGAATTTACCTAAATCTACACCAATGGTATCAAGCCATAAGCCGTGAACCATACGTTCCATAATTTCGCGAACTTCTGGCGCAGTTAAGAAAGAGGTTTCCACATCGATTTGAGTAAATTCAGGCTGACGATCCGCACGTAAATCTTCATCACGGAAACATTTCACAATTTGATAATAACGATCAAAACCAGACATCATTAAAAGCTGTTTGAAAAGCTGTGGTGATTGCGGCAACGCATAGAATTTGCCTTTATGCACACGGCTTGGCACTAAATAGTCACGCGCACCTTCTGGCGTGGCTTTGGTAAGCATTGGGGTTTCAATATCAAGGAAACCATTGTCATCCATAAAACGACGCACAAAGCTGGTGATTTTTGCACGGGTTTTCAAACGTTGAGCCATTTCAGGGCGACGTAAATCTAAATAACGATATTTTAAACGTTGCTCTTCAGTATTGTTTTGGTTAAAGTCGAGAGGCAACACATCAGAAGCATTGTAAACACGTAATTCTTTCGCTAACACTTCCACTTCACCTGTTGCCATATTTTTATTGATTTGGTTTTCAGGACGCGCAATCACTTCACCTTTAATTTGGATACAGAATTCGTTACGTAAACCCGCAGCCGCTGTCAATGCATCTTGATATTTCGGATCAAAACAAACCTGCACAATGCCATCACGATCGCGCATATCAATAAAAATTAAGCCACCTAAATCACGACGGCGGTGAACCCAACCGCTTAATGTTACGTCTTGTCCGATATTGTTACGGTTTAATGCTCCGCAATAATGTGTACGCATCATATTCAATTCCTTAACTCTCTATAAAAATGGAAAAATACCGCAGAATTATACGGAAAAAGGCACGTCTTTTGAATCTTAAACGGAAATTTATTTGACCCTTTGAAAACTTTCCTTAAAATGACCGCACTTTTTAAATATTTTCTAATCCGTAGGGTGTGGAAAGTTAAAAAACACATCCCGCACACAATGTAAATCATGAAAGATACTATTTTTTCCGCGCCTATTGAAAAACTCGGCGATTTTACCTTTGATGAAAACGTTGCTGAAGTCTTTCCAGACATGATTCAACGCTCCGTACCGGGCTATTCCAACATTATCACTGCAATCGGTATGCTGGCAGAACGTTTCGTTACAGCTGAGAGTAACGTTTATGATCTTGGTTGCTCGCGAGGTGCCGCCACACTTTCGGCACGTCGAAATATTCATCAACCAAACGTAAAAATTATTGGCATCGATAATTCTCAACCTATGGTTGAACGTTGTCGCCAACATATTGCGGCATATCATAGTGAGGTACCTGTAGAAATTCTCTGTGACGATATTCGCCACATTGAGATTAAAAATGCCTCAATGGTCATTCTCAACTTCACCTTGCAATTTTTACCGCCTGAAGATCGCATCGCATTGCTTACAAAAATCTATGAAGGTTTAAATCCAAATGGTGTATTGGTACTATCTGAAAAATTCCGTTTTGAAGATGAAAAGGTAAATGAGCTACTGATTGATCTCCACCACCAATTCAAACGTGCTAATGGTTATAGCGAACTTGAAGTGAGTCAGAAACGCACCGCACTTGAAAATGTGATGCGTACAGATTCTATCGAGACACACAAAGTGCGGTTAAAAAACGTAGGATTTTCACAAGTAGAACTTTGGTTTCAATGCTTTAATTTTGGCTCAATGATTGCGGTTAAATAATTCATAACAAATTTATTTAATTCAACTTTTTTATGGCATAATGCGCGCACTTTTATCAAAAAAGGATTAAACCAATGCGAATTTTACACACTATGTTACGCGTCGGCGATTTAGATCGTTCAATCAAATTTTATCAAGATGTTTTAGGTATGCGCTTATTACGCACCAGTGAAAACCCAGAATACAAATATACGCTGGCTTTTTTAGGTTACGAAGATGGCGAAAGTGCGGCAGAAATTGAATTAACATACAACTGGGGCGTAGATAAATATGAACACGGCACAGCATATGGACATATCGCTATCGGCGTGGATGATATTTATGCGACTTGTGAAGCCGTTCGCGCAAGCGGTGGTAACGTCACTCGCGAAGCGGGGCCAGTTAAAGGTGGCTCAACCGTCATTGCTTTTGTTGAAGATCCAGATGGTTATAAAATTGAATTTATCGAAAACAAAAGTACTAAATCTGGTTTAGGCAACTAAAGTGCGGTCAATTTTTATTGTATTTTTAATAACGTAGGGATTCCTACGTTATTTTATTTTTAAGAGATAGATTATGTCCGATTCTCAAGAAATCCCTTATCACAACCAATTAAAAAATCGCTTTCGTGGCTATTTCCCCGTCATTATTGATGTTGAAACTGCAGGTTTTGATGCAAAAAAAGATGCGTTACTCGAACTAGCCGCCATCACATTAAAAATGGATGAACATGGTTATTTGCATCCTGATCAGAAATGCCATTTTCATATCGAGCCTTTTGAAGGAGCAAATATTAATCCAGAATCCTTGAAATTTAATGGCATTGATATTCACAATCCATTACGTGGCGCAGTATCTGAACTCGATGCAATCACGGGATTATTTCAAATGGTACGTCGAGGACAAAAAGATGCAGATTGTCAACGTTCTATCATTGTGGCGCACAATGCTGCTTTTGATCAAAGTTTTGTGATGGCTGCCGCTGAACGTACTGGCGTAAAGCGTAATCCCTTCCATCCTTTTGGAATGTTTGACACCGCAAGTTTAGCAGGCTTGATGTTTGGTCAGACTGTTCTCGTTAAAGCCTGTCTTGCCGCTAAAATTCCATTTGATGGGAAGCAGGCGCACTCCGCGCTATACGACACCGAACGTACAGCGGAATTATTCTGCTATATGGTCAATCATTTAAAAGATTTAGGTGGTTATCCCCATATCATTCCAGACAGTGAAGTAAATGACAAATAAGAATAAATTCAAGGAACAAACTCCGCTTAGTCTGCCAAAAGAGAAAAATATGACTGAACAAAATGAAAGAATCATTAATTCATCAGTAAAAATGCTGACAATTAGTGAAGATGAAAGTGGCCAACGTATCGATAATTATTTATTAGCAAAACTCAAAGGTGTGCCTAAAAGTTTAATTTATCGTATTGTGCGGAAAGGTGAAGTGCGGGTAAATAAAGGCCGGATTAAGCCAGAATATAAACTTCAAACAGGTGATATCGTTCGAGTTCCGCCAGTGCGTGTGGCTGAAAAAAACGATACTTCGATTTCAAAAAATCTCAATAAAGTCGCCGCACTTGAAAACCAAATTTTATTTGAAGATGATTGTTTGATTGTTTTAAATAAACCTTCAGGAATCGCTGTGCATGGTGGGAGTGGTTTAAATTTTGGTGTGATTGAAGCCTTGCGAGCATTGCGTCCAGAAGCGCGCTTTTTAGAACTAGTTCATCGTTTGGATCGGGACACATCAGGCATTTTATTAATTGCTAAAAAACGTTCAGCATTACGTAATTTGCATGAACAACTTCGCGTCAAAACCGTTCAAAAAGATTATTTAGCGTTAGTACGTGGACAATGGCAATCCCATGTAAAAGTTGTTCAAGCACCGCTTTTGAAAAATGAATTATCTAGCGGAGAGCGTATTGTGCGTGTCAGCGAGCAAGGCAAACCATCTGAAACCCGATTTAGCATTGAAGAACGCTATACAAATGCTACGCTCGTGAAGGCCTCACCAGTAACAGGGCGTACACATCAAATTCGCGTACATACACAATATGCTGGACACCCAATTGCATTAGATGATAAATACGGTGATAAAGATTTTGATAAACAAATGAGCGAGTTGGGATTGAACCGTTTATTCTTGCATGCCTTTTCAATTCGGTTTGAGCACCCTAAAAATGGCGAAACCCTACGTTTCAATGCGCCACTAGATCATAAAATGAAAGCAATTTTGCAAAAGTTACGGGAAAGCAAATAGACAACATTTGTGTTTATTGCTACACTTGCGTACGGAGACAACTCGTTTCTATCACCAAAATTTCATAATAACGACAACAAAGGATAGCAAAATGGCAAAAGGACAATCTTTACAAGATCCTTATTTAAATGCGCTTCGTCGCGAACGCATTCCTGTATCAATCTACCTTGTAAATGGAATCAAACTTCAAGGTCAAATTGAATCATTCGATCAATTTGTGATTTTATTAAAAAACACTGTGAACCAAATGGTATATAAACACGCAATTTCAACTGTTGTGCCTGCACGCTCAGTTTCTCATCACAATAGCAGCCATCATGTAGCAACACCTGAAGCCGTTGAAAGCGTGGAAACTCAAGCAGAATAATCACAGCTCCATCAATGGATAATCAATATTTATTAAGTGCGGTTGAAAATTCTCTGGAAATTTCAACCGCACTTTCTTCATCCCAACAATCTGAAAAAACGCGTGATACCGCCATTGTGGTTCACGTTTTCTTTGCGCAAGATAAAAATACTGATGATCTACAAGAGTTTTTGCTACTCGCTGATTCTGCCAATGTGGATGTATTAGATACTATCACCACAAGCCGTAGCACTCCTCAAGCTAAATATTTTGTAGGCGAGGGTAAAGCTCAAGAAATTGCAGATGCGGTGCAATCACATAATGCTGATGTTGTGCTTTTTAACCATCAATTAACCCCAGCACAAACACGTAACTTAGAAAGTTTATGTCATTGTCGAGTGGTCGATCGCACTGGCGTCATTTTAGATATTTTCGCCCAACGAGCACGATCTCATGAGGGGAAATTACAGGTTGAGCTTGCGCAACTAAAACACTTATCGACTCGATTAGTTCGTCGCAAAACAGGATTAGATCAACAAAAAGGGGCGGTAGGATTACGAGGACCAGGTGAAACTCAATTAGAAACTGATCGTCGTTTGATTAAAGTGCGCATTTCTCAATTACAAAATCGCTTGGCAAAAGTGGAGAAACAGCGCAATCAAAATCGCCAAACACGCCAAAAAGCAGACATTCCAACGATTTCACTTGTTGGCTATACCAATGCAGGGAAATCAACCTTATTTAATCGTTTAACCAATGCAAAGGTTTATGCAGCAGATCAGCTTTTTGCAACATTAGATCCCACTTTACGAAAATTACAGATTCAAGATGTGGGTACGACAATTTTAGCGGATACGGTAGGATTTGTTCGACAGCTTCCGCATGATCTTGTTTCAGCCTTTAAATCGACTTTACAAGAAACGGTAGAAGCCAGCCTATTACTCCATGTCATCGATACCGCTGACTCGCGAAAACAAGAAAATATCAATGCCGTCAATGATGTACTAGAAGAAATTGGTGCAGGACAAGTGCCAGTTCTATTGGTGTATAACAAAATTGATTTGTTGGAAAATGTTGTTCCGCATATCGAATACAATGATGAAAATCAGCCTGTTGCAGTCTATCTCTCGGCGCAAGATGAGCTGGGTATTCATTTATTGTTTGAAGCCATTAAAGTGTGGTTAAAAAACGAGATACTTTCTCTTTCTTTAATTTTACAACCACGCGAAGGCAAACTTCGCCATGCTTTTTATCAACTTGATTGTGTACGCCATGAACAAATTTCTGAACAAGGCGAATTCTTGTTAAATGTGCAGATAGATAAGATTATGTGGTTAAAGTTATGTAAGCAATTTTCTAGATTAGCGGATATTAAAATACAATCTGAGAATGTCTAATTTATAGAAAATTATTTTCCAATCCCATATTGTTTCAATTTATTCGCAATCGCAGTATGGGAAACGCCTAAACGTTGAGCTAATTTTCTCGTGCTTGGATATTCTGCATAAAATAATTTTAGGACTTGCGACTCATAAGAACCGATGATTTCATCTAAGGTTTTATTTTCAAATTCATCCAAAGAAATCACCGCACTTTGTGTCGGAGCAAGATTTAAACTTTCGATAGTTAAATGATTATCTTGTACCAGAGAGCAAGCACGATAAAGAGTGTTATAAAGCTCACGAACATTCCCTTTCCAATCATATTTCTGCAAATAAAGAAGAAAATCTTTATCAAAGGTTGGTTTTACAATTTTTAATTCTTCACTGATTTCCTGTAAAAAACCTTGTGCCAGTGGTTCAATATCTGCCATGCGATCACGTAATGCTGGAACATTAATAGTGAGAACATTTAAGCGATGAAACAAATCAGCACGAACTTTAGCTTGCTCAACAAGCAAATGAAGTGGAACCTGTGATGTACAAATCACTCGTACGTTTGCATGATGTTCCTTCTCTTCACCCACTCGACGGAAAGAGCCATCCGTTAAAAAACGCAATAATTTAGCCTGCAAGCTCAATGAAAGTTCAGCAATACCATCTAGTAATACAGTTCCCTCATTCGCGTATTCAAAAAAACCGATGGTTTCACTGTCTCCGACTTTTCTACCAAACATTTCACTTTCCGCATCTTCATCAGGCAAACCAGCACAGTTTACTGCGATAAATTTTTTATCACGACGCAAACTCTGATAATGACAGGCTTTCGCCAACAAATCCTTTCCAGTCCCAGTTTCACCTTGAATTAACAAAGGCGCATCAAACATAGCAAAACGTTTTGCGTTTTCAACCGCACTTCTCATGGATTCACTTTGCACAATAAAACAATCGAAAGGTTTTTGAGGATCAAATTTGAAGGTTGTCATATATCAGAAATATGAGAGAAATAATATGTGGTTATGATAGTTTTTTTACATAAAAGTGTAAATATTATTTTACACATCGAAAAATAAAAATGCGGTCTATTTTGACCGCACTTTATATGACTATAGCTTTAACATTCGCTCTGCTTCACGTGCACGAACAAGGAATTGTTTCCGTTCGGCAGTTCCCATACCACTACTTGTACCTGGCAATTTAACCGTCAACGGATTAACTGCTCGCCCATTAATATGAAATTCATAATGCAAATGTGGACCTGTTGAAATGCCAGTGTTACCTGAAAGTGCTATTCTTTCCCCTTTTTTGATTTCTTGTCCTGCACGCACAAGTGGCTTGCTTAAGTGCATGTAAACCGTTTGATATTCTCGACCATGTCGAACGACAATATAACGACCAGCACCACCAGCTTGATATGCCACTTTTTCAACTACGCCATCTGCAGGGGCGATAATCGGTGTGCCTTGTGGAACAGAGAAATCCACACCTTTATGTGGTCGTATACGTCCAGTTATCGGATGACGACGATTCGGATTAAATGGTGAAGAAACCCGTGCTTGACGTTGTAATGGATAACGAGCAAAACCTTTGCCTAGAGTCTCCCCTTGTTGACTATAATAACGACCATTTGTTGCTTGCACAGCATAATAACTCTTACCTTCAAATGAAAGGTGCAACGCTTCAACGTTACCTTGTCCAGTTAATTTATCATCTAAATATTCACGAGAAACTAAAATTGCAAATTTAGTTCCTTTTTTCAATTTCTGAATACTCACTTGCCATTGAAGTGCAGTTGTTAATTGATTAATCTGACGATTATCCAATCCTTGAGCTTTCAAACTTGCCGCAAAAGTACCATTAATCTCACCTTTTAATACTTCTTTCCGCCAAACACTTTTCTTCTCAATAACTTGACGTTTAAACGTTCCATTTTCTAAACGCTCATAAACTCGCTCTTCTTTTTCTGAAACAAGCCAATTTAAGTATTCTAAATTATCATTTTTATCTAAAATCCAATAAATTTGTTGACCTGCATTCAAATGGGCCAATTGAGAATCCGTGTCAATTAAACGCTTTGCAGTATCATCTTCCAAACCAGAAAGTTCAAGTACATCTTTTAAAGTATCACCACTTGTAACGGTATGGCTAAATTGATCGGTAATTCGAATAGCCTGATCAGCTGCATCTAATAAACCACTTAGTGCATCTTGGGCATTTTGTGGAAGATCATCCAAATCATCTAAGAATGGTTTTACTTCTTCAACCTCATCATCATGAGCCTGTAATTCATCATCATAAGAGGTTGCTTCATCATGAGAAACTGGATGCGTTGTAATCGTCTCATCCTTAGGCGATGAGTTCAAAGATTGATATGCCACACCATCAACAACAGTCGGCATCATTTGACTGGATTCAGAATGGTTTTCAACATTATCTTTAAGCGTAAGTAAAATCCCAGTAAAAATCAGCAAAATAGCAATAAAAAAAACGCCCGCTTTAATGCGAGAACGCTTTTTCCGTCTATCTCGAGCTAATTTTACGTGTTGCACAGAATTTCCTAAAATTAAAAAGTTTTCAGCACTCAGACTGCAAATTAAAAAGAAAATTCATTTTACCTGAAAAAGTCTCAATCAAACGCCTAAATATTCATCATAAAGCATAAGTTCTTGAGGAATCGATCAAAATGCGCTATTTTGACCAGCTAATCTCAAAAGCGCGGCGATTTTATGAATATAACAGCTATTCACAGTCAACCTGATTTATCCCCATTAATTCAGCTAAAAAATATTAGTGTCGTTTTTTCACAAAAAACAGCATTACAAAATATCAATTTAAATATCTATCCAAATTCTATTATCACTATTGTTGGGCCAAATGGTGGTGGTAAATCAACGTTATTAAAAACCTTATTAAAACTACAAACACCCACTTCTGGCGAAGTGATTTACAGTAAAAATGTTCGCATTGGCTATGTACCACAAAAAATCCATTTGGATCATAGTTTGCCTATTACGGTTGAGCGATTTCTTTCGCTAAAAAAAGGTCTCAAAACACAAGAAATATCCACCGCACTTGAGCAACTTTCGATTTCACATTTACGCAAAAGTAATATGCAAAAACTTTCTGGCGGTGAAATGCAACGCGTATTATTAGCACGTGCAATTTTAAATAAACCGAATTTACTTGTACTAGACGAACCCACCCAAGGTGTAGACATTACTGGTCAAGAAGAGCTTTATCAACTAATTCATCAGACCCAACAAAAATTAAATTGTGCCGTATTGATGGTATCACACGATTTACACATTGTGATGGCGGATAGTAAAGAAGTATTGTGTATTAACCAACATATTTGCTGTGCAGGTACACCCGATGTTCTCTCAAATGATCCAACATTTATGCGTTTATGGGGAAATCAGCTCGCACAAAATGTCGGCTTTTATACCCATCATCACAATCATCACCACACCTTACACGGGGATGTGTGCGGTTGTAATTCATCAGCTGTGCATTGTCAAAATAAGGATAAATAATGTTTGAAATTTTATTTCCCGCTTTTCTAACAGGCATTTTACTTTCACTTATTACTGCCCCACTCGGTGTTTTCGTTGTATGGCGGAAAATGGCTTACTTTGGTGATACGCTATCTCACTCCGCATTATTTGGCGTGGCCTTAGGTATTTTCTTTCAAGTAAATCCCTATATCGCAATCATTATACTTACCCTCATTCTCGCCATTGCAATGGTATGGTTAGAAAGCAACACACAATTTTCTATTGATACATTACTTGGAATTATTGCTCACAGCTGTTTATCTCTTGGGGTAGTAACGGTAGGATTATTAAAAAATGTTCGTGTTGATTTAATGAGTTATTTATTTGGTGATTTACTAGCAATTAACTATACCGATCTTATTTATATTGGTATAGGTGTTATCATTGTACTGGCGGCCTTAGTATATTTTTGGCATGACTTACTTTCTACAACCGTATCGCCTGAACTTGCCCAAGTAGAAGGTATCAATATAAAAAAAATGCGCTTTGTTTTAATGATTTTAACCGCTCTTACAATAGCACTTAGTATGAAATTTGTTGGTGCATTAATCATTACATCACTCTTGATCATCCCTGCTGCTACTGCACGTCGTTTTGCACGAACCCCTGAATCAATGGTGTGTTATGCCACCATAATCAGCATGCTTTCCATTATTGGTGGTTTAATACTCTCAGTATTTTACGATACTGCGGCAGGTCCTTCTGTTGTAATATGCTCTGCATTTTTATTTGTATTATCCTTGATTAAAAAAGAACGCTTATAAAACATAATAAAAAAGACAGACACCAAATTCGGTGCCTGTCCTAAAATTATGAAAGAAAATTGCTAACTATGCTATTTGTACAAAAAAATCTTTTAAACCAATTAACACATTATTCACGGCAACTGTCGCTAAAATTAATCCCATCACACGACTAATAATTGCAGCCCCGGCATTACCAATAAAATGTTGAATGCGATTTGCACCAAGTAATAATAAATAAGTGATTAATAACACCGCTAACATAATTCCCGCCGTAATAAATTGTTCTGTAAAATTAAAACGATGGTTATCTGTTAAAAGTACAATGGCCATCATTGCACCAGGAGAGGCAATAGACGGAACCGCAAGAGGATAAACCGCAATTTCCGTAATATTCACCTTCATCTTTATTTCTTGTTCTGGCTTACTTTCACCAAAAATCATACTTAAAGCAAATAAAAAAAGCACTAAACCACCCGCAATTTGGAATGCAGGTAAAGGCACCTTCATCGCTTCAAAAAGAATTTGTCCACCAATCAAAAAGAAAAGCAAAATACCGGCTGAAATAATCACCGCATTACGCGCAATTTTCCTACGTTCATCTAATGAAAAACCAATCGTTTTCGAAAGATAAACAGGAATGGAACCGATAGGATCAATCACAGCCCATAACACGACAAACTGAACAACAAGAGAATCAAACATTTATGTTCCTTATTTATCACTAAAAACCATAGTTTCTGATTCTAGCAAAGAAATGACATGAAGTGCGGTTGGTTTTCTATCATTTTTCATTTGATTTAAAAACACAGAAAAAACCTACCGCACTTTTTAATTCATCACCATAAAAAATAAGTGGAATTCGATTTCTCTGCCAAGGGGGAATATCAAGTGATTGCCAGATTTTTTTTATATCTTCTCTTGGGCGTTTCGGATGATGTTTAACTTTACCCGAATAGCCAAAGCGAATAGAAATAGGCAAGTCCGTTTTTTCCAGCGTAACAGAGTAATCCTGCCAGTAGAAAATCAGGTTTTGTTCATTTTCTTGAACAGTGAGATTGCCTAAATCATCAGGTAAACTTAACGTGTTTTGTTCTAATTTTAGGCAGCATTTGGTTAGATCAGAAAACGGCTTAGTTAAATATAAACGATATTGATAACGTCGAATGACTTTATTTACAAGCTGAAATTGAGGATTTGCGTCTTCTTTTGCAAAAATAACATCATTAATAAGCTGTGTAAGCTGGCGTTTACTTGGCATTTTAAGTTGGTTTTCCGTAAGCCACATACGCAAAAGTGCGGTCTGTTTTGCAGATGAATATTGGCGAAATTGGAGTAGTTTAAATTGGTTTTTAATTTGACAATGTTCTGCAAAGGCTTCACTCAATAAATCATTAATTAACTGTTGTTGCTCAAAACAATGTTGAGCAGAACGTTGTACGGCTAAATCAAAATGAGCCCAGCGTTCACGTAATTCTGGCAAAATTTCATTGCGCAAGAAATTACGATCGTATCGATTATCCTCATTACTTTCATCTGTAACCCAATTGAGCTTTTCTTTTTGCGCATAATCTTCTAACTGTAGGCGAGTAAAACCTAACAAAGGGCGTAAAATTGACATTCCGAATAATACACTTTGTTGTTGCATGGCGCCTAAGCCTTGTAGCCCGCTGCCACGTTTTAACGCTAAGAAAAAGGTTTCAGTTTGATCGTTTAGATGATGTGCCGTGACGAGCACTTCTTGAGTTTGAAGATGTTTTTTTATGGCTTGATAGCGTGCTTCACGTGCTCCAGCCTCAATGCCATTGGTTTTATCTACTTGTACTCTCTCGATAATCAGCGGAATTTGAAATTGAGCGCATAAGTCTTGGCAATGTTGAACCCAACTGTCTGCATTGGGGCTTAAGCCATGATGAATGTGGATTGCACGTATAGATAAAGGTTGTAAGTGCTGTTGTTTTTGACGAAGTTTTGCAAATAAAGAAAGAAGTACAGTGGAATCCAAACCACCACTCAAGGCAATAAGAAATGCTTGAGCGGTGGTTTGTTTGAGTTGTTTTTCAATGTCTGAAAGTAAGTCCATTAGGCAACTTTTTCAGCTTTATAGTTGCTGCTTGGATTGAGAATTTCAAAACGTGCGGCAATGGTTTGTAATTCGTAAGAACCTAGTTCAAAGGTAGTTTTCATTACGCCCGCTACTTCATTATTCATGGCTTCAAAAGCTTCAACATCAGATTTGCCATTGAGTAAATTTGCTAAGAATGTACCCGCAATTAAATCGCCCACGCCCACTGGTTCAAAGTTGAATTGATAAAGTGGACGGCTTAAATGCCAAACGCCCTCTGGGGTTGCCATAATAATTTCAAATGTATCAGGATCGTTGATTTTACCTGCACTGCCTAAATGTTTAACGAGAACTTTCTTCACGCCTTTTGCAATCAACACATTCACTGCTTTTAATACATCGTCAAAGGTATTAATTGGGAATTCAGTGAGCTGACGCAATTCATGCAAGTTTGGCGTCATAATATCCGCCACAGGAATTGCTTTTTCAATAAGAGCCTCGCGAACACCATTGGCAACAACGCAGATTTTTTTCGGATGTGGCATCACTGGGTCACATAAATAAAGTGCATTTGGATTACGCAGTTTGATTTGTTCTAAGGCAAAAAGAATTTGATCAACTTGTTCCGCAGAACCTAAATAACCCGATAACAAGGCATCACATTCTTGTAGTTTTTCAATGTTATCGAGTCCGGTCACAATTTCTCGGATTTGTTCTTGCGGAATTACCATGCCTGTCCATTTTCCGTATTGGGTATGATTAGAAAATTGAACGGTATTTAATGCCCATACATCGACGCCTAACAACTGCATTGGAAAAGTCGCGGATTTGTTACCCGCAAAACCATAGACCACGTGGGATTGGATCGAAAGTACGTTTTTCATTGTGTTTGCTCCTTTGTTGTTATATTTAGATCAAAAAAGAGCGGCAAAAATCACCGCTCTTTTAGAATGTCAGTTAGCAATAACCGTAAGACATTAAACGTTCATAACGTCGATTTAATAATTCTTCTTTATTTAGTCCATCGAGCTCTGCTAAATCTTCTTTTAAACGAAGTTTTAAGTTTTCAGCCATTTTCGCATAATTGCGATGTGCGCCGCCTAAAGGTTCTTGCACAATGCTGTCGATAAGATTTAGTTCTTTTAAACGGCTTGCAGTTAACCCCATTACTTCAGCTGCTGTTGATGCTTTTTCTGCACTTTTCCAAAGAATAGAAGCACAGCCTTCTGGAGAAATAACAGAATAGGTCGAATACTGTAACATATTAACTTTATCGCCGACGCCAATAGCTAACGCACCGCCAGAACCGCCTTCACCAATAACGGTACAAATAACGGGAACGGTAAGCTGTGCCATTTCGCGTAAGTTACGAGCAATAGCTTCCGCTTGACCACGTTCTTCTGCACCAATACCTGGATAAGCTCCTGGTGTGTCAATAAATGTGATAATTGGCAATTTAAAACGTTCCGCCATTTCCATTAAACGTAACGCTTTACGATAGCCTTCAGGTGCTGGCATACCAAAATTGCGTTGTACTTTTTCTTTTACGGAACGGCCTTTTTGATGACCAATCACCATCACTGGGCGACCATCTAAACGTGCAAGACCGCCAACGATCGCTTTATCATTAGCAAATGCGCGATCACCTGCAAGTTCTTCAAATTCAGTAAAAATATGTTCGATATAATCTAATGTATAAGGGCGGTTTGGATGACGCGCCATACGTGAAACTTGCCAAGCATCAAGGTTAGCAAAGGTTTTTTTAGTGAGTTCGTTACTTTTCTTTTGTAAGCGTTTGATTTCATCAGTTAAATCAACTTTATCATCCGATGCTGCTCGTAATGCTTCAATTTTTGCTTCTAATTCTGCAATCGGCAATTCAAAATCTAAATATTCTTGGCTCATTTTCTTATCCTAAAAAGACCGTAAAAATCGACCGCACTTTATCAAGAATTAAAGTGTGGCGCAAATGGTTTTCACTGGTTGGGGGAGATAAGTAACGGAGAAAATAATAGGAAAAAAACAGATCTATAACCACGCATTAAAAAGCAAAAATGGTATTGCTTATACGCATATACCATTTTTATATGAAGCTATATTCTATCTTTTTAAATGATTAAGAAATGATTGTTCCTTCTTCCGTTCCCATTACAACACGACGTAATGCACCCGGTTTTCCCATATTGAACACTCGAATCGGCATATGATGATCCCGTGCAAGTGTAAATGCGGCTAAATCCATCACTTGTAATTCTTTATCAATAACCTCTGCATAACTTAGTTGCTTATAAAGTTTTGCATCAGCATTTTTTGCTGGATCACAATCATAAACCCCATCGACTTTTGTTGCTTTTAATACCACGTCTGCTTCAATTTCAATACCACGTAAACAAGCTGCAGAATCGGTTGTAAAGAATGGGCTTCCAGTCCCCGCTGAGAAAATCACAACTCGTTTCTCGCGTAACATTTTGATCGCCTCAGACCAATTGTAAGTATCGCAAATTCCATTTAACTGAAATGCAGACATTAATTTCGCATTTACATCCGCACGAAATAACGAATCACGCATTGCTAAACCATTCATTACAGTAGCAAGCATTCCCATATGATCGCCTACAACTCGATTCATTCCCGCTTTTGCTAATTTCGCGCCACGGAATAAATTTCCGCCACCAAGGACAACACCGACTTCAACCCCCATTTCTACAAGCTCTTTAATCTCTAATGCCATACGATCAAGAATTGATGGATCAATGCCAAAACCTTCTTCCCCTTGTAATGCTTCACCACTTAATTTTAATAAAATACGTTTGTAAATTGGTTGGCTCATTATTTTTTCCTTTTGGCTTTAAAAATCGGCTTATTTTATAAAATAACCTAGCAAGAGTGAAGAAGTTTAAGATGGAATTTATGTGTAAAAGGTGGATAATATTGAGCGCATAAGTCTAATCTAAAATATTTACGATAGGGCTATTTCAAGCAACCAATACAAATAGTTTTGATATATCAACAAACCCTACACTTTTCTTTTAACAGAAGGTAATTATGAACACTAAAAAAACATGGCTAGTTTTTCCCGCACTTTTTATACTCATTTGCGCATTACTTGCGGGCTATTTTATTTTGATTGGTTCAGGTATGTTTAACCAACCAAATTTGACGCTCATTTTACTAACGGCAGCGGTCATTATTTTACTTAGTAGCAGTAAAAAAACATTCTATTTTATTTTACTTCCTCTTTCATTACTTCATGCAATTTATACGCCTACGGGGTTAAATTTTGGTGCACCAAGTTATCAATATATCGCCTCTCTTTTTGCAACAGATATGTTAGAAACTAAAGAATTTCTCTTACAGATTCCTATAAGTAGCTATTTAATTGCTTTTTCTATTCCTATTCTTATCTTTGTGCAATATAAAAGTGCGGTCAAATTTGACATAAAATTTTATCAAAATAAAACCTTTATTGTTTTTACTACCTTACTCTTTGCTTATCATTTACCTATTTCAGCTCCATTAAAAGAAACCGTTGATTCCACTGTCAAAATTCTCGATGAGGTGCAAAAACTCAAAAAAATGTCTCAATCAGATGATTGGGGAAAATCTACTTTGGAAAATTCCCCTTATGATGATTACATCATTGTATTGGGTGAAAGTGCCCGTAAAGATTATCATCATGCCTATGGGTATACAATTGAAAATACCCCTTTTATGTCAAATTCAAAAGGGATATTAATTGATGGTTTTCGTTCTGCCGGAACCAATACCGTATCATCACTTCGTCTCATGCTAACCTTACCAAACAAAGAAAAATGGGAACCAAATTATAATTTAAGTCTTATTGATTTAGTAAAATCAGCAGGAATTAAAACATACTGGCTTTCAAATCAAGGTATGTTAGGAGAATTCGATACCCCCGTTTCATCACTGGCCTCAAAAGCAGATGAAACGATATTTTTAAAAAAAGGAGGAAGCTTTAATTCAACCAACTTCAGCGATTTTGATTTATTACCAAAATTTGCCAAAGTGTTAGAAAACCCTATTCAGGGAAAACGTTTTATCGTACTCCATATCTATGGGTCACACCCATTAGCATGCGATCGTGTAGAGGATTACCCAAAAATCTTTGATGATAATAAGATTGCGCCTAAATATGGCTACTTAAATTGTTATATCTCCTCAATTAAAAAAACTGATGAATTTTTAAAACGCGTATATGAGCAACTGAAAGAAAACAATCTAAAAAATCACCGCAGCTTCTCTATGATTTATTTCTCTGATCATGGTTTATGCCACCAACAAGATGAAAAACAAAATATTTTGTTGTTTAACCAAAATTGTTTCAGCCGTGAACATCACAATATTCCATTGTTTAAAGTATCTTCTGACGATACTGAACGTAAAGAATACACGGTTTTTAAATCTGGACTAAATTTCCTCGAAGGCATTGCACATTGGGTAGGAATTAAAAATCCAAAATTGAATCATGAGGAAGACTTATTTTCTAATGAAAGCGATAAGGATGATTTTGGTTTACAAAAACGAATTAACGAGAAATATCGGAAAGATGATGACCCAGCAATAGATATTCGCCCAAACATTAACGCTCAGTAATATCAATATACTTAAATCCTTTTGACTGGATAGACATAAAAACTTTCCTCTCAAGAGGATTTTTCTTTACTAAAAATACAAAACTCGCTTGTGAGAACAAATAAGAATAACTTTTATAACCTTTTTCTCTATATAAAAAAAGCGGACATAATGTCCGCTTTTTCAACATGAAATATGAAAATAAATTATGCGTTACCGCCAGTGATTTTCGCTACTTCAGCAGCAAAGTCTTCTTCTTTTTTCTCGATACCTTCACCAACTTCTAAACGGATGAAGTTAGAAACAGAAGTATTTACTGATTTTAAGAAGTCGCCTACAGATACAGAAGGATCCATTACAAATGCTTGACCTGTTAATGAAACTTCACCAGTGAATTTCTTCATACGACCTTCAACCATTTTCTCTGCGATTTCTTTTGGTTTGCCAGAGTTAATTGCGATGTCGATTTGGATTTGGCGTTCGTGTTCAACTACTTCTGCTGATACATCTTCTGGATTTACGAATTCTGGTTTAGATGCTGCTACGTGCATTGCTACTTTTTTAAGTTCGTCAGCTGAACCTTCACCCGCAACTAATACACCGATTTTTGCACCGTGTAAGTATTGAGCAATAACTTGACCATCTAAGTAAGCAACACGACGAATATTCATGTTTTCACCGATTTTAGCGACTAATGCAGCACGTTTTTCTTCGAATTGAGCTTGTAATGCTTCGATAGTTGTACCTTTGTTTGCTGCTGCGAAATCAGCCACTTCGTTTGCTAAACCTAAGAAACCAGCATCTTTTGCTACGAAGTCAGTTTCACAGTTCATTTCAACTAATACACCGAAACCATTTTCTACACGAGCAAGGATAACACCTTCAGCTGCAACACGGCCTGCTTTTTTAGCTGCTTTAGCTTGACCAGATTTACGCATGTTGTCGATTGCTAACTCGATATCGCCGTTCGCTTCAACTAATGCTTTTTTACATTCCATCATACCGGCACCGGTACGTTCACGAAGTTCTTTTACTAATGATGCTGTGATTTCAGCCATTTTTAAAATCCTCTGTCGAAAATGCGGTTTATCTCGACCGCACTTTTAGATAAAAATATAGGGGCTAAATTTTAGCCCCTATGCCAATTAATCGTTTGATTATTAAGGGCTTCGCCTTATTGCAAAACTTAAATTATTCTGCGTCAGCTGCTAATTCTTCAGCAACTTGAGCTTCGTTACCACGACCTTCTTTAACCGCTGCTGCAGCTGCAGAAACGTAAAGTTGGATAGCACGAGTCGCATCATCGTTACCAGGGATAACGAAATCTACACCAGCTGGAGTTGAGTTAGTATCAACGATAGCAAACACAGGAATACCTAGGTTGTTTGCTTCTTTAACTGCGATATGTTCGTGATCTGCACCGATAACGAATAACGCATCTGGTAAGCCGCCCATATCTTTGATACCGCCAAGGCTTAATTCAAGTTTTTCCATCTCACGGGTACGCATTAACGCTTCTTTTTTGGTTAATTTGTCAAAAGTACCGTCTTGAGATTGGGTTTCTAAATCTTTTAAACGTTTAATTGATTGACGAACGGTTTTCCAGTTAGTCAACATACCACCTAACCAACGGTGGTTTACGTAATATTGCTGACAATCTAATGCTGCTGCTTGAACTGCTTCAGACGCTGCACGTTTTGTACCAACGAATAATACTTTACCGTTGTTGCTAGCAATGCGAGTTAATTCCACTAAAGCTTCGTTGAATAAAGGTAAAGTTTTTTCAAGATTGATGATGTGAACACCGTTACGAGCACCAAAAATGAAAGGTTTCATTTGTGGGTTCCAGTAACGAGTTTGGTGTCCGAAGTGTACGCCTGCGTTGATCATGTCGCGCATTGAAACTTGTGCCATAATATTTTCCTTTTGTTGGGGTTGAGCCTCCACATATCAGCTAATCGACCGTTTGGCACCCCGATTAAGCCTTGTTGATATGTGTGTGTTGTTAGTAATTAAAAAGCTGCTTTTGAAAGGCAAAAACAGCGGTGCGATTTATATCATAAAGCACAGTAGAATGCTAGTTAATTTTGGCATTTAGGCGACTTTAATAAGCCTAATGATTTAATAAAAAATCATTTAAAATACCCGCTGTGAATGCTTTTCTTAAATAAAATCCTAAAGGTAAAGTTTCTATCACTTCACCATTTCGCCCAATTCCTTTTGTTATCGACCGACTATTTGCCCCCTTCGGACGAAGTTGCATCACTTCACCAATTCGAGCCGTTATTTGCTCCAATTTGCCAAGTACAATTAAATCCATCAATTCTTCCCAATCTTGTTTTAATTGACGTTCTTGGTCAGCGGTTGGCTTCCATAAAATTGGCGCGCCGATATGGCGTTCACGTAATGGAATATGACGGCTGCCTTCAATAGGCATCCAAAGTACACAAGAGAGTTTATGACGAACGTGGGAATTTTCCCATTTAACTCCTGAATTTTGTACTAATGGGGCAAGACTCACAAAGGTCGTTTCAAGAGGATAACCCTCCGCATTAATCGGCAATGTTTTAAGTTCAACACCTAAATGAGAAAAATCCTGTTCAGCTTTACTTCCTGCCGTTGCGCCCAAAGCTCGCTCTAATAACATCCCTACCCAGCCTTTATCACGTTTTAAATCAGGCGGGACAGGAATATGCAATTCATCCGCTAACTCTCCAAAAGTTAAACCTGCAATGGATTGCGCTTGGGAAAGTAATTGTTCAAGGGTTTGTGGGATCATTCGTGATATTTCTTAAAAAATCGAGGCTTCGTGTTTTCTGTGCCTTTATCAATATAGGGAATTTTCTCTAACTGTAATAAAAAACGTTTTGCCTCTAAGCCACCACCAAAACCAGTTAAAGTACGATCTTTACCTAAAATGCGGTGACAAGGAATAATAATACTAATCGGATTACTCCCTACCGCGCCTCCCACGGCACGAACAGCTTTAGGATTATTAATCCGTAACGCCAGCTCTCCATAACTTGAAAGTTTGCCATAATCAATTTCTCGCAAGGCTTGCCAAATGGCTTGTTGAAACGCTGTACCTTCAGGTTTTAAGGGAATGTCTGAAAAACGCTCAACTTCCCCATTAAAATATCGTTCAAAAGCCAACCGCACTTTTTGAAAAACAGGCAATTCATCTTGCTTGTGCCATTTGGGATTAGGCTCATATTGCTCTTTTTCAAAATCAATATGTGTAATACTTTCACCATCAGATAAAATCAAAAGCCGCCCGACGGGTGAAGGATAATAAGTGTAATAAAGTGCGGTCATTTTTCGCCTTATTTTATAAAAGAAAAGCACACTTCGTGTGGAAGTGTGCTTTATTATGCTAAATTTTTTAACGGATTAGAAACTATAATTTAAGTTTAAACCGTAAAGGTTAGCACTTGCTTTAGAGCTGTAATTGCCTGTAACAACCACCGCACCATTACTAATACGTTGCTCTTCTTTGAAATGAACTTTTTTACCTTTCAAATAAGCATAGCCTAAATCAACTGAAAGATTTGGAGTAAATTTATATGTAGCACCTACGCTATACCAAGTACGATCTGTATCAGGAATTGCCGCACTAGCATGTTCAGTTGCTGCAGCTTGATCATAAGCAATACCTGCGCGTAAAGTTAATTTGTCATCTACATTATAAGTTCCACCTAATGCTACACGCGAACTATTTCTGTAGTACATTTTCTTATGAAATGCCTCTACACCATCAGCATGATAAGTTGCATATAAGTTTTTCAAACGGCTCCAATGAGAATATTTATAACTATAGTGCATAGCAAATTTTTCAGTTAATTGGTGGAATCCTGAAAACTCTAAGTAATCAGGCAAATTAAGCTTTAAACCACCTTCTTGCCCAATACGATGAGCTTGTAAACTAGTTGCTGTATGATCTGTAAAATCAATATCTACTTTAGAATGGTAAGCTAAACCAATTCGATGATTTTCATTAAATTGATACATTACACCGGCATTCCAAGCAAAAGCCCAAGCTGCTTTGTCTTGTAATTGAGTTAGAATAGTATCTTTCTGAACGCGACTTAATGAAGCCAATAATGGACCAGCTGTAGGAGGTAATTGTATAGCTCCTGCGCGTACAGCATGACCAACATATTGAGCCGCATCAGCCAGAGCACCAGCTCTACGCTCAATTTTTGCTTGAGCATAAATCGCATTCAAGCCTAAACCAGCACTAAATCCTTCAGTAATACGATAAGAACCGCTTAGGTTTAAATTTAACGCCGTTAAATCTGTTGTGCCGCCAAACACACCGCCGTTATATTTGTTATCATACTCACTTTTCAAACCAAAATTCACATTCATGCCTGCACCAATCGCTACTTTGTCATTAACCGGTGCAACAAAATACATATTTGGTACAAGAGAACCTGGAACTACATTTTTTTGATGAAGATTAGTTGAAGTGCTTGGTAAACGAGCGCCCACATTTCTACCTAACGCAGTAATATCGGTATTACCACTCATATTAATCTTAGAATCAACATAAACGCCACCCACAGAAAATTGATTCGTTTTAAATAAACTCATCAACGCTGGGTTAGTTGCCACGACAGAGGCATTATCCGCAATCGCCGCTTCACCCGCATATGCACGACCAAGACCTGAAGTCGATACTTCAGCCAATTGGAATGCTGCAGCATTTACCCCACCAGCAGCGAATAACATTGCGGTTGCTAAGACAGATTGATTAAATTTTTTCATTTGGAAACCTTTGTTATAAATAAAAATCTGGGCGATTCTAAAACCCGAATCTATTGAGTGCAAATCCATTTCCTTGTTTTTATTAGAGTTCCGACCAGTTATCGGGAACTTTTTGCATTTAATGGGCTATTTTGTTCAATTTTTGTCATTCATGAGAAAAATGATAAAATATACGAAAATTCATATAAGGAAAAGAAAATGACCGTAAAATGTAAAGCAGAAGAATCCTTAACCTGTAGCTGCGTTGATGTGGGCACAATTATTGATGGTTCTGACTGCACTGTAGAAGTACATCAATTTTATAGTACTGAAGCTGATGCCAATGCAGCCTTTGAACGATTAACAAAGAAAGCTCGCGATACAGAAAGCGATCCTTGTGAAATTAAAAGCGAAATCGTGGCAGTTGAAAACGGCGTTCAATTAAATGCCTCTTTCACTTTTAGTTGCCAAGCAGAAGCGATGATTTTTGAACTGGCGAATCGTTAGTATTTAATAACACACTAAATACTCAAAAAATTAATCGCACTTTTTAAAGTGCGGTTAATTTCTTCTTCCTATTTTGATTGTAAATCTTCCATCATTTGTTTTATTGCATCCTCAATTGAATCTCCATGATTTTTATGAGAAATCCATCGAAATATCACAGGATAACCTTGCTGTACTAATTTCTCTGCCAATTTTGGCGCATTAAATGGTCGCATTTTCTTACGCTGTTCAATACGTTTAAGTTGTTCTGATGTAAGCTTGGGATCTCGCTCAGGATATTCTTCATACTCACCTAAAGTGATCAATATATGCTTAGGACTTGACTTAATCCAAGACATTGTTTGTGGTAAAAATGAACCATTCCCCCACCAAAGTGATGGACTTGCTAATGTGTAATATTGAAATAAATCAGGCTGGTGAAATAATACATATAATCCGAATAGGCCACCAAATGAATGCCCGAAGAAAAACTGTTTCTCTGGATTAATATGGTATTGCTGTTCAATTTCTGGTTTAACTTGGGTTTGGATAAAACGTAGAAAATCTGAAGCCCCTCCACCATTTTTAAAATCCTCCCCATTCACTGGAAAAGTATAATCCCGTTGACGTTCTGCTATGGCATAGGCATTCTCTGACACATAACCAATTCCGACAATAAGCGGCAACGCTTGAGTGGGATCCACCGTATTAACCGCAATGGGAAATTGTGCATTACCATCAAGCATATAAAGCACTGATAATGGTTTATTGTTAGCCTTAGGTTCCGCAATAAATAAACGATATGGCTTACTTTCAAAAAGAAAGTCTTTTTGATGAATCTTATAAAGTGTATTCATATTTTCGTTAATTTTAGGAATGATAAAATCAGGAGTGGCAAGAATCATGGGCGTATAAAAAACACTCAATAACGCACCAATACATGTCAAAAGAGTTAAGAAGATTCGTTTCATTATTAAAATATCGACCGTATTACTACGGCCGATGATATAGTCAAAATTATTTTATGGCTTTCTCAAGTTCTGCGGCAATCACTTCCATTGATTCTAGTCCACCAAATGCCAAATACCAATTCGCCGCATCTAAATATATGATATGCTTATTTTTATAAGCATTAGTCTGTTGAACAATAGCATTATCCAGTACCTTTTGTGCATTATTGACTTTATCTGTCACCGCTGCCGTACGATCTACCACAAGCAAATAATCTGGATTTTTTTCTAAAAGATATTCAAATCCAACACTCATACCATGTGTCGATGATTTAATATTGGGATCAGCAGGTTTAAAACCAAATTTCTGGAAGACCATACTATAACGAGAATTATCACCAAAGGTACTAATTTTACTTTCATTCACTAACACAAGTAAGGCAGTCTTTCCTTTTGTCTCATTCGCGACTTGTGACACTTTAGCATCTAATGCATCTAATTTTGCTTTTGCTAGTGCTTCTTTATTAAAGATTTTACCTAATGCAGTAACATTTTCTTGGAAGCTTGGATAATAATTCGAATAATCATTTTCCACATAGAACACGGGCGCAATTTCTTTCAATTTATCCAATAATTTTTGTTGACGCGGTGCGGCAATAATCAGATCAGGATTCAATTCATTAATCGACTCAAATGCTGGCTCAGGTAATGAACCAACATCTTTAAATTTATCTTGTTTAAACTCATCTAAATAAGTTGGAATATGTCCTGCTTTAGGGAAGCCCACTATTTTATCAGTTTCTCCTAATGCCCGTAGGGTATCAGCTACGCCAAAATCTAACACAACTACTTTTTGTGGATTTTGCGGCACGGTTTGTTCTCCTGCTGCATTTTTAACAATAATATCCTGCGCATTTGCTATCGTAGAAGCAAACAAAACAAAGCTAAGTGCGGTTAATTTTTTTAATGTTTTCATAAAGGATCTCCTATTTAAAATACACGGCAATTTTTTGTCGGTTAATTTTTTGAATTGGAATTTCCATATCATAAATATTTAGCAACACCTCTGATTGCATTATCTCATCTACTGAGCCTTGAGCAACCAGTTTCCCTCGCTTCATCGCAACCATATAATCAGAATAGCAAGAGGCGAAATTAATATCATGAATCACAATGACCACTGTTTTGTTCAGTTCCGTCACAAGCTTTCTCAATACTTGCATAATTTGTACCGAATGTTTCATATCTAAATTATTCAGTGGTTCATCAAGCAAAATATAATCAGTATCTTGTGCTAGTGTCATGGCAATATAAGCCCGTTGTCGTTGTCCCCCACTCAGGTTTTCAATATATTGCTCACGAATATCATCTAAGTTCATATATTTAATGGCATTATCAATAAAAGTGCGGTCAATTTCTGTTAAGTTTCCTTTCGAGTAAGGAAAACGACCAAATGCCACTAATTCTTCCACCGTAATTCGTAGATTAACGTGATTCGATTGTTTTAATATCGCCATTTTGCGCGCAATATCAGTGTTTTTTTGTTCTTTTAATGGCAAATGATTCAAATAGACTTCGCCACTATCAGCTGTTAATAAACGGCTGATAATACCCAGTACGGTACTTTTCCCCGCCCCATTTGGCCCAATAAATGAAGTGATTTTTCCTGTTGGGATCACGAGTGAAACATCATCCACCACTTTTTTTTCGCCATAAGATTTACAAATATGCTTAATTTCTATTGCCATTTTTTATTTGCTCTTAATAACAAAGAAAGAAAATATAATCCGCCTACAAAATTAATGATAACGCTTAGCGGCGTGCTAAATGTAAAGACTTGTGTCAATAAAAATTGCCCACAAACTAACGTAAATACAGCAAGTAACATCGCAGCAGGAATCAAGAGTTTATGGCGATAATCCTGCATGAATTCAAAAGTGATATTCATCACAAGAAGCCCTAAAAAAACTAAGGGGCCGACAAGGGCGGTCGAGACAGATGTTAAAATAGCTACAATAATCAACAATTTTTTAACCATATGTTGATAATCTACACCTAGATTCAGTGCCTGTTCTCGCCCTAGTGCCAACACATCAAAATACTTCCAGTAACGTAGGCTATATAAAATCACTGCCACTAACATCGCTAACGCCAGCCAAAGAATCTTAGTATTAATCCGATTAAAACTCGCAAAACCAAAATCTTGCGAAATTTGAAACTCATTTGGATCAATCAACACCTCCATAAAGGTGGTTAAGCTACCGAAAAAAGTGCCAAAAACAATACCAACGAACAATAAAAAGAAAATATTTTGTGATTCTCTTTTAAATAAGAAATGATAAAGCACAAGCATAAAACCAATCATTACACCTGTACTCATAAGAAATAAGACAAAAGGATTAATAGACAACAATGTCTTTGAACCAAATAAAAATAAAATTCCAGTTTGAATCAGTAAATACAATGAATCTAGCCCTAAAATATTTGGTGTGAGAATACGATTATTCACCACTGTTTGAAATAGCATCGTCGCAAGGGCAATAGCAATGCCGGTTATCACAATCGCGGATATCGTTAATGCCCGATTATTTAAAGCATATTGCCAACGATTTGGTAAATGATACCCAAGAAATAATGCAATACTGACAAGTGCTAATATGCCTAAAATCGCAATACGAAATAAGGATGATTTACGCATGACGGTACCTTTTCAATAAAAAATACAAGAAAATACCGCTCCCCATCACACCAACCACTGCATTAATAGAAATTTCATAAGGGTAAATCAAACAACGCCCCAAAATATCGCAAAACAATACAAAAACAGCACCTAAAAGTGCGGTGTGAGAAAGAATTTTTTTGAGATTATCGCCCAAATATAGTGTGACTAAATTTGGAATGATAAGACCCAGAAAAGGAATTACCCCTACAGAAACAATAATAATCGATGAAACTGTCGATACAATAAGCAAACCTATATAAAGTACTTGGTTATAATTTAGCCCAAGATTAGTAGCGAAATCTTTTCCCATTCCTACAATCGAAAAACGCTGTGCAAATAAATAAGAAATAATCAGCATCGGCAGGCTAAAATAAAGCAATTCATAGCGCCCACTCATCACTAGTGAAAAGTCCCCTTGAAGCCAACCAGAAAGGTTTTGCAATAAATCTTGTTGATATGCAATAAATGCGGTGATTGAACTGATCACATTGCCAAACATCATCCCCACCAATGGCACAAAAATAGTATCTTTAAACTTTAAACGGGAAAGAATGCTCATAAATAATAGCGAACCAATAAAAGAAACAAGCACAGCAATAGCTGTTTTTAAAAGCATTGATGCACCTGGAAAAAAGAGAATGGCCAATAAAATGCCAAGACGCGCACTATCCATTGTGCCTGCAGTTGTGGGAGAAACAAAACGGTTTCTGCTCAATTGCTGCATCACCAACCCGCAAATACTTAAAGAAGCACCAGCAATCAAAATACTCACTAAACGAGGCACTCGACTATCTAGAAATATTTGCCATTGACTATCTTCAAAATTGAATAAGCCCCTCATAGTGACCGAACTTACCCCAAGAAAAAGTGAAATAACCGAAAGCAAAATAAGCAGAAAAATCCAATATCGCCGTTTAAACATCATTATAATGAGAATAATTATTGATTATAAGAGGATAGCATATTGAATGATTAAAAGAAATTTAAATTAAATACGTGTGTAGTTTATCTTTTCAGATCATGATAATGCATTACCTCAGCCACTAAAAGTGCGGTAGTTTTTTCCACTATTTTTCCATTCGATTATTTGTTCAATTAACGAAATTAATTTATCCCTTTCAACACTATTTAGTTGATTAAATAATCGATCCAACTGGTAAGCCTGTTCTGTCGGTTGTAGCTAACGAATCATAACCTCACATAGCTATTCTATAAAAAATATAAAAACTTGTTGCATTCTCCTGATTTTTCCAGTAACGTGAAGAATAGTATCTATTTGGAGATTTAATATGTTTATTATCCGTCGTCACCATCATCACCATTTTAACTGAATAATCTTTCAGGTTTTTGGTGCGCTTGGAAGATTTCTTCCGAGCTGACAGGATAATCTAAATGTTACCCCTCGGAAGGCAACTTTCGAGGGGTTTTATTTTATGACGATAAAAGGAGATTATACTATGCAACATCATTATTTATTCAACACATCAAATTTTTACAGTACAGTATTCACTATTTAATTTATAAGGAAAAACAAAATGTTATCAAATCCTGTTGTTATTTCGATCATTGTTTTGCTAACTCTTAGCTTACTGCGTATTAATGTAATTATTGCTCTTGTGATTGCCTCTCTCACAGCTGGGCTTTGCGGTGATCTAAGTTTAAGTAAAACTATTGAAACCTTCACTGGTGGCTTAGGTGGCGGTGCTGAGGTGGCGATGAATTATTCGATGCTTGGCGCGTTTGCTATTGCGATTTCTAAATCAGGTATCACTGATTTAATTGCTTATAAAATTATTACCAAAATGAATAAAACGCCGACTTCTAGCAACTTAGTATGGTTTAAATATTTTATTTTTGGGGTACTCGCCTTATTTGCCATTTCATCACAAAATCTTCTTCCCGTACATATTGCCTTTATTCCTATTGTTGTGCCGCCACTACTTTCTATTTTTAATCGTTTAAAAATCGATCGCCGTGCTATCGCTTGTGTACTCACCTTTGGTTTAACCGCTACTTATATGTTGCTTCCCGTTGGTTTCGGTAAAATTTTTATTGAAAGTATTTTGGTAAAAAATATTAATCAAGCGGGTGAAGCTCTCGGATTACATACTGATGTTGCACAAGTTTCTCTTGCGATGCTCTTACCTGTAAGCGGTATGATTTTAGGACTGTTTATTGCTGTATTTATTAGTTATCGTAAGCCACGTGAATATGATGTTACTATTGAAGAACCCACTACAAAAGAAATTGAAGCTCACATTGCAAACATTAAATCAAGACAAATTATTGCTAGTGTCATTGCGATTATAGCCACATTTACCACGCAATTAATGACAAGTTCAACTATTATTGGTGGGCTAGTCGGGTTAATTATTTTTGCTGTATTTGGTATTTTTAAACTTAAAGAAAGTAATGATATTTTTCAAAAAGGGTTACATTTAATGGCGATGATCGGCTTTGTGATGATTGCCGCATCTGGTTTTGCGAATGTCATTAATGCAACAACAGGCGTCACGGATTTGGTTCAAGGTTTAAGTAATGGTGCCGTACAGAGCAAAGGGTTAGCGGCGTTTCTGATGTTACTAGTCGGGTTATTAATTACGATGGGAATTGGCTCCTCATTCTCTACAGTGCCGATTATTACCTCTATTTATGTGCCACTTTGTTTATCTTTCGGTTTTTCTCCATTAGCCACTGTAGCTATTGTAGGTGTTGCTGCCGCCTTAGGAGATGCGGGCTCCCCCGCCTCTGATTCAACATTGGGTCCAACATCAGGATTAAATATGGATGGTAAACACGATCATATTTGGGATTCCGTTGTTCCAACCTTTATTCACTATAATATTCCATTATTAGTGTTTGGCTGGATTGCAGCCATGTATCTTTAGCGATTATAATCCCCCTTTGGGGGATTTTTATGGCAATTCAATTACTAATTCAACGTCTGGAACAAAAAGTTCAGCATCTTTATCAGGATTATTTACCTCAACGTGAAGAAAAAATCTTTGCTAAATTTGACCGCTCTTTATTTAGTGAGTACGGGCAAACTGTCGGTTTTTATCTAACTGAGCTAAACCAAACGCTTGATAAGATTAAAATGTTAGAATCGGACATTCCGACTCACTATGCCTATCTAGCAGAACGTTTAGTGGCTCAGTGTACGGTGCTTTCAGAAGCATTAACACGCAAAAAAAATACGTTAAATACTCAATCCTCATCAGCTACATTCGCGCCCGTTAAAAGTCCACGACATAACATTCACAGGTTACCGCCAAGAGAACGTCTAGAAAAATATTATGAAGCATTAGAAAAACTAAATAAACTTTATCAGGAACAATGTGATTTGGCACGAGTATCTCCCCTTCCTGATGATGCGATTCGCCATACACAGCTTGCAGAACGTTATAAACAACGCCATCAAAAATGCCAAGATGCGATAGATCTATTAGAAGAATATTTGGAATTCAAAGAAGAACAAGAAAATCACACTTTATAATGGGGATTATCATATTAAATCTGCCAATCAATGGGATTTATCCCATTTTCTTCTAAATATTTATTCGTTTTGGAAAAATGATGGCAGCCAAAGAAGCCTCGATGTGCTGACAACGGGGAAGGATGTGGAGCTGTTAAAACAAGGTGACGAGTGCGGTCAATAATTTGCCCTTTTTTTTGTGCGTGACTACCCCAAAGTAAAAACACGAGTTTTTCACGATGTTCATTCAGCGCGGCAATAACACGATCAGTAAACGTTTCCCAGCCGAAATTAGCATGTGAATGTGCCATACCACGCTCCACGGTAAGCACAGTGTTGAGCAACAATACTCCTTGTTCTGCCCATTTGACTAAATAACCATGTGATGGCATTTGAAATCCAGAAATATCTTGTGTGAGTTCTTTATACATATTTAATAGGGAGGGGGGAATAGCTACCTCTGGTTTTACAGAAAAAGCCAATCCATGAGCTTGGTTTGGACCATGATAGGGATCCTGACCTAGAATCACCACTTTTACATCTTCAAAAGCGGTATATTTGAATGCATTAAATACATCTTCTTGTGGTGGATAAATCGTTTTCCCGCTTGCTCTTGCAAGATGAACCTGTTGTAGCGCATGTTGAAAGTAAGGTTGTTCTTTTTCTTTTCCGATAACATCTGTCCAGGTTTTCATTATTTTGATCCTATTAATAAGTTTGTTCTTATTATAAACAAAAAAATTAAGGCAATAAAAAGCTTAAAAGTTAAATTAATGTTAAACAATTTTAAATAAACCGCTATAGAAATGACCAAAACTTAATTTAGATCAATTTTTTAAAATTATCCTAAAAAGATAACCTGTTCTTTATCAAAAAAATCTAAAATAATTTGAAACCTTCAAATTATTTGATAAAATTTGTACAGTTTTTATGATTATTCAATGCCAATTAGGAGGCTATTATGATTAAAGGTATTCAAATTACTCAAGCGGCAAATGACAATTTGCTTAATTCATTCTGGTTATTAGACAGCGAAAAAAATGAAGCACGTTGCTTATGTGCAAAAGGTGAATTCGCTGAAGACCAAGTTGTTGCTGTTAGCGAATTAGGTCAAATCGAATACCGTGAATTACCAGTAAACGTAGCGCCAACTGTTAAAGTTGAAGGTGGCCAACACTTAAACGTAAATGTATTACGTCGTGAAACTTTAGAAGATGCGGTAAACAACCCAGATAAATATCCACAATTAACTATCCGTGTTTCTGGTTACGCAGTACGTTTCAACTCTTTAACTCCAGAACAACAACGCGACGTTATCACTCGTACTTTCACTGAAAGCCTATAATTTCAGCTTGAATGAAAAAAGAAGCCCTGAAGTCATTCGGGGTTTTGTTTTATCTAAAATTTGACCGCACTTTTCCCTTTCATCCCTAGCGATTTCTATGCTTTTCAGGTACAATCCGCCAGTTAAATTTATTGATTTTTTTGAGAAAAACTATCTTTTATGAAGAATATTCGCAACTTTTCTATTATTGCCCATATTGACCACGGTAAATCGACGCTTTCTGACCGTTTGATTCAAACTTGTGGTGGCCTTTCAGATCGCGAAATGGAAGCGCAAGTGCTAGATTCTATGGATCTTGAGCGTGAGCGTGGAATTACCATCAAAGCACAAAGTGTTACTTTAAATTATAAAGCCAAAGATGGCGAAACTTATCAATTAAACTTTATCGATACACCGGGACACGTGGACTTTTCCTATGAAGTGTCTCGCTCTCTTGCTGCTTGTGAAGGGGCGTTGTTGGTAGTCGATGCTGGTCAAGGAGTAGAAGCTCAAACCTTAGCAAACTGTTATACCGCAATCGAAATGGATTTAGAAGTGGTGCCGATTTTAAACAAAATCGATTTACCTGCAGCAGATCCTGAACGCGTAGCAGAAGAAATTGAAGATATAGTAGGAATTGATGCGATGGAAGCGGTTCGATGCTCTGCTAAAACGGGGGTCGGTATCGAAGATGTATTAGAAGAAATCGTTGCAAAAATTCCTGCACCAGAAGGCGATCCTAATGCACCATTACAAGCATTGATTATTGATTCTTGGTTCGATAACTATTTGGGCGTGGTATCTTTAGTTCGCATTAAAAACGGGGTCTTACGTAAAGGCGATAAAATTAAAGTGATGTCTACAGGACAAACTTACAATGTAGACCGTTTAGGGATTTTCACGCCAAAACAAGAAGATACTGCCGTTTTAGAATGCGGTGAAGTTGGTTGGGTAGTTTGTGCAATTAAAGATATTTTAGGTGCGCCAGTTGGGGATACTTTAACGCTTCAACATAATCCTGCAACTGAAGTTTTACCAGGCTTTAAAAAAGTAAAACCGCAGGTTTATGCTGGACTTTTCCCTGTAAGTTCTGATGATTATGAAGCGTTTCGCGATGCTCTCGGCAAATTAAGCTTAAATGATGCCTCACTTTTCTATGAGCCAGAAAATTCTACCGCACTTGGTTTTGGTTTCCGTTGTGGTTTCCTTGGTCTTTTACATATGGAAATCATTCAAGAGCGTCTAGAGCGTGAGTATGATTTAGATCTTATCACTACTGCACCAACAGTAATTTACGAAGTGCAATTAACGAATGGTGATGTGGTTTACGTCGATAGTCCATCGAAATTACCTCCGCTTAATAATATTGCTGAAATCCGCGAGCCGATTGCAGAATGTAATATGTTGGTGCCGCAAGAATATTTAGGTAACGTCATTACTCTTTGTGTGGAAAAACGTGGCGTGCAAACTAATATGGTATATCACGGTAATCAGATTGCGCTGACTTATGAAATTCCAATGGGCGAAGTTGTTCTAGACTTCTTTGACCGTTTAAAATCAACATCCCGTGGTTATGCCTCATTAGATTACGGTTTCAAACGTTTCCAAGCTGCAGATATGGTTCGCGTGGATATTATGATTAACAGCGAACGAGTAGATGCTTTGGCTTTAATCGTTCATAAAGATAATTCACAATATCGTGGTCGTGAATTGGTTGAAAAAATGCGTGAGTTAATTCCTCGTCAGCAATTTGATATTGCTATTCAAGCAGCGATTGGAAACCACATTATTGCCCGTTCTACGGTAAAACAATTACGTAAGAACGTATTAGCAAAATGTTATGGTGGAGACGTGAGCCGTAAGAAAAAACTCTTACAGAAACAGAAAGAAGGTAAAAAACGTATGAAATCTTTAGGTAATGTAGAAGTACCACAAGAAGCGTTTTTAGCAATTTTACATGTAGGAAAAGATAAATAGGGAAAATTATGTCAAATTTATTTTTTGTGATTTTACTAGCTGTTGGTTTTGGAGTATGGAAATTATTGGATTATTTCCAATTACCAAACACATTCAGTATTGTACTGCTAATTTTGACCGCACTTTCAGGGGTCTTATGGTGCTACCATTATTTTGTGGTAACGCCAAAACGGAATCGTAAAATCGCACGTGCTGAACAGCGTTCAGGTCAGGCATTAACAGATGAAGAAAAAGCAAAAATTGAACCGGTTTCTGAGGCTTCTGAATTTTTATCATCTCTTTTTCCAGTACTTTCTGTCGTATTCTTAGTGCGTTCTTTTTTATTCGAACCATTTCAAATTCCTTCTGGCTCAATGGAGTCAACCCTACGAGTGGGCGATTTTTTAATCGTAAACAAATATACTTATGGCATCAAAGATCCTATTTTCCAAAATACAATTATTGCTGGAAATAAACCTCAACGTGGGGATGTCATTGTATTCAAGGCACCTGAACAAGCTTTAATTCGTACGGGTCTAGGTGCAACTCGAGCTGCTTTTGCAGAAAATCTTGCGTTAAGTTCAAAAGATAATATGTCTGGTGTTGATTATATTAAACGTATTGTTGGAAAGGGCGGAGACCGCGTCATTTTTGATGCGGAACAAAAAACGTTAAAAGTGGTATATGGCAAAGAAGGTAAACCTTGTGAAATTGATTGCGAAACCAAGGTGTTTGAATATACCCAGAATCCAACAAATCCTGCCTTTCCTAATGAATTAGAATTGACTGAAAAAGGTGATGTGACACACAATATATTAATTAGTGAATATCGTCGTTATTCAGGTCCTGAGTTTTTCCCACAAGAAGGTATGCAAACTGCAGAATGGCTTGTGCCAGAAGGGCAGTATTTTGTGATGGGGGATCACCGCGATCACAGCGATGATAGCCGTTTCTGGGGCTTTGTGCCTGAAAAAAATATTGTGGGTAAAGCCACTTATATTTGGATGAGCTTAGAAAAAGAAGCGAATGAATGGCCAACAGGTTTCCGTTTTGATCGTTTCTTTACAGCAATAAAATAAGATGAATCATTTAGATCGACTTGAGCGTAAAATCGGCTATCGTTTTAATAATATTGCGCTCTTAAAGCAGGCACTTACGCATCGAAGTGCGGCGACTCAACATAATGAACGCCTAGAATTTCTAGGCGATTCTATCCTTAATTTTACTATCGCTGAGGCGCTTTATCATCAGTTTCCACGTTGTAATGAAGGTGAACTGAGCCGTATGCGTGCTACTTTGGTGAGAGAACCCACTTTAGCGATTTTAGCACGTCAATTTGAATTGGGCGATTATATGTCACTTGGTTCTGGTGAACTAAAGAGCGGTGGTTTTCGCCGCGAATCTATTCTTGCCGATTGTGTAGAAGCGATTATAGGTGCAATGTCTTTGGATCAAGGATTGGCTGTGACGACTCAAGTGATTCGAAATTGGTATCAACAATTATTGGCTGAAATCAAACCGGGTGATAACCAAAAAGATGCGAAAACTCGTTTACAAGAATATTTACAGGGTAAACATCTGCCATTGCCAACTTATGAAGTGGTAAATATTCAAGGGGAAGCCCATTGCCAAATTTTCACTGTTGAATGCAAAGTGAAAAGTGCGGATAAAATTGACCGCACTTTTGTGGCAAAAGGATCTAGCCGTCGTAAAGCCGAACAAGCGGCAGCAGAACAAATTTTAAAAGAACTGGACATCAAATGACCGAACAATTCGACAAAACCTATTGCGGCTTTATTGCTATCGTAGGTCGCCCAAATGTGGGTAAATCAACGCTCTTAAATAAAATTTTAGGACAAAAAATTTCAATTACATCACGTAAAGCACAAACCACGCGTCACCGTATTGTAGGGATTAAAACTGAAGGGACGTATCAAGAAATCTATGTGGATACGCCGGGACTTCATATTGAAGAGAAACGTGCTATTAACCGCTTAATGAACCGAGCAGCAAGTAGTGCTATAGGCGATGTTGATTTAATTATTTTTGTCGTAGATGGCACACACTGGAATGCAGATGATGAGATGGTGCTAAACAAATTACGCAATGCAAAGGCACCGGTTGTGTTAGCTATTAATAAAGTAGATAACATCAAAAATAAAGATGATTTGTTACCGTTTATTACGGAACTTAGCAGTAAATTTAACTTTGCTCGCATTGTGCCAATTTCTGCACAGCGTGGTAATAATGTTCATGAATTAGAGAAAATTGTACGCCAATCTTTACGCGAAGGTGTGCATCATTTTCCAGAAGATTATGTCACAGATCGTTCACAACGTTTTATGGCATCAGAAATAATCCGTGAAAAATTAATACGTTTTACGGGGGAAGAATTGCCTTATTCTGTTACTGTTGAAATTGAACAATTTAAAGTGAATGAACGTGGCACTTATGAAATAAATGGATTAATTCTCGTTGAACGTGAAGGTCAGAAAAAAATGGTAATTGGTGCGGGCGGTCAGAAAATTAAAACTATTGGTATGGAAGCGCGCACTGATATGGAACGTTTATTTGATAATAAAGTCCATCTTGAACTTTGGGTGAAAGTAAAATCAGGTTGGGCTGACGATGAACGTGCACTGCGTAGTTTAGGATATATGGATGAATAAAGTGCGGTGATATTTCTAATATTCTTAAAATCGCATTATGCTAGGCATAATGTGATTTTTCCATAAAAAATATCCTTTTATTTTTCCTATTGATTCAATTTAGCAACTACTTTTTCAGTCTTTTATCTACTATATAGGGATCAAAATTGCGGAGGAATCCAACTAACAAGCTTTGATTATAAAATGTGGTAAATAGACGTCCTATGTTTAAATTATTTTGGCATAAATAGTACAATTAAGTATAAATTTGGACAATAAATAACACGATTGCCGATATACACATAAAAGGTGCAAAGGGTAAGAATTGGGATTTTCGTCGATAAACCAATGTAAAAACGATTCCTAATAAGCACGCTATGAGTAAAAAGTGTGGTAAATGTGACAATGGAATAAAGCTACCTATCCCTAATGACAACCACCAATCACCTTTACCAAAAACTTCCTTGCCATAATAAACTTTTGCCCCTCCATAGATAAGACCAAAAACAGAGAAAAAACCAGCTGAGCTTTGCAAGCTTTCGATTAACGATAAGGGGGAAAAATAGAAATAAGCCCCTAATACGCCTAAAGCAAATAATGCTAAGCAAAGCGTTGGAGAAATAAGTTGATAATGCCAATCAAGGTAACTCATTGTCCAAAGCATAAGAAGTACTACTCCAGCCCATAATGAGAGGGATTCATTTTTTAATATCAAATGCAAAAAGAGAAATAAAAAACCGACACTAAAAAAGTAAACTAAAATATGACCGCACTTTTTCTGTTGAATTGTCGAAGCATCAGGTTGAAAAAATGGGGCATTTTCTGGGAACAATTCAATATAAGCATCGTAAATATCTTTCTGTAAACAAGTAATAAACACTGATACATAACACCATAAAACTACGCCACTAATCCCGCCGAATAAAAATGAGGCTAAGTAAATCATTAAATCACTGCGCCCATATTAAAGATAGGTAAATACATTCCCATCATAATAATTCCAATCAGACTGCCGATGATCACCATCATTAATGGCTCTAGCATTTGTGAGAGTAAGTCAATTTGATGATTAAGTTTTTCTTGGTAATTATCCGCGATATGCTCTAGCATCAAAGCGAGTTTTCCGCTTTGCTCGCCAATTTGTAGCATTTGTTGTGCTTCCATCGGGAAAAGATCGCTACTTACACTATGAGAAAAGGCATAACCTTGAGAAACCCATTGTAAAATTGACCGCACTTCTTTATCTAATACGATGTCATTTACAAGCGTTTTCTTGGTTTGCCACGTTTGTGTGCGAGGGAGAAAACTCTCTAGTGCTTGATTAAGCGGTACGCCAGCCTGCAACATAATTTGTAAACTTTGACTAAAGTTCACTAAACGTGAAAGATTTTGAATTGTGCCAAAAATAGGCGTGATAGAAATAAGTTGATTTTTCTGTTGATGAAACCAGGTCTGGCGTTTTAGATAGAAGTTATAAAATAGAAAACAACTAAAAGCGAAAAATAGCAAAATGCCAATATTTTGCTTAAGAAAATTGGATATAGAGAGCAATATTGCGGTTATTGTTGGTAACTCAGCATTATTGCCACTGTACATTTCAGCAAATTGAGGCACGATAAAAAGCAGTAATGCGAGTGTCAATAATAGAGAAATTCCCAACACCATTGACGGGTACAACATAATTTTCTGTAATTTGCGTTGTAATGCTAAAGATTGGCTACGATGCGTGGCTATTTTTTTACAAACAACGGAAAGTTTGCCCGTCATTTCTCCCACTTGAATCAGTTGAATTTCTTGTTGAGTGAGATATTTCCCTTGTTGTTCAATGGCTTGTGAGAATACTAAACCAGATTCAATGGATTGAAGCAGTCGTTCAAGCCATTCATTGAGCATAATTTGAGTGCAATTTTGTTGCAAAATTTGCAGACTGTTTTTTAACGGAATTGCGGACTGTAGCAATGTCGCTAATTGATTGAGTAATTCACTGATTTCTGAATTTTTGGGCTTTGCCCCAAATTGCCAGTTTTGTTGTAATTTGATGTGAGTAAGCCCGCGGCTTATTAATTGAAAGTGTGCTTGTTGTTTCGTATCCGCAATAATTGAGCCTTTTTGTTTCTGATTTAATGCGTTACTACCTTGATAATAAAAGAGTTTTTTAGTCATAAAGTTTTACCTAACACACGTTCAATTTCTTTCTCATCCGTTATGCCTTGGCTAACTTTTTCTAAACCACTCGCACGTAAATTTTTAAAATCCGTTTGATAGCCATTCTGCTGCCAATGTAGAAATTGATACACGCCGATTCGACCTCGATAACCTTGATGGCAATCACAAGAATTTATTAAATTTCCACCGCACTTTGGACAGATTTTTCGTACAAGACGCTGTGCAATGACGAGCAGTAAACTGTTTTCAATTTCATGTTGTTGAATACCGAGTTGTTGTAAGCGAGAAATGGCAGATATTGCATCATTGGTATGTAAAGTTGAAAGCACCAAATGTCCAGTTTGGGCAGCGCGTAGTGCAATCATTGCACTTTCTTCATCGCGAATTTCACCTAGCATAATGATATCGGGATCTTGACGCAAAAAAGCGCGCAATAGACGGCTAAAATCTAATCCAATCTGTGGATTAATTTGGCTTTGAATAATGCCATCAAGCTCAATTTCAATGGGATCCTCAGCGGTCATAATATGTTTATCAGGCGTATTTAGCCACTGAAGTGCGGTGTAAAGTGAGATACTTTTCCCACTTCCTGTTGGGCCAGTTACTAAAATTAATCCTTGTGGTTGGCTAAGCGCGCGTTGAAATTCTTTCTGTTGACTTTCAGTCATGCCTAGTTCAGAAAAGCTGAGTTCTACTGGTTTATTTTGCTGTGCTCTTAGGACAACTTTCTCTCCCCAATGGGTTGGTAACGTTGAAAGACGGAAATCAAGAATATCGGAAAACGTAGTTTTAAATTGAAATCGTCCATCTTGTGGAAGGCGAGTTTCACTGATATCTAATTTAGCGAGCAGTTTTAGGCGAGAAATAATTCGATTAGCCAAATTTTTACTAAGTGGAGATTGAGCTTGTAAAACACCGTCAATTCTAAACCGCACTTGGAAATGATCCGATAAGGTCTCCAAATGAATATCTGAGGCATTGTTTTGTAAAGCAGATTCAAAAATTTGATTAAGCAAGAGAATGACAGGCTCATCATCTTGTTGTTCTAGATGAGGCTGTTCTTGATGTTGGTAATATTTAACTTGCTCTTCCACTTGAAGTTGATTAGGGGCAAGTTGCTGTAATAGTTCTTTAAGTTGAGTGCTTTCTAATAAAACTGGCTCAACAAGTTTACCGGTTATAAACGCAATAGTTTCACAAGCAGAAAGATTAGAGAGGGAATCTACACCTAACCAAAGGCGATTATTTTCTTCTTTAAGTGGTAAAGCAAAATAACGTAAGAGCAGAGACTGTTGTTGCTGATTACGCCCCCATAAATCTGGCGAGATCGTAAATATCTCGCCATTTTGTGCTTTTACACGAGGTTTTGCACCAGTTAAGTCGATCATTTTGAACAGAACCCAGCAGGGAAAATATCGGCATCTGTTGTGCCACAGGTGGTTTTCCATGTAACGCCTTTTGCACTATCGCCTTCAGCCGTGAGTGTGTAACTCATTCCATCTAATGTACCAGTGCCAGTTACTGTTATTGCACCGTTGCTTGTTGTCACTGATTTTACATAGCCTTTTGCTGTTGTAATATCAGCTGCAATTCCATTGCTTCCTCCCGAGCAACTGGAAGGTTTGCCTGTGCTATAAACGCATAATTCCACATCGGACTTATAAGGTGCAGAAGCTTGCAGTAATTCGGATACTGCTGCTTTTTTGGTATAATTTTGATAAGAAGGAATAGCGATAGTAGCTAAAATCGCGATGATAGCGATGACTATCATCAATTCAATTAAAGTAAACCCTTTATTCAAGGTAGTTTGTGTAGTTAGTTTCATTTATTTTCCTTTCGTTAAGCCTTTATTGGCTGAAATATTGTGAAAAGGGAAAATTGTTTTGTAAAACAGACCGCACTTTTTCTGCGATCCTGATCGCAAAAATAGGAAAAATGTATGCGAAAAATAAAAGATATTAAGAAAGGATTTCTGACTGATTGTCGACAAATTCCATCTCCGCATTTTGATGAACGTCCAGATTTACAGGATATTTCACTTCTTGTGATCCATTACATTAGCTTACCGCCAGAACAATTTGGTGGCGGATATGTGGATGATTTTTTTCAAGGAAAATTAGATCCTAAGATTCACCCTTATTTTGAAGAAATTCATCAAATGCGTGTTTCTGCCCATTGTTTGATTGAACGAGACGGGCGAATCACACAATATGTTAATTTTAACCAAAGGGCTTGGCATGCTGGATTATCTAGCTTTCAAGGGAGAGAAAAATGTAATGATTTTGCCATTGGAATTGAGTTAGAAGGTAGTAATGAGCAGCCTTTTACTAATGAGCAGTATTTGGCATTACAAGAGCTTACTAACTTAATCATGAAAAATTACCCTAAAATTACGAAAGAACGAATTGTTGGGCATTGTGATATTTCGCCAGGACGTAAGATCGATCCTGGTCAATATTTCGATTGGGAACGTTATTTTGCTAGCCTAAAATAATTTGTTTAAAAATTAGACATCAAAAATTAGAGGATTCTGTGTATTAAAAATATTGTTATGTTTTATCGCTAAGTTATTGAATTTAAATGGATAAATTTTCTCTTGAAATTATCTTGGAAAGGTTTGTTTGAGTTATACAACATTATGGATTTTCTCAACCACAATTTTATCCACAGAAATATTGAATAACTCAAAGAGATAGTTAAAAGATCTTTGGTGGATGGAGTCCCTTTAAAAATTGTATTTTTTTACCGCACTTTCTTCTATTTTTGTATCTAAAAAGTGCGGTTTATTTTTGTTTAAGATCTTTTGATTGGAAATAACTCAATTTAGTTTTAAGTTTGATGTGATAAGGATTCTTCCCCGTTTTTACGTGATCAATTCACAATCAGAAATCTGTTATTCACAATGTTATCCACAATCTGTGTATTTTATTGCGTAATCCGCCCTTTGGTTGATAAAAACACTGATTTATGAAACAATCTGCAGACTATTTTTATATGAAAAATTTAAGGTAAAACGATAGTGATCGATTTTGATGGCTACCGTCCAAATGTGGGTATTGTGATTTGTAATCGCAACGGGCAAGTGCTTTGGGCGAAGCGCTGTGGGCAAAATTCGTGGCAGTTTCCGCAAGGTGGCATTAATGATAATGAAAGTGCCGAGCAAGCGATGTACCGTGAATTGTACGAAGAAGTTGGTCTACAGCCTAAAGATGTGCGCATTTTATATGTATCTAAGCATTGGTTGCGCTATAAATTACCAAAGCGTTTGTTGCGCTATGACAGTAAACCGATGTGTATAGGGCAAAAACAACGCTGGTTTTTGTTGCAGCTTGTCGGCGATGAAAAAAATATCAATATGCAAACAACCAAATCACCAGAATTTGATGGGTGGCGTTGGGTAAGTTTTTGGTATCCTGTTCGCCAAGTTGTGTCCTTTAAAAAGGATGTATATCGTAAGGCAATGAAGGAATTTTCTAACGTATTGTTCTCAGATAATCCTCCTATTCATACGACTATATATGATACAGAACAAAAGCATTATTCATATAATAAAAAGCGTAATACATCGAAATATTCTAAACGTCCGTTTTATAAAACAAGGAATAATTCATGCTAACTTTTCTCATACTTTGCTTGTTAGTTGGCGCTGTTGTAGGCTTTTTAGCGGGTCTTTTTGGTATTGGTGGTGGATTAGTCATTGTCCCTACGTTAGTCTATCTGCTACCCATTATGGGAGTCCCTGAACCGCTTCTCATGTCTACTGCACTTGGTACTTCTTTTGCCACTATTGTTATCACTGGATTTTCATCAGCTCAACGTCACCATAAATTAGGTAATGTTGTCTGGAAAGCAGTAAAGATTCTTGCACCTTCCATCATGCTAACTGTCTTTATTTTCGGTTTTTTTATCGGAAAACTGGATCGTGATATTTCATCAAAATTATTTGCCTGCCTAGTTATCTATCTTGCCATAAAAATGGTGTTATCTATTAAACCTAAATCACATAAGAAAATAAAACCTTTAACTACCTTATCTTCCATTATTGGTGGCATTTTAATTGGTATGGCATCCAGTGCCGCGGGTATCGGTGGAGGCGGCTTTATCGTACCATTTTTAACTTCACGTGGTATTGATATGAAAAAGGCTATTGGTTCTTCGGCATTTTGTGGCATGCTACTCGGCACATCTGGGATGTTTAGTTTTATGCTAGGAGGCTTAGGTAATCCTAGTATGCCTGAATATTCTTTAGGCTATATTTACTTACCTGCTGTTGTAGGTATTACTACGACATCATTTTTCACTTCAAAACTTGGTGCAAATGCCACTGCAAAACTGCCTGTAACTACATTGAAAAAAGGTTTTGCAGTATTACTAATCGCTATTGCTATTAATATGTTTCTAAAATAAGGGAAATTATGAATCAATACCTAACACTTCCACATTTTGATCCAACTATTTTTACTCTTGGCGATAGTAATATCGGCTTACGTTGGTATGGTTTGATGTATCTTTTGGGTTTTATTTTTGCACGCTGGCTTGCGGTTCGCCGTGCTAATCGCCCAAATAGTGGTTGGACAGTGGATCAAGTTGATACCTTACTTTTCAACGGTTTTATGGGCGTATTTATTGGTGGACGTGTTGGTGATGTATTTTTTTATAATTTGGATCGTTTCTTACAAGAGCCGCTTTATTTGTTCCGTGTTTGGGAAGGAGGAATGTCTTTCCATGGCGGCTTAATAGGCGTCATTGTTGCCATGATTTGGACGTCTTATTCACAAAAACGCAGTTTTTGGCAAACGGCTGATTTTGTTGCGCCTTTGATTCCGTTTGGTTTAGGTTTAGGGAGAATTGGTAATTTCATTAATCTTGAGCTATGGGGACGCGAAACGGATGTGCCTTGGGCAATGATTTTCCCGAATGATCCGCTATTACTTCCTCGTCATCCATCACAACTTTATGAAGCTTTTTTAGAAGGCATAGTGTTGTTTGCAATTCTGAATATTTTTATTAAAAAGCCACGTCCAATGGGCTCTGTTGCAGGCTTATTCTTAATTGGTTATGGCGTCTTTCGTTTTATTGTGGAATATGTGCGTGAACCTGAAGTTGAAAATTTCTTTGAGGTCATTACAAGAGGACAAGCGCTTTGCTTACCGATGATTATTGGTGGTGCCTTAATTATGGCTTGGGCGTATTCACGCAAAAGTGCGGTAATAAAATAGGAGATTTTTATGAAGCAATATCTTGATCTTTGCCGTCGCATTGTTAATGAAGGTGAATGGGTTGCCAATGAGCGTACAGGTAAGCGCTGTCTCACCGTTATTAATGCGGATTTAGAATATGATGTGGCTAATAATCAATTTCCGCTGATTACCACGCGTAAAAGTTATTGGAAAGCGGCCATTGCTGAATTTTTAGGTTATATTCGTGGATATGACAATGCCGCTGATTTCCGCGCACTTGGTACTAAAACTTGGGATGCCAATGCGAATGAAAATGCCGCATGGCTTGCGAATCCGCACCGTAGAGGTGTTGACGATATGGGGCGCGTATATGGTGTGCAAGGCAGAGCATGGCGTAAGCCTAATGGTGAAACCATCGATCAGCTACGCAAAATTGTTAATAATTTGACAAAGGGCATTGATGATAGAGGGGAAATTTTAACCTTCTTTAACCCTGGGGAATTTGATCTTGGTTGTCTTCGTCCTTGTATGCATACGCATACTTTTTCTCTTGTGGGCGATACTTTACATCTTACTAGTTATCAACGTTCCTGTGATGTTCCGCTTGGATTGAATTTCAATCAAATTCAGGTGTTTACTTTCTTGGCACTTATGGCTCAGATTACGGGCAAAAAAGCAGGCAAGGCATATCATAAAATTGTGAATGCGCATATTTATGAAGATCAGCTTGAATTAATGTGTGATGTGCAACTTAAACGCGAGCCTTTCCCGTTGCCAAAATTAGAAATCAATCCAGATATAAAAAGCCTTGAAGATTTAGAAACTTGGGTCACGATGGATGATTTCAAAGTTGTTGGCTATCAATCTCATGATCCGATTAAATATCCTTTTTCCGTCTAATGGATGTAGCAAAAGTGCGGTCAGAATTTGACGAGAAAATGATGCGCTATGCCCTTAATCTTGCGGATAAAGCGGAAGCATTAGGTGAGATTCCTGTGGGAGCGGTTTTGGTAGATGATGCTGGAAATATTATTGGAGATGGTTGGAATCTTTCCATTGTTCAAAGCGATCCTACCGCACATGCTGAAATCATCGCTTTGCGTAATGGCGCGAAAAATATTCAAAATTATCGTTTACTGAATACTACGCTTTATGTGACATTAGAGCCTTGCACAATGTGCGCTGGGGCAATTTTGCATAGCAGAATTAAACGCCTTGTGTTCGGCGCTTCTGATTATAAAACTGGGGCTGTTGGATCACGTTTCCATTTTTTTGATGATTATAAGATGAATCATACTCTGGAGATTACATCTGGTGTATTAGCAGAAGAGTGTAGTCATAAATTAAGCGCATTTTTTCAGAAACGCCGTGAACAGAAAAAAGCAGAAAAACAAAAACAACAATTGCATGTAGCATCTTATGAAGAAAGATAATTATTTTTCGCTACGAACAAGAATCAAAAATCGACAATCATACTCATTATCTTCGTCAGCCTGACGATATTCTTCAAATTTAACGATCCATTCGTTCCAATCAAGTGTAGGAAAAAATGTATCTCCTTCAATTTCAGATTGAATTTGTGTAAGATAAAGTTTATCCGCTTTTGGTAAATATTGTTTAAATAATTCACCACCACCGATTAGCATAATTTCATCGCAATCATTCACAAAATTAACCGCACTTTCAAAACTATTTTTCCAAATCACCCCTTCATGTTCAAACGGTTGACGAGAAAGTACGATATTAATTCGTTTTGGCAGGGGCCTACCAATACTTTCAAAGGTTTTTCTCCCCATTATTACGGGCTTACCTGTTGTATTACGGCGAAACCATGCCAAATCTGCAGGTAAATGCCAAGGCATCTGATTATCTTTACCAATCACATTATTCAAGGTTGTCGCTACAATTAAACTCAATGTCATAAATTTCCCCTAAAATTTACTTTACTATACCTGATATTAAGTGATTTTTCATTGATTTAGTGATAACGTAAAAATATAAATAAAAAACTTGGAAAAACTTATGACTAAAAAAACAATAGTTGTAAAATTTGGAACAAGTACACTAACACAAGGTACTCCAAAATTAAATTCACCGCATATGATGGAAATTGTTCGTCAAATTGCGCAATTACACCATGATGGATTTCGAATCGTTATCGTTACTTCGGGCGCAATTGCGGCTGGCAGACACTATTTAAATCATCCAAGCTTACCCCCAACAATCGCATCAAAACAATTACTTGCTGCAGTAGGTCAAAGCCAATTAATTCAGGCTTGGGAAAGATTATTTGCTATTTATGATATTCATATTGGACAAATCTTATTAACCCGTGCGGATATTGAAGATCGTGAACGTTTTCTCAATGCTCGCGATACATTACATGCCCTGTTAGATAATCAAATTATTCCTGTGATAAATGAAAATGATGCTGTTGCAACAGCGGAAATTAAGGTCGGTGACAACGATAATTTATCTGCATTAGTGGCTATTCTTGTTCAAGCTGAACAACTTTATCTACTCACAGACCAGCAAGGATTATTTGATAGTGATCCGCGTAAAAACCCAGATGCAAAATTAATTCCAATCGTAGAACAAATCACCGATCATATTCGTGCCATTGCAGGAGGTTCAGGGACAAATCTTGGTACAGGTGGAATGATGACAAAAATTATCGCTGCTGATGTTGCAACGCGTTCAGGTATTGAAACAATTATTGCGCCAGGCAATCAGCCAAATGTAATTGCTGATTTAGCTTATGACCATAATATTGGTACAAAATTTATTGCTCATCAATCTAATCGTTTAGAAAGTCGGAAACAATGGCTTTTTGCAGCCCCTTCCGCTGGCATTATTACAATTGACGATGGTGCAGAACATGCAATGTTAATACAAAACAAATCGCTTCTCCCTGCTGGTATTATTGCAATTGAAGGATGTTTTTCTCGTGGTGAGGTTGTAAAGATTCGTACACAGTCCGGTAAAGATATTGCGCTTGGTATGCCTCGTTATAATAGTGATGCATTACAACTGATTAAAGGTAAAAACTCGACAGAGATTGAATGTATTCTTGGTTATGAATATGGCTCTGTCGCGATGCACCGTGATGATTTGATTATTTTATAAAATGTTTTAACTAAAAAAACCGCACTTTGCTCATTGACCAAAGTGCGGTTTTTTTTACATAATTTTTATGTGTATCAATTTGTTAAATCTTCTTTAAATTCTGGTAATGGCTTATGTTCTGTTGCAATGTAGCTATAAACTACTGGTAAGACAAATAAAGTGAAAATTGTCCCAATAGATAATCCTGCTACGATAACAATCCCCATGCTAAAACGAGATACAGCCCCAGCGCCCGTAGCATAAAGTAATGGAATTAATCCAGCTACCATTGCTGCAGTAGTCATAAGGATCGGACGCAAACGTACTTTCGCAGCTGATGTAATTGCTTCAATACGCGTTTTACCATGATTCAACTGCTCTTCTTTTGCCACTTCACACATTAAAATACCATGTTTGGTAATTAAACCGACTAATGTAATTAATCCAACTTGCGAATAGATATTTAATGTCGTTCCGTCAATTTGGAAAAAAGACAATAAGTTTAATGTGAGTAATGCTCCACTTACTGCTAAAGGCACCGAAATCATAATAACCATTGGATCTCGTATTGATTCAAATTGAATCGCAAGAACCAGGAAAATAATGATAACGGCTAAAATAAATGTCACCGCAAGTGCATTCCCCTCTTGAATAAGCTGGCGAGCCTCTGATTTAAAATCATAAGTATATCCTTGCGGTAAGTTATTTTTGAAATAATCCTGCAACCACGCTATCGCATCACCTGTAGATGAACCTGGCATCGCAACTGCACCAATTTCAGCAGAGTTTAATTGACTAAAACGAGCTAATGACATTGGCTGCGTTTCTAGTTTCATACTAACTAAACTACTTAATGGTACAGATTGTCCATTTGATGCTGTTAAATAATAGTTTTTGAAGCTTTCTGGAAATAAACGATCATCTCGTTTTACTTGCGAAATCACTTTATAAGCACGCCCATCGACATCCACTCGAGTAATCGTTGCACCTGATAAGAAACTCCCCAACGTGTTACTTATTTGTTGCATCGTAATACCATAAGTTCCAGCTTTCTCCTTATCTACAGATATCGTCATTTGGGCCGTATCATAGGCCAAATTTAAATTAGTATAAATAAATTTACCTGATGCTTTCATAGCTTTTTCCAAGCTTTCAGCTGTATTTGCTAACGCTTTGTAATCCTGTGCTGTTTTTAACACAATGGCAATTGGAGGGCCTTGCTCGCCTGTATCTATTTCAGGGAAATTAAACGCAGATACCGATACTTCAGGAATTGATTTTGCTTTCGTATTCAGCTCATTCATTACTGCTGCTTGTTTACGATCTCTTTCTTTCCAATCTTTTAAGGTAATAATATTAAGTGAGCCATTAGAACTTGGCGCCCCCGCAATGCTCATACCAAATGAAACTTCAGGTGTATCCATCACATTCTTCATATATGGTTTCATTGCATTTTGAATATAGTCAACATTAACACTAGATGGGGCATTACCAATTGCCAGAAATGCGCCTTTATCTTCTTTTGGTGTCAATTCACTGGACAGTGAATTAAACAAGAAAGGTAGTGTTGCAAAAATTACCACAGCAAATGTAAGCATACATTTACGATTTTGCATGACAATATCAAGCATATAATCGTAAATTTTATTTACTTTACTTAGTGTATGTTCTACGCGTTGTTCCAGTTTCGTTGGCTTGACATTAGCTTTAAGTAACTTACTACTCATCATTGGTGAAAGTGTCAATGCTACAATACCGGATATAAACACAGCTCCAGCAAGCGTTAATGCAAACTCTTTAAACAGCGTTCCTGTAATTCCTCCCATAAGCGCCATCGGAGAATAAACTGCAATTAGCGCAATCGTCATTGAAATAACAGGCACAGCAATCTCACGTGTTCCTATAATTGCCGCTCGAAATGGTGTTTCACCTTCTTTAATATGACGATCCACATTTTCAAGTACAACGATCGCATCATCTACGACTAAACCAATTGCTAGAATAAGGGCTAATAATGTCATTAAGTTAATAGAAAAATTCAAACTTTGTAACATCATTAGCACGCCAATTAATGAAATTGGAATGGTTAAAACTGGGATTAAAATCGCACGAAGTGAACCCATAAACATCAAAATGACGACTAATACAATAACTGTCGCTTCGATAATCGTTTTAATCACTTCATGTATGGAACTATTAATCGCAATCGTACGATCATAGAGAATATCGGCTTCCATGCTATCAGGGAGTTGCTGCTTAATCGTTTCAAAGAGCGGTCGAATTTTTTCAGCAACAGTTAATGGATTCGCTGTTGAAGTAGGGTTGATCCCTAACACCACAGAATCAGAACCATTCGCTGTTGCGCGTGAGTTATCATTTTCTTTATTCAATTCTATCGTGGCGATATCTCGTAACCGAACAAGCTCATTACCCTTAGTACTAACAATTAAATTGCCTAAATCCTCAACTGATTTTGTTGTGGTTTCAACTTTATTACGATAAGTAACAAAATAGCCATTATCATTACCCGCAGCAGTTTGTACATTGTTTGCAGATAGCGCCGACATCACCGTAGGCGCAGAAAGATTTTGCGCAGCCATTTTTTCAGGATCAAGCCAGATACGTAACGAATACTCTGCCGCACCAAATACTTGTACCTCGGCAACACCTTCTATTGTAAAGAACTGAGGTTTCACCACACGATTAATATAATCGGTAACTTGGCTAGAATCTAATTTTTTTGAACGGAAACTAATATACATAATCCCCGTACCACCTGAAGAGGAAGCCACTGTTGGATCCTCAATACCCTGTGGCAATTCAGAACGTACCGCATTTACCTTAGCAAGCACATCAGCTAATGCTCCTGCAGGATCGGTATTTAATTTCATTTTCACTGTAATGACAGATGCACTAGGTGAACTTGATGATGACATATAATCAATATTGTCCGCCTGAGCAATAGACTCTTCAAGTTTAGATGTCACAAAAGCTTGAATTAAGTTTGCATCTGCACCTGGATAAGCTGTCGTTACCGTAATTACGGTAGTTGTCATTTTAGGATATTCACGCACGGCCAGTTTTGAAATCGCTTGTAATCCTAAAATAATAATAAGCAAGCTAATTGAAATCGCTAAAACAGGGCGACGAATAAAGATATCAGTAAATTTCATTCGTATTTCCTAAGTTGAATTAAAGATTAGTCTTTTTAGCGGGCTCAGAGCCACCAACAATGTCTTTTTCAATCCATTCTACAAGGCTACCATTGCTAATATTTTGCTGCCCCCCTGTAATAATTTTATCACCTGGTTTTATCTCATTACCTTGTAACTGAGAATAAATACCTTGACGATCTTTCGTAAATACAGTGATTTGTTTAGCTCGATACAAACGATCGAATTTATCATTACCTGATAATTTTTCTTTATCTTTGTCTGATAATGGCACCAATAAATAGGCAATTTCACCATACATATTGTAACTAATTGCGACTTGGGGAACGACAACTTGATTTTTCTCTGTAGGTAAGGCTATGCGTAATCGAGAAAACATACCAGAAAGTAATTGGCGACCATCTTCGGGTTCAAAAGTAGCTTGTACATCAACCAAACCCGTTGATGAATTAATTGCAGGTTCAATCGCCGTGATATGAGCTGAAAATGTTTCGCCTTTACGCGCATCCGTCGTTGCTGTAACACGTTGACCAATATGTAATTTATCTAATTCATTTTGAGAAATAGCAAAATCAACCTTCATTGAACTCGTATCTTCTACACGAACAATTTCTGTACCAATATTGACATATTGCCCTACATTAACTTTAACAATACCCGTTTTTCCATCAAATGGCGCAACAATACTACGGCGCTCAATGGTTGCTTTTAGAGATTCAATATTGGCTAGTTGAGCATCATATGCTGATTTTGCATTATCAACATCTTGACGAGATGCCGCATTACTTTTTAAAAGATTTGCATAACGTTGATAAGTCTGACGAAGTGCTGGAAGTTGAGCTTCTGCAGCTTGTAAACTTGCACGTTCAACAGAACTATCTAGCTCCACTAAGCGATCACCTTTTTTCACTGATTGTCCATTTTGAACAAATACATGTGAAACGCTCCCCGCATTTTGTGCACTTAACATTGCCCCTTGATTTGGACGAACAAGACCTGTTGTATTAATTACAGGTGTCCATTCGCTAGGCTTAACCTCTAAGGCAGTTACTGGATTCGTTGACTCAGGCATATTGGCTAGAAATTTTCCAATCATCATGTTGCGAATAAAACTAAAAGCAATAACGCCCGCAAAAATTAAGACAAAAACAGCCAAAATCACTTTCATAAAGAAAGCATGTGAACGTTTTGGTCTCTGAGATTGAGTTTGACTCATTTTTAAAGCTCCGTAATAAAAGATAACGACTATTTCTGAATTGCTCGCCAAGAGCGTTCAATGATAGATTCTAAAATGTCCTCAGTAAGTACTACATCAAAAAACTTAAGCTCAGATGCAATAATCACCGCTCTTTTTAAACTTAATAAAAAAAGTAAATGATTTGGCAAAATAGCAAGTATGCCAGCCTGCTGAGCTTTTTTACAAAAAAGCTCCCAGCGGCTATTAATTGTCATTTTCTTACAAACTTCAATAAAGTTTGGTAAAGATTGGTATTGATTCAGATTTGATAAAATTGTTGGATGTTCTTTCAGGAAATACCAGATATTCCACCACATCCGTCGGTATTGCTCGAAAAAAGACATTGTTTCATCGTAATCCTTTTCAAGCGTCGCCATAAACATCGCAAACACACGATGAGCAAATTGTTCAAGCAATTCATCTTTATTTTTAAAATAAAGGTAAATGGTGCCAGCTGCTATATTCGCTTCTTTTGCAAACTTATGCATAGAAAGTTGATTTAAACCTTCTTTTGCCATCAAGCGATCCATAGCTAGAAAAATTTGCTCAGTTAAATCAGACTTTGCTTGTCGCATAAAATCCTTAGATAAAATATATTGATACACCAAATGAATGAACGTTCATTTTATTGTTTTTTTGTTTTTTAGCAAGTCAAAGAACAAAAAAAGTGCGGTGAAAAATCACCGCACTTAACCTGTAAAATTAACTGATTGATTACATACCAATCACCACGCAATCTGCGACACCCTTTGCTTTACTCTGAGCTTGCATTGCTGCATCTCGATTGGCGAAATTTCCAATTCGTACTCTATTCCATTCACCATTTACTTGTACTTGTGCATTCAAACCTGTCATTGCCAATCTTCCCTGTAAACTTTCAGCCTGGGCTCGGTTCTTAAAAGCACCACACTGTAAACCAAACTTCTTATTGCTATTTTCATTCTCTGTAGTTTTAACTGGCTCAACAGTTTTAATAGATTCCACTTTCTTCGTTGTATCTAATTTAGCTTGTTTAGCTTTTTTTTCGGCTTCAGTGCTAAGAGTGTCAATTTTTACGGTTTCCACTTTTTTGACTTGCTCTGTTTTAGCCGGTGATGATTGCTGAACCACCGTACTTTTTGATAAATTATCAACCTTAGTAGATTCTTGAGCTGCTTGTTGTTCAGCTAATTTACGAGCTTCCTCTGCTGCTTTTTGATCTTTCTCCATTTGGATTAAGACTTGACGTTGTTCTTCTGTTAAACGCATATTTTTTTCTACACTTGATGGCTTATCATCAACAGGCACTGTACGCGTTTCTAATGCTTTAATATAACTCCAAACTTCTTCAGGACGATTAGGTAAAATACTTTTAGGCTGCGTTTTTTCTGTTTGAGGAATAATTTCTTTCACTGCTTTTTCCTCTGTTTTATTTTTCAGGAAATAAAGCCCAATACCAAATACAAAGACAACTGCAATCATCATCCCAATTAAAATATTCTTATTTTTTCCTTTTTTCTTATTTACGCCACGACGCGCAACAAAATCTCGATGAGCCACGATAAATCCCTAAACTTTGAGTAATTTTTTTTAATCATTTTATGAAACTCGACGATTTTACTGAAAAATTCACTTTTTTTCTAGGATAAAAATCAGATAAAAAAATACCGCACTTTTAAAGAGTGCGGTATTTTTCCTATACATTGCTGAAAGAATTATTTCTCTTCTTTCTTAAATCCTGATTCGACATCTTTCATATCGGGTAACTTATGTGCAATACCTTTATGACAATCGATACAAGTTTTACCATTTTCTTCAGCGAACTTATGCATCTTCGCCGCTACTCCTTTTTGTTGAGAACGATCCATACGATCCATTTTATGGCAGTTACGACATTCTTGAGAATCATTCGCCTTCATACGTGCCCACTCATTTTCAGCCATATGTAAACGACGTTCATTGAATTTCTCAATAGTATCCACTTTACCAGTATAAAATGCATAAACTTCTTTTGCTGCAACAATTTTACGCAATATTTTTGGACCAAACTCATGTGGAACATGACAATCTGGACAGCTCGCGCCTACACCTGTACGTGTTTGAAAATGGGTACTATGCAAATATTCAGGATAAACATCATTTGTATGACAGCTTGAACAGAATTTTTCTGTATTGGTTTCAGCTAGACCATAATTAAAGCCTACCCAAGCCAAAATTCCTGCAATAAATGCAAGTGAAATGATTGTTCCCACTGCAATTCGGCTTGGTGTTCTGAACCAATGCCAAAAAGATTTAATTAAATTTGTTAATTTTTTCATTTTTGCTCACCTTAATGATGTTGGTTCAAATATTTATCTGAAGAATGACCAAATTCTTTGAGCGTTTCCTCAAATTTTTCTTTATATTCAGGCGTTTTAGTCACTTGTGGTAACGGTTGATCTGCTTTTCTATCATAACCTGGCGTAGAGCGATATGTTTGTTCAACAATCGGTTTTGCATCAGTTTGTGGAACATGACATTGTAAACAGAAATAACGACGTGCAGAGACTGTATCGCCTAAATGCCCTTCACGATCATAAAAGTGAGTTTTACTTGGTACAGTAGCGCCAACAAGTTGAGCTACATCAGCATTATGGCATTCTAAACAACGGTTTGTGTTTTTACTCACTTGCATCCCTTTAATACTGTGTGGTACTACAGGAGGTGCAAAAAGCATATCACGAGGTTGGATACCTGTATCTTTTAGGTTATTTTTAAACTCAGGTTGAATCGCTTCATGTGCATTTTCAACACCTGATTTCACCACTTCTACATTAGTATTCGGATAAACTTCAGCATGAAGCATGGCTGAACATCCCAATAATGCCATAATCATGGCCATCATCTTTTTCATTTTTCACTCCATTTGTGAATTTATTTTCACAAAATTGGCATAAGCCGTTAAAAAATACGATAAAGTGCGGCCATATTTCTATTATTTTACTATGACCGCATACGTTTTACGCTTTTACTACTTTAACTGCACATTTTTTATAGTCAGTTTCTTTTGAAATTGGGTCTGCCGCATCTAAGGTTAAGCGGTTAACTTGCTGACCCGCATCAAAGAACATAGTGAAAACTAAACCGCGAGGTGGCTTATTACGTCCACGTGTATCCAAATAAGATACCATCTCACCACGACGAGTAATCAATTTAATTTTATCGCCATGACGCATTCCACGTGCCTCAGCATCTAGCGGATGCATATATACAACATTGTTTGGGAATGAACGGTGAATTTCTGGTACACGACGTGTCATAGTACCTGTATGCCAATGTTCTAAAACACGGCCAGTACATAACCACATATCGTATTCTTCATCTGGTGATTCTGCAGGTGCCTCATAAGGTGCGGCAAAAATAACCGCTCTTTTATCTTTTTGACCATAGAAATCTACTTCACGGTCTTTAGAAGCAAAGAAGTCATATCCCTTACGATAACGCCAACGTGTTTCAACACCATTTACGACAGGCCAACGTAATCCACGAACTTCTTCACTTTGATACATATCATATGGTGCTAAATCGTGTCCGTGACCGCGCCCAAACTCAGCATATTCTTCAAATAAACCTTTTTGTAAATAGAAGCCAAAATGCTCAGCATCATCATTTAAATGATCTGTTGGTTTTTCAAATTTATTCACGTTGCCATTTAAATAAAGCACTTCATATAACGTTTTACCTTTAAATTGCGGATTAGCGTCAAGCAATTCTTTTGGCCAGACTTCATCAGTTTTAAAATATTTAGAAAACTCAAGAACTTGCCATAAATCAGATTTTGCCTCACCAGGTGCTTTTACCTGCTGTTTCCATGCTTGGGTACGACGCTCAGCGTTACCAAAAGCCCCTTCTTTTTCCACCCACATTGCAGTTGGTAAAATTAAGTCAGCCGCTACTGCACTTGCTGTTGGATAAGGATCCGATACAACAATAAAGTTTTGTGGATCTCGCCAAGCTGGCATACGTTCCTGATTACTATTTGGGCCAGACTGCATATGGTTATTACACATTTGCCAGTAAACATTGATTTTGCCATCTTTCATTGCACGGTCAATTTCATTAATTGACAAGCCAACTTGCGTTTGCACCGCACCAGCTGGCAACTTCCAAATACTTTCTGCTTTTGCCACATGTTGTGGGTTTGTAACAAGCATATCCGCAGGTAAACGGTGTGGGAATGTTCCAACTTCACGAGCAGTACCACAAGCAGATGGTTGACCCGTCAAAGAGAATGGGTGGTTACCTGGTTTAGAAATCTTGCCTGTTAATAAATGTAAACTATGTAACATTTGGTTTAACCACACACCACGAGTATGCTGGTTAACACCCATTGTCCAGAATGAAGTAACATTTGTTTTTGGATCAGCATATGCTTGCGCAAGTGCTTCTAATTGATTTTTAGGAACTCCTGTTAGTTTATGGGTATACTCAAGATCATACTCTGATACAAATTTCTTATATTCATCAAAGGTAAAATCAAGCATTTTACCTGCACCTTTCCCCGCATTTTTCGCAGCTTTTTCTAAAGCATGATCAGGTCTAAGTGCATAACCAATATCTGTTGTAGCCTTTTTAAATTTAGTATTTTCTGCAACAAATTTCTCATCTACACCACCATTTTGGATGATATAGTTTGAAATATAGTTAGCAATAGCTAGGTCTGTTTGAGGAATGAATACAATGCCATAATCTGCTAATTCAAATGAACGATGTTCAAACGTTGAAAGAACAAAAATTTTCAGATCTGGGTGGTTTAATTTGCGATCGGCAATACGTGACCATAAAATTGGGTGCATTTCAGCCATATTAGAGCCCCAAAGCACCATAACATCCGCATTCTCGATGTCATCATAACATCCCATCGGTTCATCAACACCAAAGGTACGAATAAAGCCAGTTGCGGCAGATGCCATACATTGACGCGCATTTGGATCAATATTGTTTGAACGTAAACCAGCTTTATAGAATTTAGATTTTGCGTAGCCTTCAATAACTGTAGTTTGACCAGAGCAGTAATGTGCAACAGAACTTGGACCTTTCTTACGAATTGCTTCTTTCGTTTTATCCGCAAATACAGTAAATGCAGTTTCCCAACTTACTGGCGTAAACTCACCATTTTTATCATATTTACCATCTTTCATTCGAAGCAATGGCTGGGTTAAACGATCCTTACCATACATAATTTTAGATAAGAACAACCCTTTAATACAATTCAATCCACGGTTTACTTCAGCATCTGGATCGGCATAAGTAGCAACAACACGGCCATCTTGTGTACCAACCATTACACTACAACCTGTACCACAGAAACGGCAAGGTGCTTTTTCCCAATGAATATCTTTATTGATATTTTCTTCCGCTGCAACATTTTTGATTGGAATACTAATACCAGCAGCAACTGCTGCCGCTGCAGCAGCATTTGCCTTCATAAAGTCACGACGACTTATGCTCATAGTGTTTCCCCCACTATTATTAACACTAAAAAATAAAAAACTAATTATCTTCTACTTGATGATAAACTAACGAAACCGTAATAACACCATCAATATCTCTAGCCAATTCCATACGATTAGCTAATTCTTTCTGACTATTTGCTTGCATTACTGCAACAATTTTACCATTTTCCTCATTGACTGCATGAATTTCAGTATCAGGTAATTTGGAAAGCTCACTTTGAATTATACCAAGTTTTGACACCATACATTGCACAACAATGCCACAAACCTGCCATTTCTCAACTGTATCTGTTTTTATTAAATCGTTAATTTTCATTTTCATTATTGTGAGATGGATAAAACAAAGTTATTGCATCGACAGGACAACGTTGAATGCAAGCGCCACAACCATTACAAGCATCCACATCTAATACAGGCTTGGCTATTCCACCTGCTTGCCAACGAAATTTAATTGCGTTCTTTGGGCAATTATCTTGACAACTACGACAAGCTATATTTTTTTCCGTTAAACAATCTTTACCAATCTCAATTTTATGGTTCCAAGGTTGCTCAGAACAAGAACGGAAAATTGGTTGTTTACATATATCTACACATTTTCCACAAAAAGTACATTCCCCCTTATCGAAACACACTTCAGGGAATCCACCATCGCCTTTTACCAAAATATTGGTTTCACAGACAGAAAGACAATCGCCACAGCGCGTACATTGCTCTACAAAAATAGAATTTTCAACGGTCCAAGGAGGGCGAACCCCATCAAAGCCTTGTTTTTGCTCGGTTTTCGTATGCAAAGACGTTAAAAATTTACCTCGTAAAAATTGTCTGCGGGGTAAGTTTTCAACAGTCATCCAGGTGCCTTCTATAAATCCGTCAGTACTTTTGGGTTGGTGATTATGAAGTTCCTAACCAGGAATAGGAACCACCCAAAATAGGTAGTTATTTACTTTTTTTGAACTTTCTTTGTGATAGATCAAATTTAAATCGTAATAAAAAATAACTCGACATAGTTGTTTTTTACCGCGATATTTTAACAAAACTACTCTGCTTTTGCTGGATATTCCCACCAAATATCAAATAATTCGCTTACTTCAATTTGTTGCAAACCATTTGTTTCTAACCATTTTTTCACAGTTTCACGGTGGCTTTCATCACATTTACCAATTTTTTCTAGGCAAACTAAACCTTCCCAATGTAAATACCCGCTACCTTCATAAGCTAGACCATTTGGTTGAATCACTTCGTTAATAAAACGATCAACGATTTCATCTACAGTTTCAATCGCAGTACCTTCTGCAAATTGGAAATTTACAAGAAAACCAAGTTCTTGGAATTCAGCGAGGTGAAGTTTTTTGCGTTGACGTTGATTGTAAGATTTAGACATGGTATTTCTCCTATTAAGGTCGTATTCAAATCAGTATTCTATATTAAATTCGTGAATTTGGCATCGGATTTCCCCAACTTCAATCTTCACCCAAAAGTTAACTTGCTCAAAATAGGCTTATTTCTTCACAAAGTATAAATCCCAAACACCATGACCAAGTCTGTGGCCTCTGGCTTCAAATTTAGTTAAAGGTCTAAAATCTGGTCTTGGAATATAATCGCCATTTTTCGAGATGTTCACTAAATCAGTGTTTGCGCTTAATACTTCTAGCATTTGCTCTGCATAATTTTCCCAGTCTGTCGCCATATGGATAAAACCATTTTCACCTAATTTTTGTACCACTTGTGCCACAAAGTGCGGTTGAACAATACGACGTTTATGATGTTTTGCTTTATGCCAAGGATCGGGGAAAAATAACTGTAAACCGCCAAGCGCACCATCTGCAATACTGTCTCGTAAAATTTCCGTTGCATCATGACAAATCACACGTAAATTCGTTACGCCTTTTTCCACAGCATAAGCAATACAAGCACCAACGCCAGGAGTATGAACTTCAATACCAAGGTAATTTTTGTCAGGATTAGCAAAAGCCATATCCACGAGCGATTTTCCCATTCCAAAGCCAATTTCTAATACAACTGGATTATCATTGCCATAAATCTTCACAAAATCAAAAGGTTCCGTTTGATAATCTAAACCAAGTGTTCCCCAGTTATCATTCATCATATTTCTTTGAAATTCGCTCAAACGACCAGTGCGGAGCACAAAACTACGGACTTTTCGTTTATAACGGCCATCTTCGGTAAATTCTGCGGTTTCAACGGTTTTACGTTTTTGATCAGCAAAAGTTTGTGTCATAAAAATCTTGTTCGTGAAAAAATTGGCGGCGATTATACACGTTTTTCTCGTATAATAGGGCAAATTTTTTCCCAAGGTTGATTATGAAAATTGTCCGAGTGGCACTGGCTGTGCCGCTTCCTCGTTTATTTGATTATCTCGTCCCCGATGATGTTTCATTACAAATCGGTATGCGTGTTCTTGTGCCTTTTGGTACGCAAAAACGCGTAGCGATTGTGGCTAATTTCCCAACAAAATCAGACGTTCCAGAGGATAAACTTAAAGCCATTCTTCAACCATTGGATTTAGCACCGCTCTTTACCCCAATTTATTGGGATTGGCTTCATTGGGCAGCAAATTATTATCAAGCGGGATTAGGCGATGTGTTATTTCAAGCCTTGCCTGTGAAATTGCGTAACGGCGAAAGTGCGGTGAAAAATGACCGCACTTTTTGGCGAATTACAGATGCGGGGAAAAATGCCCTTGAACAAGGCCTGTTAAAACGCTCGAAAAAGCAAGTTGAAGCCCTACAATGCTTATCTGAAATAGATCTTGAAAAAGGCAATAATGAGTTTTCCTCTGCGATTTGGTCAACCTTAAAAGCCAAAGGGTTTATTGAGGAAATTACTATCCAAACAACGCCCCTAAGCTGGCAACAAAGCTTAGGCAATAACCCAATTGTCAATGCTGAAAATCGTTTAACCTTAAATAAGCAGCAATCCTTAGCGTTTAGCCAATTGCTCTTTCATTCTGGCTTCAATGTATGGCTGCTCGATGGGGTGACTGGTTCAGGTAAAACAGAAATTTATCTGCAATATATTGAAGAAATTTTAAAATCGGGTAAGCAAGTATTAGTACTTGTACCCGAAATCGGGCTAACACCACAAACAGTGCACCGTTTCAAAGCGCGTTTCAACGTAGAAATTGATGTGCTGCATTCTAATTTAACCGATACGCAACGGCTTTATGTATGGGATCGTGCTCGTTCAGGACAAAGTGCCATTGTGATTGGCACGAGATCGGCATTGTTCACGCAATTTTCTAATCTTGGTGCAATTATTTTGGATGAAGAACACGATGCGTCTTACAAACAGCAAGACAGCTGGCGTTATCACGCGCGAGACTTGGCGATTGTGCTAGCTCAAAAACTGAATATTGCCGTATTAATGGGTTCCGCCACGCCAAGTTTAGAAAGTATTAATAATGTACAAAACGGCAAATACCAACATTTAGTTTTGTCAAAAAGAGCGGGGAGTTCCACCGCACTTCGCCATTTTGTTATTGATTTGAAAAATCAATACATACAAAACGGGCTTTCAAAACCTTTATTGGAACGAATGAAAGCTCATCTAGAGAAAGGCAATCAAGTGTTACTTTTCTTGAATCGTCGTGGCTTTGCGCCCGTATTGCTTTGCCACGAATGTGGTTGGATCGCACAATGCCCTCATTGTGAAAAACCTTATACCTATCATCAGCATCAAAATGTATTGCGTTGTCATCATTGTGGCGCTCAGAAAACTATTCCTCGACAATGTGGTGATTGTGGCTCGACTCATTTAGTCACTACAGGTCTCGGCACGGAACAATTAGAAGAAACCTTGAAAATGCTATTTCCTCATTATTCTGTAGCGCGAATCGACCGCGATAGCACTGCGCGTAAAGGAAAATTGGAAGGTTATTTAGAAGATATTCAACAAGGCAAAAGTCAAATTTTGATTGGCACACAAATGCTTGCGAAAGGACATCATTTTCCGAATGTTACTCTCGTTGCCTTAGTGAATGTAGATAGTGCATTATTTTCACTGGATTTTCGTGCAGAAGAACGTTTAGCTCAACTTTATATTCAAGTTGCTGGACGTGCAGGGCGTGCCGATAAACAAGGCGAAGTCGTGCTACAAACACATTATCCTGATCATCCTTTGCTCACTACGTTATTAGCGAATGGCTATCAAGCTTTTGCAAAAGAAACCTTACAATTACGCCATTCAATGGGATTGCCGCCTTTCACTTTCCAGGCGTTATTCAAAGCACAGGCTAGACATTCTGAGCTTGCAGAAAATTGCTTAAGCCAGATTGTAGATTTTTTTCAATCAAAGCAAATCACGGGATTGCAAATGCTTGGTCCAATGCCTGCACCGTTCAGCAAAAAAGCAGGGCAATATCGCTGGCAGTTATTATTGCAACATCCGTCAAGAATGACGTTGCAAAAAGCATTGAGAGAATATCAACAAGCCGAACTTGAAAAAAACAGCCAAGTGCGGTTAATTTTGGACATCGATCCGCAAGACTTATCATAAAAATGCGGTGAAAATTCACCGCACTTTCTCTATAAAATCTATTTGAAATCTTCGACATCACCCAATAGACAGGCATATTTCGCCGTATTGGGGCTCGACTCCAAGGCAATTTTTAATGCCATTGTAAGGGGAACAGATAGTAGCATTCCCACTGTTCCAAGTAACCATCCCCAAAACAATAATGAAAGGAACACCACTAAGGTTGAAAGCCCTAATCGCTCACCCATCATTTTAGGTTCAATAATGTTACCGACAACCATATTAATCGCAATAACACCTATTGCCACGCCAAAGCCAATGCCAAAACCATTCAGTAATAAGGCTTGCACAATAATTGGAATAGCTGCAATGATAGAACCAATATTGGGAATATAATTCAGCAAGAAACTCAAGGTTGCCCACAAAATGGCATATTGAACCCCACAGGCTTCCAACAAAATAAAAATACCAACACCAGTAAGCAAGCTCGTGATACTTTTAATGCCAAGATAACCAATTACGCCTTGCAAAACGCGATCAATATGGCGTTCTTCTTTGGCGGCATCATGAGGGGTGGAACTAATCACCATAGCAAATTTATGTTTCATTGTTGGCGCTTCAGCAAGCATAAAAATCACGACTAATACCAAAACAAACACATTACTCACCACACCAGAAAAATTCAGCAATACTCGGCTCACAAAATTCATAATGATGCTTGGGTCAAAATTTTCTTGGATGGTTTCACGTGAAAGCGTGAAAGGCAAATTGAAACGCTGCAATAATCCAGTTAAATCACTCACGCGTTGTGAAAGCAAAACTTTATATTGTGGAATAGATTGGGTAAATTCTCTTGCAGTGCTGTTAATCAACCCGACTAAGAAGAAAAACACCAAAGAAATCAAGACGAAAAGCAAAGTAATAGCTAACCAATGAGGAATTCGGCGTTGCGTCATCGCCTTAATCATCGGTGAACAAATTATCGCGATAAACAGCGATAGCAAGAATGGCACCACAATTTCTGCCGCCAATTTTACGCCAGCTAAGATAATAATCACCGAAGCAATGCCAAGCAAAGTGCGGTGTAAATTTAAATTATTTTGCACTAAATCGCATCCTCGTTTTCTTCGCCTGTGCGAATTCGGATCGCTCGCTCAACGTTATAAACAAAAATTTTGCCGTCACCAATTTTGCCTGTTTGTGCCGTTTCAATAATAGCTTCAATACATTGATCCACAAGCTCATCAGGAACCACTACTTCCAATTTCACTTTCGGCAGAAAGTCCACCATATATTCTGCACCACGATAAAGTTCTGTATGACCTTTTTGGCGACCGAATCCACGTACTTCCGTGATTGTCATACCTGAAATACCAATATCTGAAAGACTTTCTCGCACATCATCTAATTTAAACGGTTTAATCATTGCTTCGATTTTTTTCATGCTATTTCTCCAGATTTTCACGTCTTGCAGATTTAGGACGGAAACTTTCGATGATTTCAGGCTTGGTATCAATATATAAGCCGTTAATCAATTGCAAACAATAAGGCACTGCACTAAAAATGCCTTTTACAAGCACATTTCCTTCTTTATCTTTCACGCCTTCTAAGGTTTCTTTTATCGCTTTAGGCTGACCAGGAAGATTTAAAATCAGGCTTTCCTTACGAATCACGCCCACTTGACGGGATAAAATTGCAGTGGGCACAAAATGCAAACTAACTTGGCGCATTTGTTCGCCAAAACCCGGCATTTCTCGATCTGCTACCGCAAGGGTGGCGTCAGGCGTTACATCGCGTTTTGCAGGCCCTGTTCCTCCGGTTGTCAGCACTAAATGGCAACCTTGTTCATCCACCAGATCTTTTAATGTTTGTTCAATAACTGGCTGTTCATCGGGGATTAATCTTGTTTCCAAATGGAAAGGATCAACAAGCGCTTGTTCTAACCAAGCCTGTAATTCTGGGATGCCTTGATCTTGATACACGCCTGCTGATGCTCGATCAGAAACAGACACCAGACCAATTTTTAAAAGTGCGGTCATATTTTTCCTTATTTTAAGTGTATATATCTATTTATCAGTAAATTTAGTTTCCAATACCTTTTTAACAGGTGTAAAACTACGACGGTGTTGCGGTAATGCGCCAAGTTCAGCTAATTTTTCCAAATGTAATTTGGTTGGATAGCCTTTATGCTGGGCGAAAGCGTATTCTGGATATTGCTTGTCTAATTCTTCCATTTCTTGGTCTCGTGCCACTTTCGCCAAAATAGAGGCTGCACTGATTTCCGCCACAAGGCTATCGCCTTTTACGACGGCTTGCGCTGGAATATTTAAATCTTTTGGGATCTTATTGCCATCAACCAACACAAAGTGCGGTTGAATTTTTAAAGATTTTACCGCTCGAGTCATTGCCAGCAAGGAGGCTTGCAGGATATTTATCTCGTCAATTTCGTTAGCTTCAGCTCGTCCTAATGCCCAAGCAAGAGCTTTTTCTTTGATTTCTTCAGCAAGTGCTAAACGTTTTTTCTCAGAAAGTTTTTTAGAATCAGCGAGGCCTTCAATTGGGTTATTCGGATCTAAAATAACGGCTGCCGTTACAACAGCCCCAACTAGAGGGCCTCGCCCAACTTCATCAACGCCAGCGATCAATTCATAGCCTTGTGGATATTCAAACATTTTCTGTTCCTTCTAATAAATCAATGACCGCTTGAGCTGCTTGCTTATCGGCATTGCATTGAATTTTTTGGTGTAAATCTGTGAAGTGCTGAATTAAAACATGGCGATTTTTTACCGCACTTTCATCATCAGAAAGATAAACAGATAGTTTTTCAGCGAGTAATTCTGGCGTGCATTCTTCTTGAATCATTTCAGGAACGAGCATTTCATTCGCAAGTAAGTTTGGTAAAGAAATATAATCGGTTTTCACTAAACGTTTTGCTAAGAAATAGGTCAGTGGTTTCATTCGATAGCCAACCACCATGGGTGATTTACAAAGCATTGCTTCAAGTGCAGCTGTTCCGGAAGCAAGAAGTGTAGCATCAGCTGCGATCATTGCTTGTCGTGCATTGCCATCAATTAAATGCAGATCTAGATTTGGCGCAATTTTAGCTTTAATGGCTTCAAATTGAATTCGTCGTTTTTCGTTCACCAAAGGAACTAGGAATTGTAAATCAGGGAATTGTTCTTTTAACAATAAAGCGGCTTTCAAGAAAGGCTCAGTCAAAAACTCCACTTCTGATCCACGACTTCCAACTAATATAGCTAAATAGCGTTGTGTGGGATCAATCTGGAGCATTTGGCAGGCTTCGGCACGGTTTGGTTTGAGCGGAATAGCATCTGCCATTGTGTGCCCAATAAAACGGCAAGGCACATTAAATTTATCGTAAAAGGCTTTCTCAAAAGGCAAAAAGGCAAGAACTTGATGGGTCGCTTTGGCAATTTTATGGATGCGATTTTGACGCCATGCCCATACAGAGGGGCTTACGTAATGAATAGTTTTAATTCCGTTTGCTTTGAGCTTGAGTTCTACATCCAAATTAAAATCAGGCGCATCAATGCCGATGTAAACATCAGGTTTTTCTTGCAGCATAGTTTGAATGACATTTTTGCGAATTTTCAACAGGCGAGGAAGATGTTTCAAAATTTCAGCCAAGCCCATGACTGAAAGCTCTTCCATATCGACGAGCGTTTCACAGCCTTCAGCTAACATTCTTGGGCCTGCAATGCCAATAAAGCGAGCATTAGGATAATGAGCTTTGAGCTGTCGAATTAACCCCGCCCCGAGAATATCGCCAGATACTTCTCCAGCAACAAGAGCAATGGTTGGATTTGTTTTGTTCATCAAATTTACCCTAAAAAATAACCGCACTTTGGTGTGCAAAGTGCGGTTGAAAACAGAGATACTTTATTAACGAATAATACCGCGAGTTGAACGTTTGAAAAATTCAACAAAGAAACTAATCGCTGAATCGGTTTCCGCAATTTGCTCAATTTCTGGTAACACTTCTTCGAGCGTTTTACCGCTACGATAGATCATTTTATAAACGTTACGGATTGCGTGCATGGTTGGTTTATCAAAACCACGACGTTTTAAACCTTCTAAGTTTACGCCGAATGGACGGGCGTGGTTGCCTTGAGCCATAACGTAAGGAGGTACATCTTGGCTTACCATAGAACCACCGCCTAACATGACGTGTGCACCAACGATTACAAATTGGTGAATTGCTGACATACCACCAACAATCACGAAATCATCTAATTCTACGTGACCTGCAAGCGTTGCATTGTTTGCTAAAATACAGTTGTTTTTAATTTGGCAATCGTGTGCAACGTGAACATTCACCATTAATAAATTGTTATTGCCAATAGAGGTTACGCCACCGCCTTGGATGGTGCCGCGATGGATTGTCACGTGTTCACGAATTCGGTTGCCATTACCAATAATCGTTTTGGTTGCTTCGCCGTTATATTTTAAATCTTGGTTCACTTCACCAATGCTAGCGAATTGATAGATTTCATTATCTTCGCCAATAACCGTATCGCCACGTACGACAACGTGAGATTTCAATACAGTGCGAGCTTTAATTTCAACAGTGCCTTCAACAATACAGAAAGGCCCGATAACAACACCTTCACCAATAACTGCGCCTTCTTCAACTAAGGCTGTAGGATGGATTTTTGCATTTGGGTGGATCATATTTACCCTCTTAATTAACGACGAGCGCACATTAGTTTTGCTTCACAAGCAATTTCACCGTTTACGGTTGCAACACCGGTAAATGCAGTAATGCCACGGCGTTCTTTAATCACTTGAACGTTTAATTCCATTTGATCTCCAGGTAACACTGGGCGTTTAAAGCGCGCTTCATCAATACCTGCGAAATAGAATAATTCACCGCCTTTTAATTCGTGAGTTTTAAAGGCTAAAATGCCCATTGCCTGTGCCAAAGCTTCTAAGATTAAAACGCCCGGTAAAATAGGTTCGCCAGGGAAGTGACCTGTGAAACAAGGCTCATTGACGCTAATATTTTTAATCGCTTTTAACCATTCGCCTTCTTTAAAATCCAATACGCGATCCACTAATAAAAATGGATAGCGATGTGGTAATAAAGTCATAATTTCTTTTGATTCGATCACTCTTGGTTGTTGTTCTGACACGTTGACACCTTACAAAAAATAAACAAATAAAATCTCTTGGATTATACGATATTTACGGCTAAAAATAAAACGCACCATAAAAGTTGGTGCGCTCTACAATAAATTAATTAATCTTCTTCTCTAATGCTTTCACACGTTTATTTATTTCATCAATTCCCAAAGTTAATGCCGCAGTTTTACGCCATGCTTTGTTCGTTTGCAATGGAATACCAGATGAATAGACGCCAGGCTCAGTAATTGGACGCATCACCATTCCCATACCTGTAATAGTTACCTTATCGCAGATTTCCATATGACCATTGATTACACTCGCACCACCAATTAAGCAATACCGCCCAACTGTTAAGCTTCCAGCCATAATGACCCCACCCGCAACCGCGGTGCCGGTACCAATATGTACGTTATGGGCAATTTGACAAAGATTATCAATAATAACATTATCCTCAATAACAGTTGCATCTAAAGCACCACGATCAATACAAGTGCAAGCACCTATTTCAACATTATTACCAATAATTACCTGACCAACTTGTGGAATTTTAATCCAACGCCCACGATCATTTGCATAACCAAAACCATCGCTACCAATCACTGCACCCGATTGAATTAAACAATTTATACCAATTTCTACATCATGATAGATACTTACATTTGCCCAAAGCTGTGTATTCGCACCGATTTTTGTATTTTTACCCACAAAGCAATTTGCACCAATAATAACGTTATCGCCAAGAACAACGCCATCTTCAATAACAGTATTTGCACCGATAGAGACATTCTCTCCCAAAGATGCATGACCAGAGACTACCGCGCTAGGTGCAATACCTTGAGCTGCTTTAGGTGTAGTATCCATATATTGGGCTAAAATGGCATAGGCAACATAAGGATCTTTTACGATTAATAAATTGCTTTCAGGTGAACAAAACTCTACATCTGCTTCGGATACAACCAAGATACCAGCCTTAGAATCTTTTAATAAAGAACGGAACTTTGTATTAGAAATAAAGGTAAGCTGATGACATTGAGCCTTATCAAGAGGAGCGATATTTTCTACAACGACATCGGCGTTACCGCGAACGGTAGCGCCGATTTGAGTTGCCAATTCTTGTAAAGAATAGGTTTTTAACATGATTAATAAAGCCTATTATTTTTTCTCTTCTGTTTTTTGTGTTGCAGGAATTGTTTTTAACACAGCATCACTAATGTCTTTACCCTCTACCGCAAATACGACTGAATTTGCATCAAGCACATAGCTATAACCATTTGCTTTTGCATAATTATTTGTTGCAGTTTGAATACTATCTAGCAATTTACCACGCTCTTCAGCTTGACGTTTTTCATTTTGAGCTTGAAATTCAGCCACTTTTTTATCTTGTTCTTGCATCAATTTTTGTAATGAAGCGTCTTCAGAAGCAGCGAGTTTATTAATTTCATCTTGACGTTTTTGAATATCAGCTTTGCTTAAGCGTGCCGCATCTTTTTCTAATGCAGCTGCTTTTGCTTCTACTTTTTTACGTGCTGCAACAATTTTATCATCAATTTCTTTTTTGCTTGCAGCTAATTTATCAGCAACAGGTTTAAATTCTGCATCTAATTTATCTGCAACAGCTTGACGATCTGGATGGTTTTGGAAAACATAACCTGCATTAATGAAAGCAATTTTTTCCTCAGCAGCAGCGTAGCCTGAAGCAAGTGCAATACCTAATGCAAGTGCGGTTACTTTTACAACATTTTTCATTTTATAAATTTCCTTAAACAATGAGTTATTAATACTTTCTACACTAAAACAAATTTAGTATAGAACGTTTTCTTTGAATGATGATACAACAAAAAGTTCAATTTATTAAAATGAACCACCAATACTAAATTGGAATTGTTCTACATCATCATATTCATATTTCTTAATCGGTTTTGCGTAAGAGAAAACCAACGGTCCAATTGGTGATTGCCATTGGAAACCTACACCAGCAGATGCTCGAATACGACTAGGTGAACTATAATCTGGCAAATTAGCAAATTTAGCCTTATCCTCAGCTTTCCATTTAGTGTTCCATACACTTGCTGCATCTACAAACAAAGATGTTCTCACCGAGTTTTGTCCCTTGTCTCCAACAAATGGCGTTGGCACAATTAATTCAGCACTTGCTGTTGTAATCGCATTACCACCAACAACATCGGTGCTTGGAACCCATTCAGGATGACGTCCTGAAGCATCATTCCGATAGTAGATAGCATTAGGCCCTATTGCGCCATAAGCAAAGCCACGCAATGAACCAATACCACCTGCGGTATAAGTTTGATAAAACGGTAAACGTTTATTACCAAATCCATTCGCATAACCCGCTGATGCTTTTGCAGAAATAACCCAACGATGATCTCGATCGAGTGGATAGAATCCCTGGATATCTGCACTTAATTTATAATATTTGTTATCAGAACCAGGCACCGTAACACGACCGCCAAGCGTTGCTTTTACCCCTTCCGTAGGGAAATAACCTCTATTCAGACTGTTATAGTTCCACCCAAATGAAAAATCAAAATCATCTGTTTTAATAGAATTCCCGTTAAAATTCATTGATGATAGATACAAATCACGATTATATTCTCTCGCAAAATTACTAATCTTATTATAGGTGTAGCCTAAACCCATATAATATGAATTATTTTCGTTAACAGGGAAGCCTAAAGTAAGGTTTCCACCATAGGTAGTACGTTTATAAGTAGATGAAGTCTCACTTTTTGAATTATCATAATTTTCAAAGAATACGTTACCACCAAGGCTTACACCATCCTTAGTAAAATAAGGCTCTGTATAACCAAGATTAAGGCTTGTGCCGTAATCATTTTTGGTTCCACCAAGGCTTACTGCCGCACCAGTACCCAAAAAGTTATCTTGTTTAACACTTGCCTGATAACTAATACCACTTTCTGTACCATAACCAATACCAAAATTGATACTACCTGTTTGACGTTCTTTTACTTTATAAATAACATTGACTTCATCAGAACTGTTTTGAACTGGGATAATTTTACTTTCTACAGTTTCAAAAAAGCCCGTACGATCTAAACGAACTTTTCCTAATTCAACAAGTTGGGAATTATACCAAGTACCTTCTTGTTGTCTCATTTCCTGGCGCAATGTGCTATCCGCGGAAACAGTATTACCTTCAAAACGAACCTCTCTAACCGTTAAACGACGACCTGCATCAACTACAAAAGTGATGGCTAACGTTTTATTTTCTTCATCAAAATCAGGCACTGAATTAACCGTTGCACTGCCATAGCCTCGCTCTCCTAATTTTGCTTTGATAGCATTCTCTACATCAACAATATCGCTACGACGATAAGTATCATTTAAATGCAATTTTGAAAGTAAAGGCTCAAGTTCTGTTGCCATACCGCCAACATTACCGACAATACGGGCCCCACGTAAATCATATTTCTGCCCTTCATTTATATCAATAGAAACAGTAACACGTTTTTTTTCATCATTTAGCTGAACATCTTGCTTGGTAATGTGCGCTTTTGCATAACCGTTATTATGGTAATACTCTTCAATTGCTTGCAAATCTTTACCAAATTGCTCACCTTCAAATTTATTGCCCCACAATTTCCACCACGCATCAGGCTGTAATTCCATTTGTTCTTGAAGTGTGCTACTACTTACTGATTCATTTCCATTAAAAGTTACTGAATCTAATTTTGCAGTATCATCTTCATCAATTTGAACAATAACTTCTGCACGGTTATTCGGTAATGTATTCACTATCGCTTCAACTTTTGCGTTATAACGCCCTTTGGCTTCATAACCATCTCTTTTAACGGCTTTAACAAACTCATTTAATATTGTTCTATTAAGTACCGCGCCAGTTGCTATACCACTCTGGGTTAAATTCTGTTTAATTACATCAGCTGGAATTGCAGAACTTCCTTTAACTTGAACATCCGCAATAATCGGTTTTGCAACCACACTGACAACTAACGCATCCCCGTCTTGACGAGCTTTAACATCATCGAACTGTCCACTAACGAATAACGAGCGAACAATATTAGCAACATTTTGATCTGTTACACGCTGTCCTGCTCGCACAGGCAAACTTGCAAGAATAGACTGCTCTAGGTCACCTTGCGCACCTTCAATACGAATTTCTTTAGCAACGAAAGGCGCAGCCAATGCGCTTACCGTTGTACCGAATAATAAACTTGCTATGAGAAGTTTTTTCATCGACTGTATCCTATATAAAAATTATAGACGTAAAAAATCATTAAATAACGCAAACGCTGTTAATGTTAGCAACAACGCCGCACCAATTCGATAACAGACATTTTGTACCTGTTCTGAAATAGGTTTTCCTTTTATTGCTTCAACTGCAAGAAAAACTAAATGGCCACCATCTAACACAGGCAACGGAAATAGATTCATAATACCCAAATTAACACTGACTAATGCCATAAAACTCAAAAAATAAATGAATCCAATACTTGATGATGCTCCCGCACCTTTAGCAATAGAAATTGGCCCACTTAAATTATTTAATGACAAATCACCGCTAATCAGTTTTCCTAATACTTTTAATGTTAAAAGAGAAAGCTGAGTTGTTTTTTCAATACCTTTTTGAACTGATTCAAGAATACCATATTTTAACTCTGTGCGGTACTCATCACCTAATTTTATAAAAGTAGGACTCACACCCACAAACCATTTTCCACTCTGATTACGCACTGGAGTGATAATTTTGTCAAGCGTTTCCCCATTACGTTCAACTTTAATAGAAAAAGATTCGCCTTGTTCGACCTGTTTTATAAAATCTTGCCAAGGAAGTGCGGTTAAATTTTCTTTTAAAATTTTATCACCGATTTGTAAACCGGCTTTCTCAGCGGGAGAACCTTGAACAACTTTAGAAAGCACCATTTCAACTTTAGGACGCATAGGCATAATCCCTAATGCCTCAAAAGCACTTTCTTTTTCAGGATCAAAAGTCCAATTTGTAAGATTTAAAGTACGTTGTTGTTCAACATTAGAACCAAAAGGAGAAAGGGTAATTTCAACATTAGGCTCACCCATTTTTGTGGCAAGTAGCATATTGATGGTTTCCCAATCTTGAGTTTCTTCGCCATCAACAGCAAGAATTTGCGTATTAGGTTCAATGTGAGCTTGTGCCGCGATTGAACTTGGCGTTATCGATTCAATCACAGGTTTAACACTTGGCATTCCATAAAGGTAGATGACCCAATATGCAAAAATCGCGAAAATAAAATTCGCCAAAGGTCCTGCAATAATCACAAATGCGCGTTGTAATACGCTTTTACTGTCAAATGCTTGTGGCTTTTGTTCAACTGGAACCGCTTCATTACGTCCATCAAGCATTTTTACATAGCCGCCTAAAGGAATCATTGAGACCGCAAATTCTGTACCATGCTTATCGATTCGTTTCCAAATTACCTTACCAAAGCCAATTGAAAAACGATGGACTTTTATACCGCACTTTCTAGCAGCCCAAAAGTGTCCATATTCGTGAACGGATACCAATACCGCAATAGCAATGATAAAAGAACCTAGCGACCACAAAAATGACATTCAAAATCCTTATAACACAAAGAAATAGAAGTAGCTGAAAAAAGGTACCGCTGCAGTCAAGCTATCAATGCGATCTAATACACCCCCATGACCAGGAATCAATTGGCTGCTGTCTTTCACACCAGACTCACGTTTAAACATGCTTTCAGTTAAATCACCCAATACCGAAATTGCAACTGTTGCAACGGAAAGAATAACGAATCCAGTGATATTTCGATCACCAACTAAAGCATCGCCAGAGAAATGAATAAACACAAAAGCAAGCACTAACGCAGTAATTAATCCACCAACAACACCTTCCCAGCTTTTACCAGGTGAAACTTTTGGCGCAAGTTTACGTTTACCAAATGCACGTCCGCTAAAATAAGCACCAGAATCAGCCGCCCAAACAAGCACAAATACATAAAGTAATAAAAATAAGCCGTGATAAGGATCATGGGTATAGTGTTCTAAACGTAAACGTAATACCCCCGCGATAAATGGGATTAAAGTAGAAAAGGCAAATAAAAGCTGTAAAAGAGGATTTTTAGACCAAAATTTAGCTGATTGAGGATAACTCACCACAAGCAATAAAGCTAAAATCCACCAACCAACAGCGTTCATCAATAAAAGCTGAAGATGCTGTTCAAACACACGACCCGCATCTAAATAGTTACCCTCAGTGTAGAGCCATAAAAAAATAAAAGCACCTAAAAAAGCAGCAACACAAAACCGCGCTAAAGGCTGTTTAAGGCGAGCAAACTGAGTCCATTCCCAAACGCCTAAAGTCGCTACTGCACCTAAAGCGAGGGCAAAATAAAAAGGCGTGAATAAAAATAGCGCACATAACACCGCTACGATTAACACAATGGCAGATAAAACTCGTTGTTTAAGCATAATTTTAATCCATTTATTGAATTATTCTGTCCCACCAAAACGGCGATGACGTTGTTGATAACAGGCGATGGCGCGGTTAAATTCCGCCTCATCAAAATCTGGCCACAGCACATCGGAAAAATAAAGTTCCGCATATGCAATTTGCCATAATAAAAAATTACTAATTCGTTGTTCACCACTCGTACGAATCAATAGATCAACTGGTGGTTCATCTTGTGTCACCAAATGACGCTGAAAAGTCATTTCATCAATCTCGTCAACGCTCATTTCATTATTTTTTACTTTTTCTGCAAGTTGTTTTGTCGCTTGTACAATATCCCAACATCCACCATAATTTGCAGCGATATTGAGCGTAAGTGCGGTATTTTTTTCTGTTAAATTTTCCGCTTTTGCAATTTTTTCTTGTAAAGATTCACTAAAACGAGATACATCGCCAATAATTTTCAGCCGAATATTATTTTTATGTAATTTTTTTACTTCGCGATCTAAAGCTTGCATAAAAAGCGTCATTAACGCGCTGACTTCTTGCTCTGGTCGATTCCAATTTTCGCTACTAAAGGCATAAAGTGTAAGGAAATTCACGCCAGTTTGGCGAGCATAACTTACCGCTCGGCGAACGGCAGATACGCCATTGGTATGACCAAAAATACGCATTTTATTTTTCTGTTTTGCCCACCGCCCATTACCATCCATAATAATGGCAACGTGTTTTGGAATATTGTTTTGATCGAGTTCTATCATTATTTTTATTATAAAAAGATCCCTATAAATTCGGCTGTGAACTATATCATAAGTTGTATTTGCTTGCTATGGATTAGCGATCCCTAATCCACACTTTATTTTTTACATAATTCATTTTTATAATAAAGAAAAATAAACAAAACGAGAATTTATGTATGCGATTGAACAAAATAAAGACGGCATTAGATTAAGAATATTCTTACAGCCAAAAGCCAGTAAAGATCATATTGCTGGCATTCACGATGATGAACTAAAAATTACCATTACTGCGCCACCTGTTGATGGTCAAGCAAATGCGCATTTATTGAAATTTTTAAGTAAATCCTTCAAAGTGCCCAAAAGCAGTATTATTTTAGAAAAAGGGGAATTGAGCAGACACAAACAAGTTTGGATTCCTGACCCCAAATTAATTCCAAAAGAAATTCAAAATCTATTGTAAAAACAAAGAAAAAAATCACCGCACTTTGATCTCCAACCCTATCAATTTATGCCGTTTTACGGTATTCTATGCCACATTTTCTATTGTCAAAATGCTGCAAAAGTGCGGTTAAAATTTAAGGTGATTTTATGCAAGAACAATATCGCCCCGATATGGTCGAACCAAAGGTTCAACAATATTGGGCAGAAAATAAAGTTTTCAAAGCAATCAAAGACGAATCTAAAGAAAAATATTACTGTCTTTCTATGTTCCCGTATCCTTCTGGCCGCCTGCATATGGGGCATGTGCGCAACTACACTATTGGTGATGTAATTTCTCGTTATCAACGTATGCTAGGTAAAAACGTATTGCAACCATTTGGTTGGGATGCTTTCGGCTTACCGGCAGAAGGTGCCGCAATTAAAAACAAAACTGCGCCAGCTAAATGGACGTACGAAAACATTGCCTACATGAAAAAACAACTTCAGCTTTTAGGCTTTGGTTTCGACTGGGATCGTGAAATCGCAACCTGTAAACCAGAATACTACAAATGGGAACAATGGTTCTTCACTGAGCTTTACAAAAAAGGCTTAGTGTACAAAAAAACCTCAACAGTAAACTGGTGTCCGAATGATGAAACCGTACTCGCAAACGAGCAAGTACACGAAGGTTGTTGCTGGCGTTGTGATACACCTGTGGAACAAAAAGAAATCCCACAATGGTTTATCAAAATTACTGACTATGCAGAGCAATTATTAGGTGGTTTAGATACCCTTCCACAATGGCCTGACATGGTAAAAACCATGCAGCGCAACTGGATTGGTCGTTCTGAAGGGGTAGAAATTACTTTTGATGTTGCAGATACCAACGAAAAAGTAGCGGTTTACACCACGCGTCCAGATACCTTTTACGGTGTGAGTTATTTAGGCATTGCGGCAGCACATCCATTAGCAAGTTTAGCTGCTCAAAATAATCCTGAATTAGCCACCTTTATCCAAGAAGCGAAAAACGCAAAAGTGGCAGAAGCTGATCTTGCGACAATGGAGAAAAAAGGAATGGCAACAGGCTTATTTGCCATTCATCCATTGACAGGTGAAAAATTACCAATTTGGGTTGCGAATTTCGTATTAATGCACTACGGTACTGGCGCAGTAATGGCGGTTCCAGCTCACGACCAACGTGACTTTGAATTTGCTCAAAAATACGGTTTACAAATCAAGCAAGTTATTGAACCCATTGCTGATGAAGAAATTGATTTAACCAAACAAGCCTTTACTGAACACGGCAAACTCGTTAACTCAGCTGAATTTAATGGTAAAGATTTTGATGGTGCTTTCAACGGCATTGCGGATAAATTAGAAAAATTAGGTGTTGGAAAACGTCAAGTTAATTATCGTTTACGTGACTGGGGTGTTTCTCGCCAACGTTATTGGGGCGCTCCAATTCCGATGCTAACCCTTGAAAATGGCGATGTAGTACCTGCACCAATGGAAGATTTACCTATTATTCTGCCTGAAGATGTGGTAATGGATGGCGTGAAAAGTCCAATTAAAGCTGATCCTAATTGGGCAAAAACAACGCTTAACGGCGCACCAGCGTTAAAAGAAACGGATACCTTTGATACCTTTATGGAATCCTCTTGGTATTACGCTCGCTACACTTGTCCACAATATCAAAATGGCATGCTTGATGCGGAAGAAGCAAACTATTGGTTACCAGTGGATCAATATATCGGTGGTATTGAACACGCAACAATGCACTTGCTCTACTTCCGTTTCTTCCACAAATTATTGCGTGATGCAGGATTTGTAACCAGTGACGAACCAGCCGATAAATTATTATGTCAAGGTATGGTGCTTGCAGATGCCTTCTACTACACCAGTCCAACCAATGAGCGTATTTGGGTAAGCCCAACTCAAGTGACCCTTGAGCGTGATGAGAAAGGTCGCATCATTAAAGCCACCGATCCTGAAGGGCGTGAACTAGTCCACAGTGGCATGACCAAAATGTCGAAATCCAAAAATAACGGTATTGACCCACAAGAAATGGTAGAAAAATATGGTGCCGATACCGTTCGTCTGTTTATGATGTTTGCCTCTCCAGCAGAAATGACCTTGGAATGGCAAGAATCTGGCGTAGAAGGTGCGAAACGTTTCTTAGGGCGTGTTTGGAACTTGGTATATCAATATCAACAAAATCCAGCAAAAACTAGCCTAGATATCACCGCACTTTCAACAGCGCAAAAAGCGCTTCGCCGTGAAATACATAAAACGATTGCGAAAGTGAGCGATGATATTGGTCGCCGTCAAACATTTAATACTGCAATTGCAGCAGTAATGGAGTTGATGAATAAACTGACTAAGGCTTCCTTAGAAAGCGATCAAGATCGAGCGGTCATGGCGGAAGCATTAAGTGCAGTTGTTCGTATGCTTTATCCAATTACGCCACATATCTGCTTTGAATTATGGCAAGCACTAGGAAATGAAAGCAACATCGATACCGCTGAATGGGTGAAAGCTGATGAAGCCGCAATGGTAGAAGATGAAAAACTCATTGTTGTGCAAGTAAATGGCAAAGTTCGTGGAAAAGTGACTGTCCCAGCAACCTCTTCAGAAGAAGAAATTAAAGAGGCAGCCAAAACAGATCCTAATGTTGCAAAATTCCTTGATGGAAAAGAAATCCTTAAAGAAATCTATATTCCATTAAAAATGTTGAATTTTGTGGTTAAACTATAATCCGTAGAATCTGTGGAATATTGATATTTCACAGATTCTATCTTTATTAGTGTATGGATTTTAAATTTATACACTCCATAATAAAGGTAATTTTTATGATTAAATCAATCAAAGCATTGTTCATTGTAGCAAGCATTACCGCGCTTTCTGCTTGCGGCTGGCATTTTCAAAACGGTACATTAATTCCACAAGAATTACGAACTCTTACATTTGAAAGCCCCGATCCATACAGCGAAATGTCAGTAGCGATGCGCAATCAGTTACAAGCGAATAATGTTCAACTCGTCAATTCGACTCAAGGCATTCCTGTTTTGCGCATAAATAAATTCCGCACAAATGATGAAGTAGCCTCCGTCTTTAAACGCGGACGCGAAGCTGAAAAAGTATTGATGTTAGAAGTGGAAGCAAGTATTCGTTTAGCGAATGGTGAAAGTCACCCAATCACGGCAAAAGTCAACCGCACTTTCTTTGATAACTCTCGCGCAGCATTAGCTAAATCTAGCGAACGAGAAGTAATTTGGAATGATATGCGAGAACAAGCTGCACGTCAGCTCATTACTAAAATGGTTGCATTAGAAAAACAAGTGAAAAACAAATAATGAATCGCATCTTCCCTGAGCAACTTAATCAACATCTTTCCCAACGTTTAGCCAAAGTTTACTTTTTGGTAGGGCAAGATCCATTGTTACTGAGTGAAAGTAAAGATGCCATTTATAAAACAGCCAACCAACAAGGATTCGATGAGAAAAATAACATTCAGATTGATAGCCAAACTGACTGGGCACAACTCATAGAATCCTGTCAGTCCATGGGATTGTTTTTTAATAAACAAGTCATGGTATTAAATTTACCTGAAAATTTCACCGCACTTTTACAGAAAAATCTGCAAGAATTTATTTCGGTTCTACATGACGATATCTTGCTGATTTTACAAATTGCAAAGCTAGCAAAAGCAAATGAAAACCAAGCATGGTTTGTTGAACTAAACCAATATGAAACCAGTGCGATTCTTGTAAATTGCCAAACACCTACGGCTGAAAATCTCCCTCGCTGGGTAAAAAATCGTACCAAAGCGATGGGGTTAGAAGCTGATGATGAAGCAATCCAACAACTTTGTTACAGTTATGAGAATAACCTGCTCGCGCTCAAACAAGCTCTGCAGCTTTTAGATTTGCTCTACCCTGACCATAAACTTAACTACAATCGAGTAATTAGCGTCGTAGAACAATCCTCGATTTTTACACCATTTCAATGGATTGATGCTTTGTTAATAGGAAAAGCAAATCGCGCTAAACGTATTTTAAAAGGGTTACAAGCTGAAGATGTGCAACCTGTTATTTTATTACGCACACTACAGCGAGAATTATTTACGTTGCTTGAACTCACCAAACCACAGCAACGTATTATGACAACGGAAAAACTTCCAACTCAACAAATTAAGACTGAATTTGATCGTCTAAAAATCTGGCAAAATCACCGACCGCTCTTTTTAAGTGCGATTCAACGTTTAACCTACCAAAAGCTCTACGAAATTATTCAAGAGCTCGCCAATATAGAACGTCTTGCTAAGCAAGAATTTAGCGATGAAGTGTGGATTAAACTCGCTGATTTATCTGTAAAAATTTGTTTGTAGAGCACTATTTTTCAGCTGTGAATTCACATTCCTTGCAAGCAATAGATTAAAAATAAACCCCAGCTAAAAACTGGGGTTTATTTTAAAGATAATTATTCGCTTCATTCAGTAATCGCTGAATTAATTTTGCATTAGCTGGCGGGAACTGTCCTGCATCTAATGCACGTTGCTCAACCCAAAAACCTTCTTGCCCTTCTCGCCCAAAAGGCTCACCAATCCATTCATCTACAACATAAAAGAAAAAAGAAATAATCTTTGTTGGATATTCAAATTGGAAGCGCTCGTAAAGTTCAGCATTTAATACCACAATGCCAATTTCCTCTTCCAGTTCACGTTTTAAAGCCTGTTCTGGGGTTTCCCCCGCATCCACTTTTCCACCTGGAAATTCTAAAGATTGCGCAAAATCCTGTCCTTCTAAACGCTGCGTTAAATAGATCTGACCAAACTCATTACGAATAATACCTGCAGAAACTTGTATAATTTTTTTATCCATTTCTTCTATCCAATAGCATCTATGAAAAAAGTGCGGTGAAAAATCACCGCACTTTGGCTAATCATTAATGGCGAGCAGCACGACTACCATGACAATGCTTATATTTTTTTCCTGAACCACAAGGACAAGGCTCATTGCGTCCAATGCGACGATCTGAATAATCTTCAGAATCTGAATTTTGGATTGCCTGACCATTTTCATCCACAGGTAAATTATTTTGATTGATACGAGCAGCCATCTCCTGACGAACACGTTCAGCTTCTTCCATTTCTTCTTGAGTACGCACACGTACACGCGTTAACGTCGTGATGACGTGGTGTTTTAAAGAATCCAACATTTCCGTAAACATACGGAAAGATTCTTTTTTATACTCTTGTTTTGGATCTTTTTGCGCATAACCGCGTAAATGAATACCTTGGCGCAAATAATCCATCGCAGCTAGGTGTTCTTTCCAAAGCTCATCTAAGGTTTGTAACATGACGCCTTTTTCAAAGTTGCGCATGGTTTCTTCACCAGCTAGCGCTTCTTTTTCTTTATATTCTTTTTCGGCGACTTCTACGATGCGTTCACGCAAGTTTTCTTCGTGAAGATTATTGTCTTCTTCCAGCCAATGAGAAATTGGTAATTCCATACCAAACTCTTGAGCTAAACGTTCTTCAAGCCCTTTAATATCCCATTGTTCTTCCAAAGATTGCGGTGGAATATATTGATCAATCACGCTATTAAATACATCGTGGCGAATTGCGTTGATAGTTTCAGAAATATCATCATTATCAAGCAAATAATTGCGTTGCTCATAAATTGCATGACGTTGGTCATTTGCAACATCATCATATTCAAGTAGGTTTTTACGGCCATCGAAATGGAAAGCCTCAACTTTTGCTTGAGCAGATGCAATCACTTTCGCCAACATTTTCGATTCCATAGCCTCACCAGGCACGGTGAACGCTTTACGCATTAAATTGAGTTTACCCTCATTTAAATAAATGCGCATTAAGCCATCTTCCAAAGAAAGATAGAAACGAGAAGATCCAGGGTCACCTTGACGACCAGAACGACCACGCAACTGGTTATCGATACGGCGAGATTCATGACGCTCCGTACCGATAATATGCAAACCACCTGCTTTCATTACGATCTCGTGGTTCTTTTCCCACTCAGCTTTAAGCGCTTCAATTTGTTCTTGAGTTGGATTTTCTAATTTGGCAGCCTGCGCTTTCCAGTTACCACCAAGGATAATATCCGTACCGCGCCCCGCCATATTCGTTGCGATAGTCACCGCACCAGGATAACCCGCTTCTGCCACGATTTCCGCTTCTTGTTGGTGGAATTTCGCATTCAACACATTGTGTTTGATACCCGCTTTATCTAAAGCCTTAGATAACTCTTCCGATTTTTCTACTGAAATCGTCCCCACTAATACTGGTTGCTGGCGTTCTACACAATCTTTGATATCTTCAATAATCGCATTAAATTTATATTGTTCATTTTCAAACATCACATCTGTGCGATCATCACGAATCATTGGGCGGTTTGTTGGAATCACAACGGTTTCCAATCCGTAAATTTGTTGGAACTCAAACGCTTCGGTATCCGCAGTCCCCGTCATACCCGCAAGACGCTCATATAAACGGAAGTAGTTTTGGTAAGAGATTGACGCAACAGTTTGGTTTTCACTCTTAATTTCAACCCCTTCTTTTGCCTCAATGGCTTGATGTAAACCATCTGACCAACGACGCCCAGCCATTGTTCGACCTGTATGTTCATCAACAATCACGATTTCACCATCTTTCACAATGTAATCGACATCTTTTTCAAACAATGTGTGCGCACGCAAGGCTGCCATAACATGATGAAGCAATACGATTCGACCAGGAGAGTACAAAGAATCCCCTTCAGGCATTAAACCTTGCGCAATCAACCAATCTTCCACTTTTTCTTGGCCACGTTCTGTTAAGTGTGCCTGTTTAGATTTAAGATCTAAAGTAAAGTCCCCTTCGCCTTGATATTCTTCTGTATCTTCTTTTTCCTGTTTAATTAAGTTTGGAATCAGTTTATTGACTGCAATATAAAGCGCAGAACTGTCTTCCGCTTGACCAGAAATAATCAATGGCGTACGGGCTTCATCAATTAAGATGGAATCTACTTCATCCACCAGCGCATACCCTAAAGTACGTTGGAAACGCTCTTCTTTTGAGTGAGCTAAGTTGTCACGTAAGTAGTCAAAACCAAGTTCACTATTGGTTGCATAAGTAATATCTGCTGCATAAGCGGCACGTTTTTCTTCCGGCGGTAAACCAGGAATATTTACGCCTACACTCATGCCCAAAAATTCAAATAACGGACGGTTTGTTTCTGCATCTCGGCGAGCAAGATAATCATTCACCGTCACAACATGAACGCCTTTACCTTCAAGTGCGATTAAATAACAAGGCAAAGTCGCCGTTAATGTTTTACCTTCACCAGTACGCATTTCTGCGATACAGCGGTTAGTCAATACCATTCCGCCAATAAGCTGAACATCAAAATGTCTCATACCAAGCACGCGCTTACTTGCTTCACGTACCGTTGCGAATGCTTCTGGTAAAATTTGTTGCAAAGTTTCGCCCGCACTTAAACGTTGACGGAATTCATCTGTTTTTGCACGAAGTTGTTCATCTGTGAGGGCTTCAAACTCAGGTTCTAATTTATTGATTTTTGCAACTTGTTTTCTTAATTTACGTAAAATACGGTCGTTACGGCTGCCAAAAATTTTCGTTAAAATGCTCATAATTTCTCTTTTTAAATATATAAGTTAAATAGTTAAATGCGTATGAAATACTTTATTTCATGCACAATAATTTTTTAAAAATATCGCTATTTCAATAGCAATATTCTTTACAGAAAACAGAAAATTAAATAAGCAAAGGGCCTGCTCGAATTGGCGCACTAGGATTCAACACTTCAACCAAAAAGTGCGGTTGAATTTTAAGTTGTTTTTCAGTTTGGTGGGAAATTGAAGGTTGAGGAATGGCTTGTCGTTGCACTTCACGTGCAACTTTTACCGTCTCTAACGCTTGTTGAATGGAAACACTTGAAGAATAATTTTCTGCATTATTTTGATTTTCAAAACTTTGTGCGTTAGGCAAAGCAAAAATCGCGATGATACTTAAAAGTAATCGCGACCAAAAATTCGGTTTGACAGTGCCTGAAATCATCATCTCGTTGTTTATTATGAAAATTGCGTGTATTGTAGCGGAAATCTAAACTAATGTCATTTACTGGGGGCAGACTTTATGGAAAACAAGGCTGAGCGTTATCAAAAAGCAGTCAATATTATGGATGTGCTTGAGCAATCGCCCTTTGCCAAAATAATGAAAAAAGGTCTTGCTATCAATGAACTGAATCAAAAATTTAACCGCATTTTTCCACAGGAATTTCACGGCAAATTTCGTATTGGTTCCGTTAACGGTAATAGTCTTTTTTTAGAAGTATCGAATGCAATAGTGCGTCAAGGAATCTTATTTCGTCAAACTGAACTTATAAAATTAATTCAAGAGGATTTTCCACAAATCATAAAATTGGATATCGTTATAAACCCTGAGCTATCAAAAATTATACCTTAAAAATCGCAATCAACTCTCTTACTTTTACTCGTTTTTCTGAGCTCTGGCTAATCGAGCGTTGTACTTTCACACGTTTAAATTTAGCCCCCTTATAAATTTCTCGGGTAAATTTGGTATCGTGGTTAGATATTAAAACCGGAATTTGTTTTTCTTTTTGTGTAAATTTTGCGAGTTCAGCTAAAATGAGTTGATGCTCACAACTAAACTCATTACCCGCATAGCTCGTAAAATTTGAATCCTGCAGTAAGGGAGCATAAGGTGGATCGCAGTAAATCACCGAATCTTTATCAGCTAATGCAAATGTTTGCTGAAAATCGCTACATAAAAATATTGCACTTTGTGCCTTATGTGCAAAATAACGTAACTCGTCCTCTGGGAAATAATGCGTTTTATATGCGCCAAAAGGCACATTAAATTCATTTCTGCTGTTATAACGGCATAGTCCATTAAACCCAAAGCGATTTAAGTAGAGAAAAAGTACAGATCGTTCAAAAGGATCAGTTGAAGCATTAAATTGGCGACGTTTGTCATAGTAGTAATCAGGATCATTCGCATTAGGGGCAAAAAAAATGGTTTTACAAGCCTCAATGTAAACATCTACATTTTCTTTCACTATATTAAAAAGATTAATTAAATCAGGATTAATATCAGCCAAAATATAGCGCTCAAAATTCGAGTTTAAAAAAACGGCCCCTGCTCCGACGAACGGTTCAATAAGACATTGTTTTCTCTTAGGAAAGATATTATTAATTTCATCTGTTAAACGAAACTTCCCACCAGCCCATTTCAAAAATGGACGGTGTTTAAGTTTCGGTTTTAGGGAATGTTTTTTTGGACGTAACATCTTAGTCCATTTGGGTACAACGCTTAATAGCGTTTAACACAAGATCCTTATCAGTATCAGTTACTATATAAGCTTGACCTAGTGATTTAAGTAACACCAGACGCAACTTACCTGCTAGAACTTTTTTATCTCGCATCATATGCGGTAAATAGTCCTCCGGCTGCATCGAATCCGGTGATAAGGTGGGCAAATTAGCGCGTGCGAGTAATTTTTCTAAGCGTGAAACATCTGCTACAGAAATATCACCCAACTGCTCGGAAAGCGCGGCTGCCATCATCATTCCGGTAGATACCGCTTCACCATGGAGCCAGTTACCATAGCCGAGATGAGTTTCAATCGCATGTCCAAAGGTATGACCAAGATTAAGTAAAGCTCGATCACCTTTTTCTGTTTCATCACGAGCAACTACATCCGCTTTAATTTGACAGCAACGAGCAATACAATGTTGTAGGGATTCGTTATTTAATGCAACAAGCTCATCAATATGAGCTTCAAGCCATTCAAAAAATTCGTAATCTAAAATTGCGCCATATTTTATTACTTCAGCCAACCCTGCATTTACTTCACGTTTTGGTAACGTGCCAAGAGTATGCGTATCAATAATAACCATAGAGGGCTGATAAAATGCACCGATCATATTTTTCCCAAGTTCATGATTCACTGCTGTTTTTCCTCCAACAGAAGAATCCACTTGGGAAAGTAAAGTGGTTGGAATTTGAATTAATCGTACTCCTCGTTGATAACTGGCTGCGGCAAATCCTGCCACATCACCAATCACACCACCACCTAGTGCTATAATTGTTGTATCACGCCCATGATTACCTTGTAAAAGCGCAGTAAAAATTAAATTTAAGGATTCAAGCGTTTTATACTTCTCACCATCGGGCAAAAGAACATGATCGACTTCGCATCCGCGTTTTTTTAGCGCAAATGTTACCGTATCTAAGTAAAACTGTGCAACCGTGGGATTCGTCACAATCATCACGCGCTCTCCTCGCTTAACCGGATAACTGCGTTCATCTTGCAATAGTCCATTACCAATTAAAATTGGGTAACGACGCTCCTGTAATTCCACGTTTACGCACAGCATAAATTTATCCTTAGACACACTTAAAGTGCGCCATTTAATCCATTCATATTATCGATGAGTTCAACAATCTGGTTTACCATTACTTTGGCATTTTGCTCATCTGTAGGTAGGGTGATGTCAGCTACTTCCTCATAAAGTGGATTACGAATTTTTGCCAACTCTTCCAATACTTGACGAGGATCTTCTGCGCCTTGCAACAGCGGACGTTTTTTGTCACGCTGAGTACGTTGAAATTGTTTTTCTACAGTAGTTTCTAAATAAATTACAATACCACGTGCAGATAAATAATTACGGCTATCTTTAGAAAGCACTGCTCCTCCACCAGTAGACAGGACAATCCCCTGCATTTGAGTGAGTTCGTTAAGAATACGTTCTTCACGTTTGCGGAAGCCCTCTTCGCCTTCCAGATCAAAAATCCAGCTAATATCTGCGCCAGCACGTTCTTCAATTACAGCATCCGAATCAACAAAATCCATATTTAACTGTTGCGCTAACTGACGACCAATCGTGCTTTTTCCTGCCCCCATTGGCCCGACTAAAAAAATATTACGTTTTTCCGCCATTGTTCTTATCTAATTTAAAGGTGAAATAAAAATCTAATCTTTCTAACAAAAAATAAACAAGCCAAAATAAACTTCAGCAGTTAAAAAGATTTTCCCGAAATGGTTTAAATTATCGCAATAAATCCCCCTATTTTTCAACCTTTTGAGGGAATTTATTTTCTTTAACGAAAAAGGAAAATAAAATAGCGGTGAAATTTACAACGCTTCTAACTTAAATGTATGCTAAACGCTGACGTACAATTTCAAATAAACACACCCCTGTTGCGACAGATACATTTAATGATGAAACTGAACCAGCCATTGGAATGCTAATCAGTTGATCGCAATGTTCACGCGTTAAACGACGCATCCCTTCGCCTTCTGCTCCCATAACAAGTGCTAGTGGCCCGGTCAGTTTGCTTTGATAAATGGTTTCAGTTGCTTCGCCAGCAGTGCCAACCACCCAAATATTATTATTTTGCTGTAAATCGCGTAGTGTACGAGAAAGGTTGGTTACACGAATTAACGGTACGGTTTCTGCCGCGCCACAAGCAACTTTACGCGCGATAGATGTTAATTGTGCCGATTTATCTTTAGGTACGATTACGGCCACTGCGCCCGCTGCATCAGCTGTTCGCAAACATGCTCCCAAGTTGTGTGGATCCGTCACGCCATCCAAAACTAATAAAAGCGGATTTTGTTTATTCGCAAGAATTTCATCAAGATCATTTTCATTCAGCTCTTTTGCCGCTTGTACTCGAGCTATGACACCCTGATGAACCTCACCATCGGCTTTTTTATCAAGTGTTTGTCGATTAACGAATTGCACACCAATTCCTAGTGAATAAAGCTCATTTAAGAGTGGCTGTAGACGTTTATCTTCGCGGCCTTTAAGCACGAAGACTTCAATTAAACGTTCTGGCGAATGGGTTAAAATACTATTAACAGCATGAATGCCGTAGATTTGTTCTGACATAAATTTCTCTTTTTCTTATTTGAATTTTTAATTCATTCTTACAATAGGCAGTGAATTATTTTCGTTTTTTAGATGCTTTCTTAGAAACTTCTTTCTTTTTTACCGCACTTTTTCGTTTCTTGGATGCTTTAGACGGTAGTTCTTTAAAGACTTTCTTGGATTTTTCTTTCGCGGTTTTTCCAGCACGATGAGGTTTACGTTCACTGCCCATCAGCGAGAAATCGACCATTTTATTTTCTAAATGTACTGCTTCAACTTTGATGCGAACTTTATCGCCTAAGCGATATTGCATTCCGCTATTTTCGCCGATTAAACGTTGTTTTGCTGCATCGAATTGGTAATAATCATTTTCTAAGGTGGAAATATGGACTAAACCATCGATGAATAAATCATCTAAGCGTACAAATAAACCAAACCCCGTCACAGATGAAATAACACCGCTAAATTCACCGCCAACATGATCTTGCATATATTCGCATTTCAGCCAATCAGCCACTTCACGAGTGGCGTCGTCAGCACGGCGTTCCGTCATTGAACAGTGATTGCCAAGTAAATCCATTTCATCAAAAGAGTAATGATAACCGCCAGTATCCGTTGTTTTACGTTTTGCGCCTTGTTCTTTAGCAAGTAAATACTTGATGCCTCGATGAAGTGTTAAGTCAGGATAACGGCGAATTGGTGAAGTAAAGTGTGCATACTCTTCCAAAGCTAAACCAAAGTGCCCAATATTATCAGCGTGATAGACAGCTTGGCTTAATGAACGTAGCAACATTGTTTGAATAAGTTCATGATCTGGTCGTTCTTTAACTTTTTCTAAGAGAGCAGCATAGTCTTTTGTGGTTGGTTTTAATCCACCTTCTAAAGTTAAACCAAACTCACTTAAGAAAGTGCGGAACGATGTTAATTTTTCTTCGCTCGGGGTGGCATGAATACGATATAACGCAGGCTCTTTATGTTTTTCCATAAAATTGGCTGCTGCGATATTCGCAAGAATCATACATTCCTCAATGATTTTGTGGGCATCGTTACGAATAACGGGTTCAATGCGCTCGATTCGCCCCATTGCATTGAAAATAAACTTAGTTTCAATGGTTTCAAAATCGATCGCACCACGTTGATGACGTGCACTAAGCAAAGCTTGATAGAGTTTATAAAGTTCTTCTAAATGAGGCACAAGCGTAGAATAACGAGTGCGTAATTCCTCATCGCCTTCAAGCATTTTTGCTACTTTGGTATAAGTGAGGCGGGCATGAGAATTCATCACTGCTTCATAAAAGCGATAATCTGTGAGCTTACCTTTGGCAGAAATTTGCATCTCACACACCATACACAAGCGATCCACTTGTGGGTTCAGAGAGCATAAGCCGTTGGATAAAATTTCAGGTAACATTGGTACAACTCGGTTCGGAAAATAGACTGAGTTACCACGATTATGCGCTTCCACATCCAAAGCAGAACGTAAACGTACGTAATAACTGACATCAGCAATCGCGACCCAAAGTTTCCAGCCTTTGCCGTGTTTTTCACAATAAACGGCATCGTCAAAATCGCGAGCATCTTCACCATCAATGGTCACAAGCGGTAAATTGCGTAAATCCACACGACCCTTTTTTGCTTCTTCAGGGACTTCTTCAGTGAATTTTTTGACGTATTTTTCCACTGCACTTGGAAACTTATGGGGGATATCGTGGTTACGCAAGGCGATTTCCACTTCCATTCCTTTCGCCATATTATCGCCTAGGATCTCAGTGATTACGCCTATTGGCTGGTTAAAACTGGCTGAACGTTCTTGCAATTCGACAACCACAACTTGTCCCATGCGAGCGCCATTACGATGTTCATTAGGCACGAGAATATCTCGGCCAATTCTGCTGTCATCAGGTACCACATAGCTAAAACCGTTTTCTAAGAAAAAGCGACCCACAATTTGTTTTTTAGGGCTTTCTAATACGCGCACAATTCGCACTTCTCGGCGACCACGACGATCTAATCCAGCAGGTTGCGCTAAGACAAAATCCCCATGCATGACTCTTTGCATTTGATGGTTCGGAATGAATAAATCATCTTTTTTGCCATCGACCTGTAAAAAACCGAAACCTTCGCGATGACCAATTACCGAGCCTTTAAATAAATCTAATTTTTCTGGTAAGGCATAGCGTTTACGTTTGGTGAACACTAATTGGCCGTCATTTTCCATCGCTCGTAATCGGCGACGCATCGCTTCTATTTGATCTTCATTTCGAATGGAAAGTGCGGTCAAAATTTCATCCCGATTCATCGGTGCATTATTGTCTCGAATAACGCTTAAAATAAATTCACGGCTCGGGATTGGATTACCGTATTTTTCCAATTCTCGTTTGTAATGCGGATCTTGGTTGATTAAGTTTTTACGTTTTTTTGTCATTATTTTTTACAGTTTTAAAAAGTTCGGAGAGTTTGACACTGTAAGGGGGATAATGCAAGGAAAAGAAAATCTGCACTCGTGATGAGTGCAGATAGAAAGTGACTTAAGCCGATTTTTTGGTAAAGCCAATATAGGCACAGAATATAAATCCAAGAACTAAAGCGTAAGGGGTGAATTCACCAATGCCAGAGCCTGAAGCTGCAAGGCTTAAACGATGCGCAGCAGCTGCACCTAAAAGCATACCAAGCACAAAAATAGCGGAGTCATTATCGCCTTCACCAAGATGAACTAAATGTTTGCCTGGGCAACCACCGCCAAGGGCGAAGCACAAGCCGCAAAGTGCCATGCCGAGGAAGTTCCAAAGATATTGATTATGTGCACCAGGTTGTTGTTCAAAACCTAAATGGAATTGACCAAGTAAAGCATTGGTAATAGCAGCAAATACCACTAAAGCGATGACACCGTTCAATAACGAAGAATCACGGAATAGAATAAAATTACGGAATGCGCCAATTGAGCAGAAACGTGATTTTTGCATTAATACGCCTATGATTAGCCCGCCTGCTAAAGATAATGCCCAAAATGCATGTTGTGCGCCGGGGCCTTTTTGTGAGAAATAAAGGGGTAAACCTTCGCCAAAACTAAATTGTGTGATAACGCCAATAAGTAATAAACCCGCGATAATGACAGAAATCCACCCTGTAACAGGGGCTTGTTCTTTTGCTTTACCGAGAGAAAAACCTCGATTGCTAAAGAAGATTCCACCTAGTACACCGACAAATAAACCGACAATACCAGCAATCGCAGATAAATCGCCACCGCCTAAACGCAAATATGCACGCCATGGACAACCTAAGAATGTTAGGGCACCAATCATGGCAAATGCCCCTAAAATTAAGCGAATAAATGGCGATGAACCACCACGAGCACGGAATTCTTTTGCAAATAATGCACTCACTAACGCACCGAAAATTAATCCGATGAGCTCGGGGCGGATGTATTGAAGTGGAGCGGCTTGATGTAAGCCAATGGAGCCAGCTGTATCGCGTAAGAAACAGGCTGCGCAGAATCCCATATTGCCGGGATTTCCGCTATAAGTAAGTAGTGGAGCGATGATACCAAGTGCAGCACCTGCAACCACAGGCCATTTTGATCCTTTCATAATGAAACCCTTGTGATATCTAAAGTTAAACTAAATTGTGTACTTTCGAATACTCGAAAAGCACGTTCATTTTAATCTAAGAAGTTAAATGGTAAAGAATGTTTTGATGAAAAGATGAGATAAATCAAAAATTTGCTACGAAAAAAAAGTGCGGTAAAATTTTTATTGATTGTCGTAATGAAAATAAAAGATCTATACTAACTGCGTTCACTTTTTACTCGGAAGATACTATGACAGAACGTTCAGCCAATATCATTACCCACGATCCTTTTGGTAGCTTGCTTGGATATGCGCCTGGTGGCGTGGCAATTTATTCCTCAGATTATAATACTGCAGATGATAAAGAGTTCCCGAATGATGCTGCATTCCGGAGTTATCTAGGGCGAGAATATATGGGCTATAAATGGCAGTGTGTGGAATTTGCACGTCGTTATTTATATCTCAATCATGGTGTTGTGTTTGCCGATGTTGGTATGGCGTACGAGATCTTTTCTTTACGTTTTTTACGCCAAGTGGTGAACGATGCCTTGTTGCCCTTGCAGGCATTTTCTAATGGTTGTAAACGTAAACCTCTAGCAGGCTCCTTATTAATTTGGCAAGAAGGGGGCGAATTTAAACACACGGGGCATGTGGCAATTATCACCGAGGTTTTGCCTGATAGCGTTCGAATCGCCGAGCAAAATGTGATTCATTCTCGCTTGCCGAGTGGTCAGCAATGGACGCGTGAATTGCCGATGATTGTTTCAGAACAAGGCTATTTTCTACAAGATACTTTCGATGATACAACAATTCTTGGCTGGATGATTCAAACAAATGATACTGAATTTTCAGAGCCTCAACCTTTCCCAAAATCCACCGCACTTCAGTTACAAGCTCATCATGTTGACAATCACGGTCAATTTAATGGGAAATGGTTAAATGAAAATGAGCCATTTGATGCAGCATATATTAAGGCAATGAGCGGACATAAAGTGAGCCATTCTGATCAGTATTGCTATTTTGCTATGTCTGAAAGTGCTCAACAAGAATTGATTCACGCCACTAATGAACTGCATTTAATGTATTTACATGCGACAGACAAGGTACTTAAAGATGATAACCTGTTACAGTATTTTAATATTCCGAAGCTCCTTTGGCCACGCTTAAGACTTTCTTGGCAAAATCGCCGTTATCAGACGATTACAGGTCGTTTAGATTTCTGTATGAGTGAACGAGGTTTGAAAGTCTATGAATATAATGCTGACTCAGCTTCTTGCCATGCAGAAGCAGGCGATATTATGAATCGTTGGGCAAAACAAGCTGGTGGCGTATTGGGGGAAAATCCATCAGATGGTTTGCGTAATGCGTTAGCTGATTGTTGGCAACATAGCCAAGCCTCAAAATTAGTTCATATTCTGCAAGATCACGATGATGAAGAAGATTATCATGCCATGTTTATGCAACAGGCATTAGTACAGGCGGGATTTCAAGCCAAAATTATTCATGGCACAGAAGGATTACATTGGGATAATCGTGGTCGCCTGATTGATGATGAAAATAACCAAGTTCAAACTGTTTGGAAAACCTGGGCGTGGGAAACCATGCTGGAACAACTTCGTGAAGATGCAACAGGAATGGAAGTCGCTCCACCTATTCGCACAGGTTATCCTGAAGATAAAGTGCGGTTAATTGACGTACTACTCCGCCCAGAAGTGTTGGTTTATGAACCACTTTGGACGGCAATTCCAAGTAATAAGGCGATTTTGCCTGTGCTTTGGTCTTTATTCCCTAATCATCGTTATTTGTTAGAGGCAAGTTTTCATCTCACACCAGACTTAATCCAAAACGGCTACGCACAAAAACCAATTGCAGGTCGCCGAGGTGATAATGTTAAATTGATTGGTGAAAATAATTCCATGTTAGACACAACCGATGGACAGTTTGGTCAGCAAGATAGTATTTATCAACAACTTTGGTGCTTACCACAAGTGGAAGATCAATATTTGCAAGTCTGTACTTTTACTGTTGGAGGACATTATGGCGGCACTTGCTTACGTTCCGATTCAAGTCGTGTCATCATGGGGAATAGTGATATGCAGCCTTTGAGAGTGTTGAAGGATAAAGCATTCTTTGAACAATAAAAGAGCAATCGAATCATTTCACAGAAGTGAATTGACTTATTTGTGTGCATTATTGGTTTAAATCTATTACTATCGGGGAATAATTTCAAAAATTCTGCAGACTTTCACTGCACTTTACTCAATTTTATTTTCTCTAAAGATTAGCACAAGGATCTCCTATTTTATGAGGAACCTTTAATGCATCAAATTAATTTGTTTCGTCCAACACTTTTGGCATTAAGTCTTGCTTTTGCGAATTCTTACGCGCAAGCCTCAATTGTACGTAATGATGTGGACTACCAATTCTTCCGTGATTTTGCTGAAAATAAAGGACAATTTTCAGTCGGATCTAGCAATATTCCCGTTTTTAATAAACAAGGTCAGAAAATTGCAACAGTATTACCCAATTTACCGATGCCTGATTTACATGTGGCAAATAGGGTAAGCGGTATTGCAACTTTGTTTAATCCTCAGTATATCGCCAGTGTAAAACATAACTTAGGTTATGGTTCTGTACAATTTGGTGATAGTGATAATAATTCAGATAGTCATTATTTTAATTATCTTATTACAGATCGAAATAATCATAGCCAGTTGGATTTTCATGCCCCGCGGTTACATAAATTAGTGACCGAAGTCGTACCGATACTTCTAAATAATATTGCTTTTGATAATGCTAAAAAAACAGGACCACGCAATGGTGCTTTTTTAGATAAAAATCGTTATCCGTACTTTGTGCGAGTAGGGTCTGGACGTCAATATTTAAGAAGTAAAGATGGCAAGGAAAAAACGTCTTTAACCTCAGCATACAACTATCTTACAGGTGGTATACCACTTACACCGCGCTCATCAATGGATAATTGGGTGTTATTCAATGGTGATATTTATGATGGATTAGCAACTTATGGTTTGCCTGGTGATAGTGGCTCACCGCTATTTGCTTATGATGCGAAGGAAAAACGCTGGGTATTAGCTGCAGTGTTGTCTACTTTTGCAAATTACGATCGGACTGAGAACATTTATACGATTATTCAACCTGATGTCATAGCACAAGCTTTTAAAAATGATGAGATTCAGATTCCACTTCGCGCTAAAGAGATCCAATGGCGGAATTTAGGTAATGGAGATAGTGTATTAAAAAATGGTGCTGAAAATATTCATGTAGCATTAGAAAGTTCATCTAAAAAATCATTAGATCAAAATACGCAACGCCCTTCTTTAGATAATGGTAAGACTATTCATTTCCAAGGTGGTGATGGTTCAACTCTTATTCTTAAAGATAGTATTAACCAAGGTGCAGGGGCTTTATACTTCAATCAAAATGCCATTGTTCGCGCAGAAAATAATGATACGACTTGGCTAGGAGCGGGAATTGTCGTTAACGGTGATAAAACGGTTCATTGGCGCGTAAAAAACCCTATAAATGACCGTCTGTCAAAATTAGGTTCAGGCACACTTTATATTGATGGTCAAGGCAAAAACCTAGGTGATATTAGTGTAGGTGATGGAACTGTAGTACTTGATCAAAAGTCGTTTAATGGACAGCAGCAAGCCTTTAACCAAGTCGGGATAACAAGTGGTCGAGGAACAGTTATTCTTGCCAATAATAAGCAGGTCAATTCAGACAACATTTACTTTGGTTTCCGAGGTGGGCGATTAGATGTTAATGGAAATTCGCTTACTTTTCATCGTATTCAAAATACTGATGACGGTGCAAAAATTGTCAATAATCACCGCACTTATGCCGCTGAAATTAATGTAATTGGTCGTAATGATGTAACGGCTCAAAACATAGAATGGGTAAAATGGGGACAGGAGCCAACCACTTCATTTGCGTTGTATGAATATAAAAATAATCATAGAAATAACCGATTTGATTATTTCCGTTTAAAAGACGGAAAAAATCCACGGGCTTATTTCCCTTTGGATATGGAAACTACCAATGATTGGGAATTTTTAGGTAACGACAAACAAAAAGTTGTAGGAAACGCGGTCGTAAAAGAAAATGCGAAAAAACGTTTAGATACGTTTAGTGGTTTCCTTGGTGAGTATGATTCTCAACGTTATAACGGTGCGTTAACGTTTAATTACAACCCTAACTATTACAATAGTGTGCTTGTATTGAACGGCGGTACGAATTTAAATGGTAATTTAAACGTATCAGCAGGGCACTTAGTACTTTCAGGTATTCCTACTCCTCACGCTTATGATCATTTAAACAAAAAAGAAGTTATAGATGAAAATAGTTGGATTAATCGCCAATTCAAAGCGCGTGAATTTAATGTTTCAGGCAATGCAAAACTAGAAAGTAGTCGTAATGTAAGCTTATTAGAAGGGAATTTCAACGCTCGACATCAAGCCCAAATTCAGCTAGGTTTTACCCAAGGTAAATCCAATGAATGCATTCGTGAATCTTATACAGGTTACACAGCTTGTTCTGAGAATAAGACTTTAGGGCATTTAGCTTTTAATCGTATGCCTGTTACAGTTGTATTCGGTAACATTGATTTAAAAAATAATAGCCAGCTTAATTTAGGTAAAGCGCATTTAGTTGGGCGTATTAATGCAGCCCCTACGACACAAATTTATTTACAACCTAATAGCCAGTGGTCACTCAACGGAAATAGTACCGTAGGAAATTTAGAGCTTTTACCTAATAGCCAGATCACATTAAATGCCAATTATGATGATGTAAATAAAAACTATCGTGGTTGGATTCAATTTAATGAGTTAACAATTAATGGCAAATTGACAGGGAATGGTCACTTCCGTTTCTTAACGAATGTGGCGGAACGTAGAGGCGATCATATTACAGTAAATGGGCTTGCTTCAGGTTCTTATATCCTTTCTGTAAAAAATACGGGTAAAGAACCTAATGAAGTAAATCCATTAAGCCTTGTTAAATTAAATCATCCAAATCAGCGAATAGGGCAAGCTCGCTTTGCGCTTGAAAATGGTTATGTTGATTTAGGGGCATATCGTTATATTCTAGCTAATCGCAACAATGACTATCGACTATATAACCCATTGCGTGAGGCTGAACAGTCTTTTCAAGGTAGTGAGCAACTTATTGCAAATAGTCAGCGTGAATTTGAGAAAGTGCACCAATTACTTAATCAAAAACAACAAGAGCTAAATCGATTAAATGCTCAATACGAGGATGTGAAAGCAAAAGAAAATACTTATAAATCACATGTTGCACGATTGCTTTCAGATATAAACCAAACCAATAATCAAATTGATAATGCTTTTAATGAATACAATCGTACGCCTCGGATTCGTTTTATTAAACGTCGACGATTATATGAACAATTTACGCAATATAAGTCTAAGTTAGAAAATCAACGTAATGAATATCGCAACCTTAATTCTCAAGCAAATTATTATACGCAACAAGTATCTTCGGTACTTAATGGTGTTAATTCGATAAAAAATGAAGTTAATTCACTTTCATCTCAACAAGGTAATTTGCAAGCAGAATTAAATCGTTTACAAGTGGGTTATGCAAATAAAATTGCACAAGCGCAAAAACTTTGCATAGCCCAAGGGCTTTCATCTGATGTATGTCGAAAAGTTGCTAAAGTCGCAAATGATAGTGATCTAGCCACTTTTGAAGCGGAGCTTGATGCAAATATTGAGCAAGTAGAGTTTGCTCAACAAGCATTAGAACATGCTAAAGCATCTGGTGATGAAAGTGCGGTTCATTTTGCGCAAGAAAATTTGGATCAAGCTATACATTCTCTCGTTAATGCGCTTGAAGATACTTATACAACTTTAGGTGATATTAATCATTTCTTAGGTGAGATACCTAAAAATGTGGCAATACCTGTACAGGCTCAATTAATCAGTCGTTATTCCAATACGGCTTTATCAGAGCTTTCTGCAAACGTTAATTCGGTATTACAAATTGGACGAAATTTAGATCGTCATTTATTAAGCCAAGATAAATCTAATGTTTGGGTGAATACGGAAGCAAGTCAGAGAACTTATCGATCTGACTATAATCGTTCATATAAGCAAAATTTAACATTGACTCAAGTTGGCGTCGCTCAGGCATTAAATTCGAATATGCAAATTGGTGCGGTACTTTCTCATTCTCGTGCGAATAATGAGTTTAATGAAAATGTATCGGGTACAAGCCGACTAACAGGCATAAATGGTTTTGTTAAAGGTGAGTGGAATAATGGTGTCTTTGCAAGTTTTGACTTAGGTTATGGACGCAGCCGTAACAATGTAAAATTTGACGAAGAAAACCAAACGTTCCACCGTAATATTTTGAGTGCAGGTGGAAATATTGGGGCTTCTTTGGACTCGGGAATTCACGTCACACCTTCAGTTGGTATGCGCTACTACCGTCTATCTAGCACAAACTACCAATTAGATGGTGCCAATATCAACAGTAAAACGTTACATTTAACTACTTACCGAGCAGGTATAATGTTAGATAAAACCTTTGATATAAATGGTGTAAAATTCACCCCAAGTTTCTCAAGCAACTACTATGATGCCACTCAACAAAAACTTGCCCTTGATGGTATATTAAGTGTCAATGATGTCGCATTAAAACAACAATTTGGACGTTATTTTACTCATGAACTTGGTTTTAGTGCTCAGATGAAACAGTGGAATATAAGCACGAATATTGGAATGCTTAAGGGCTCTGATGTCGCACCACAGAAATTTGCTTCATTAAAGGTCGGTTTTACTTGGTAGCATTATCTAGTAAGTAAATAAAAAAAGTACGGCTATATTTTGCCGTACTTTTTTATTAGTAGTAAACAAACTCTATCCATAATAAGAATATAAACGCAACATCACACTTTTATATTAGTTCTGCAGCAATCTTTCTCGCTAAATGATCAACTTCCAATACATCCTCAATATATTGAATAGTTTGCGGTGTAATCTTCTCAATAGTACGCTCATTAATTTTTGCAATATCCATAAAACTAATTTGACGATCTAAAAATGCTTGTACGGCAATTTCATTAGCTGCATTCATTGCTGTTGTCGCATATTGACCCGTAGCAAAGGCATCAATAGCCAGTTTTAAATTTGGATAGCGATTAAAATCAGGTTCAATAAACGTCAGTTCTTTGATTTTAAAGAAATCGAGAGGTTCTACTCCTGCAAAAGTGCGGTGAGGATATGCCATAGTTTCTGCAATTGGTGTACGCATATCTGGATTTCCCATTTGAGCAATGACTGAGCCGTCAACATAACGTACCATAGAATGAATAATTGATTGTGGATGAATAATGACTTCCATTTCTTCCGCACTTGCGTTGAAAAGCCAGCGAGCCTCAATGTATTCTAAGCCTTTATTCATCATTGTGGCTGAATCGACAGAGATTTTTTTACCCATAGACCAATTAGGGTGTGCAACCGCTTGTTCTGGTATGATGTTGGTGAATTGTTCAAGTGGCGTGTAACGGAATGGTCCGCCAGACCCAGTGAGTATAATTTTACTTACACCTAATTCAGAAAGTGGGCAAAAACCAATTTTTTCTTGTGCTTCTGGCGGTAACGATTGAAAGATCGCATTATGTTCACTATCTACTGGTAAAAGCTTCGCGCCATAGTTTTTTACGGCATCAATAAAAAGCTGTCCGCAGGTTACCAATGATTCTTTATTTGCTAGTAATACCCGTTTACCTGCTTTAACCGCTGAAAGAGTCGGTAACAATCCTGCTGCACCAACAATCGATGCCATTATCTGATCGGCATCTGGGTGTGCTGCGAGTTCGCAAATAGCTCGTTGTCCTGCTAATACTTCCGTTGGAATATGATGCGCAATTAATTTCTCACGTAAAATTTTAGCGGCATTCACATCATCAAGAGCCGCAAAGTGCGGTCGGAATTTTATACATTGTTCAAACATTGCTTCTACGTTTTTTCCGCCTACGAGTGCAAATGCATGATATGTCTGAGGATTATTTTCGATAACAGAAAGGGTACTCTTACCGATTGATCCAGTTGAACCAAGAATGACAATGTTTTGTTTTTGCATAGAATCTTTACCGCACTTTTGTTGATGATATTTTCATTGGTACGTCTAAATTCGCATACCTAATAAAATAAAGGCAGACAAAACTGTCTGCCTTTCGCATTTTTTATGATTAGAAATCCATTAATTCTTTTTCTTTATCCGCTAATACTTCATCTACCTTTTTAATGTAAATATCTGTGATTTTTTGGATTTCTTCTTCTGCTTTATGTTGTTCGTTTTCGCTGATTTCTTTGTCTTTTAATAATGCTTTGATTTTATCATTCGCATCACGACGCACATTACGAACCGCAACTTTACCTTGTTCACCTTCGCCTTTCACAATTTTGATTAAATCGCGACGACGTTCTTCTGTTAATGGAGGAAGCGGAACACGGATTGTGGTACCCGCTGAAGATGGGTTTAAACCTAAATCTGAGGTTAAAATTGCTTTTTCTACCGCAGAGATTAAAGAACGATCAAAAACAGTTACAGCTAATGTACGCGCATCTTCTGCCACTACGTTTGCTAATTGGCGAAGTGGAGTTGCTGCACCATAATATTCAACTTGAATTGCATCAAGTAAACTCGGTTGTGCACGACCGGTACGGATTTTCGAAATATGGCCTTTTAATGCTTCAAGGCTTTTTTCCATACGATCTTGAGCATCTTTTTTAATTTGGTTAAGCATTACATTGTCCTTTTAATTGACGAAAGTTAAAACGCGGTGATTTTACTGGATTTTTGTCAATTTTTGAATACATTTATCAGCTTGAAAACAGATAAAAAATGACCGCACTTCAGTTACCCAAAGTGCGGTTAATATTTTTAGTATTTTTAATTAAGCTTTAGGACCAGCTGCAATTAAAGCTTTGCCTTCTTCGTTAGTTGCATATTTAACAAAGTTTTTCACAAAGCGGCCTGCTAAGTCTTCAGCTTTTGATTGCCATTGTGCTTTATCTGAGTAAGTATCGCGAGGATCTAAGATTGCAGAATCTACACCTGGTAATGCTTTAGGAATTGCTAAGTTGAAGATTGGCAATTCGCCCATTTCAGCTTTTTCAATTGAGCCATCTAAGATTGCATCAATGATTCCGCGAGTATCTTTGATTGAGATACGTTTGCCTGTACCATTCCAACCAGTATTCACTAAGTAAGCTTCAGCACCTGCTGCTTGCATACGTTTTACTAACACTTCAGCATATTGAGTTGGGTGAAGCGTTAAGAACGCTGCACCGAAACATGCTGAGAAAGTTGGAGTTGGTTCAGTAATACCACGTTCAGTACCTGCTAATTTTGCTGTGAAACCAGATAAGAAGTAGTATTTAGTTTGTTCTGGTGTCAATTTAGATACTGGTGGTAATACGCCAAATGCATCTGCAGTTAAGAAAATAACTTTAGTTGCGTGGCCAGCACGAGAAACTGGCTTTACAATGTTATCGATGTGATAAATTGGGTAAGACACGCGAGTATTTTCTGTTTTTGAACCATCATCGAAATCAACAGAACCATCTGCACGAACAACCACGTTTTCTAATAATGCATCACGACGGATAGCGCGGTAAATATCAGGTTCATTTTCTTCTGAAAGGTGAATGGTTTTCGCATAGCAACCACCTTCAAAGTTAAAGATACCCACATCATCCCAACCGTGTTCATCGTCACCGATTAATTCACGTTTTGGATCGGTTGAAAGGGTTGTTTTACCTGTACCAGATAAGCCGAAGAAGATAGCTACATCGCCATCTTTACCAACGTTAGCTGAGCAGTGCATTGCACCTACACCTTTAAGTGGTAGGAAGTAGTTCATCATTGAGAACATACCTTTTTTCATTTCACCGCCGTACCAAGTACCACCGATTAATTGAATGCGCTCAGTTAAGTTGAAGGCAACGAAGTTTTCTGAATTTAAACCTTGTTCTTTCCAGTTTGGATTGGTTACTTTAGAACCGTTCATTACAACGAAATCTGGTTCAAAATTTTTGAGTTGTTCTTCAGTTGGGCGAATAAACATATTCTTCACAAAGTGTGCTTGCCATGCAACTTCAGTGACAATACGTACTGCAATACGGTCGTGTTCGCTAGCGCCACAGAAGCCATCAACCACAAATAAGCGTTTACGAGAAAGTTGGTTAGTCACCAAGTCTTTTAAACTTTGCCATGTAGCTTGATTCATTGGTTTGTTGTCATTTTTTGCTGCTTCAGATGTCCACCAAACAGTATCTTTGGTTTTTTCATCTAACACGATATATTTATCTTTTGGTGAACGGCCAGTGAAGATACCAGTATCTACAGCTACTGCACCAGTCGTAGTTAAAGTACCTTTTTCAAAGCCTTCTAAACCTGGATTGGTTTCTTCTTCGAACAATTGCTCGTAACTTGGATTGTAGACAACTTCTTTTACGTCATAAATGCCTAGAGCTTCAAGTTCTTTTACTACTTTGTTTAAGTCTGTCATAAGTCACCTCTAATATTTAAGATTAAAATTTAACTGTCGCCTATTCTAAAGAATGTCAATGCAAAAAAATGTTAACTAGATCTCATTTTTGAAAAATTATAGCTCTTCATTACCTATTTTTAGGTGTATTGATGATGTAGATCAAAAATCCCGACATAGCGTCGGGATTGATTTTAAAGTTTTGTTGATTTTAATTTTTCAATTGCTTCTTTGTTAAAGAAATAATGTGTGCCGCAACACTCACATTGCATATCAATACTGCCTTTATGCTCGGCTAATATTTCGTCAATTTCTTCATCAGAGATGAGAAGTAATGCAGAACCAGAACGCTCTGCAGAGCAGCCACAGAAAAATTGTACATCTTGTGCTGGATAAAGATTGACGGTCTCTTCATGATACAAACGATAAAGTAACTCTTCTGCAGGGAGACCAAATAATTCTTCATCTTTTACTGTTGCTGCGAGCGTAGTTAAATGCTCAAAATCTTCTGGTGTACCAGAACCATCAGGCATAATCTGTAATAGCATACCTGCTGCCACCGGCTTTCCTTCATATTCTCCAGTACGAATAATTAATTGAGTTTGAAGCTGTTCTGAGCGTACAAAATAATCTTCTAAGCATTCTGTGATCGTCGGTTTATCTAAGCTAATTACACCTTGATAGCGTTCGCCTTCTTTTGGTGCAATAGTAATGACCAATACGCCTTTGCCAATCATATTGTGCAGACTCATATTTTCAGTGATGTTGCCATCCACTCGAGCAAGGGCGCGGATTTGTTGTTGATCATTGCCATTTACTAATGCTAAGCGTAATGGACCATCGCCTTGAATTTGTACGGTGATATTGCCGTCAAATTTTAGTGTGGCAGTAAGCAAATTAGTCGCCACCATTATTTCACCCAATAAATCCTGTACTGCTTTAGGATAGTGATGGGTATTTAATGTATCAGTGAATGTTTTATTTAAGCGAACCCATTCCCCTCGAACCGCACGATTTTGGAAAAGATAACGGTAAAGCTTGTCATTGTCTTGAATATGTTTTTCCTGTTCTGTCATTAACTATTTCTCATCGATAATACATTGAAAAATATGCGGTAATTTTGCATACTTCTATGAGTTTAAACCCCAATAACTATATCCTAGTCTCTAAAATTATTAAATTGGAATGGTTGGCCTAATTCAGCGCCTTTAACAAGTTGAATGACTGCCTGTAAGTCATCGCGTGACTTACCTGTCACACGCACTTGCTCACCTTGAATTTGAGTTTGAACTTTGATTTTAGAATCTTTTACTAATTTAGTAATTTTCTTCGCCATCTCTGTTTCAATACCCTGTTTAAGTTTAATTTCTTTACTATAAAGTTTACCGTGGTGTTCACTTTCTGCTGGAATATCTAAAGAACTGTGCTCAATACCACGTTTAATACAAGATCCAATTAAAATCTCAATTAATTGTTCAAGTTGGAAATCAGATTCAGTGGTGATTTTAATCGTTTCATTTTTTTCATTTAATTCAATTACCGCTTCTACACCACGAAAATCATAACGCGTGCTAAGCACTCGGTTTGCATTTTCCACTGCATTACGGACTTCGTGTAAAGTAATTTCAGAAACAATATCAAAAGATGGCATAGTCTTCTCCCATTTTATTAAATTCGATCATTAGCACTTAAAAGGCATAAAAGTGCGGTTAAGTCGGCGAAGTTTATCACAATTTGCGCTTGTTGTTGCACTTTAGGTTTAGCATGGAATGCAACGCCTAACCCCGCCACATTCATCATTGCCAAGTCATTTGCCCCATCACCAATAGCAATAGAATGTTGTGAATCAATAGCGTATTCCTCTAACAAACGTTGCAACGTTTTAGCCTTGTATTGGGCATCAACCACATCGCCTTTAACTAAGCCAGTGAGTTTTCCATCCTCAATATCAAATTGATTTGATGCAGCAAAATCAAGCTGTAATAACGCTTTCAAATAATCCGCAAAATAAGTAAATCCACCTGAAGCAATTGCGGTTTTCCAACCATATTTCTGTAAGGTTTGGATCGTTTCAACTAATCCAGGCATTAGCGGCAAATTCTCTCTAACTTGCTGCAAAATGCTTTCTGGCGCACCTTTTAATGTACCAACTCGACGACGCAAACTTTGCTCGAAATCTAATTCGCCTCTCATTGCACTTTCCGTAATCGCAGAAACAAGTTCGCCAACACCTGCTAGTTTCGCAATTTCATCAATACACTCAATTTGAATAGCGGTAGAATCCATATCCATCACCAACAACCCAGCTTGAGACAATTTAGGACTAAAATCTAATTTAGCAATATCTACTTCAAGGTCATGAGCAAAGTTAATGAAATCAACAAACCACTGGCCTTTCAATAAAACGACAATATTTTTCTCCACCATCCAAACATCAAAAATCTGAAAATTTTGACCGCACTTTTGTTGAAAATTTTCCAGTTTAGTCATGTCCAACTTTGTGCCGTATAAGATAAAAGGCTCTCCGCTCTGTATTGGATCCTCATTGGCTAAAAGCGCGGTAGGAAATTGTGGGTATTTTTGTGTAATGCTTTCGAAACGTTGAATTTGCATAAAAATCCTGTAAATTGTGGCGAATGAAAAGATTTTAACCGATGTGAGTTGAAAAAGTGCAAATAATTAAAGAAAAACTAATCAAATCAACCATGCTTACAACGATTATTGTGCTAAGCCTAACTGCACTTGGCGTTATCTTATTTGGTGTAAAACAATTTAAGCTGAGTTCACAATTTGCTAGCGTAAACCAAGTGGCGAACATCTCACATATTTTAGTTCGTCAACAAGCCAATTTATTTTCAGTTTTACTCACAAATAATGCTAAAACAGAGCAATTAACGGACAATCTTGATCAAATAGTCAAAGAAGACTTTATTTTAGATGCGAGCTTATATGATGGCGAAGGAAAATTACTGGCTCAAAGTCGCGAGACTCACAATTCACCCGATAAAAATAATCAACAAATTGTAGAGCCACTTTACGCCCAAAGCGGCATTAAAGGATTTTTACGTGTCACCATTGATGCCCAATATACGCAATCTAACCAATCAAAAATTAATCAAATTTTTCACCAATTATATGGTGAACTCATTATTGTCTTTTTACTTGGCGCGGTGATGGCAAGCTCTATTCATTATTTTTTAAGTCACTATCGACGGACTTACCGCAAATCCAAAGAGAAAAAAAGTGCGGTAAATTTGAAAGTAAAATCGAGTAGCACGCGTTTTCACCAGCGTCGCCGTAGAATTTGATTATTGTCACAAACTATTAAATTGAGTGCGGATTTTTGCTAAATTTCCTTCAGAAATAAGGTAGAATGCGCAAGATTATTTTTTCAAAGCGAATTATAACAGGAGAACAAAATGGCAACTCGTAGACAATTAGCCAATGCAATTCGTTTCTTATCAATGGATGCTGTGCAAAAAGCAAAATCTGGTCACCCTGGTGCACCAATGGGGATGGCGGATATTGCAGAAGTATTATGGCGTGACTTTTTAAAACACAATCCGACCAATCCTAAATGGGCTGACCGAGATCGTTTTGTACTTTCTAACGGCCATGGTTCTATGTTGATTTATAGCCTTTTGCATTTAACTGGCTATGATCTTTCTATCGAAGATTTAAAACAATTTCGTCAATTACATTCTAAAACCCCAGGCCACCCAGAATATGGTTATGCGCCCGGTGTTGAAACCACGACAGGTCCATTAGGCCAAGGTATCACTAATGCAGTAGGGATGGCGATTGCTGAGAAAACCTTAGCGGGCCAATTTAACCGTGAAGGCCATGAAATCGTGGACCACCACACTTATGTATTCTTAGGCGATGGCTGTCTAATGGAAGGGATTTCTCACGAGGCTTGCTCTTTAGCAGGAACATTAGGTCTTGGCAAATTAATCGCATTCTACGATGACAATAACATTTCGATTGATGGTCATGTAGATGGTTGGTTCAGCGACGATACCGCTGCACGCTTTGAAGCTTATGGTTGGCAAGTAATCCGTAATGTGGATGGCCACGATGCTGAACAAATTCGTCAAGCTGTTGTACTTGCACAATCAGAAAAAGAAAAACCGACTTTAATTATTTGTAAAACCATCATCGGTTTCGGTTCACCAAATAAATCAGCGTCACATGATTGTCACGGTGCACCATTAGGCGATGAAGAAATCGCTTTAACTCGTAAAGCGCTGGGCTGGGAATATGCTCCATTTGAAATTCCAGCTGAGTACTATGCTGAATGGTCTGCAAAAGAGAAAGGCTCTGCCGCAGAAAAATCTTGGGAAGAAAAATTTGCCGCTTATGCTAAAGCATATCCAGAACTTGCCGCAGAATTTACACGTCGTGTAAACGGTGAATTACCAGCAAACTGGGCGGCTGAATCCAAAGCGTTCATTGAGAAATTACAAGCAAATCCAGCAAGCATTGCAAGCCGTAAAGCATCACAAAATGCAATCGAAGCGTATGCTCACATATTACCTGAATTCTTAGGTGGTTCTGCAGACTTAGCAAGCTCCAACTTAACCTTATGGAGTGGCTCTAAACCAATTCGTGCACACGAAAACGTAGGTGGTAACTACATCAACTACGGTGTTCGCGAGTTCGGTATGTCAGCGATTATGAATGGTATTGCTTTACACGGCGGGTTCATTCCTTACGGCGCAACCTTCTTAATGTTCTATGAATATGCACACAATGCAGTGCGTATGGCTTCATTAATGAAACAACGCTCATTATTCGTTTATACTCACGACTCTATCGGTTTAGGTGAAGATGGTCCAACTCACCAACCTGTGGAACAAACTGCATCACTACGCTTAATTCCAAACCTTGAAACATGGCGTCCATGTGACCAAGTAGAATCAGCCATCGCATGGCAACAAGCGGTTGAGCGTCAAGATGGCCCAAGTGCGTTGATCTTTACCCGTCAAAACTTAACCCAAATGGACCGCACTTCTGCACAATTAGATGCGGTTAAACGTGGTGCTTATGTGTTAAAAGACTGTGATGGCACCCCTGAGTTAATCTTCATTGCGACAGGTTCTGAGGTGGAATTAGCAGTGAAAGCAGCGGATGTATTGAGTGCTGAAGGTAAAAAAGTACGTGTCGTCTCTATGCCAAGTACTAACCGTTTTGATAAACAAGACCAAGCATACCGCGAAAGCGTATTACCTGCAGCGGTAACCAAACGTGTTGCGATTGAAGCGGGTATTTCTGACTTCTGGTATAAATACGTTGGATTTAACGGCCGTGTAGTAGGTATGAATAGTTTCGGCGAGTCTGCACCTGCTGATCAATTATTCAAACTCTTTGGTTTCACTGTTGAAAACGTGGTAGCGAAAGCGAAAGAGATTTTATAATTCCCTCATGATAAAAAGCGGTCAGCAAAAGCTGGCCGCTTTTGATTTTCCTAAACTTCACATCAAATAGCAATATTTCCAAAATTATGTCAGAATTCATTGCATTTTGCGGATCGGTATTCATCGTTTATTTTTGACCGCACTTTTAAGGAATCCACATGACTGTACCAACCTTATATCAGTGGCGTAAAGCCGAATTGATTTATCCTGATAGACCTAATAAATCTTATGCAGCAAAACGTTTACGTTATCGTCTTCGTTCACTCTTACATTGGAAAACAATAAAAAAATTTGAAGCCTTCGTTAATCAAACTCCAGTTCTGATTAACTTACTAACACAACGTCCCAATTATAGCTATCCCTTAGTTCATCGTTTTTTAGATAAACGTTTCAATACCCAAAAACGTTTATCAACCATTTGTGATAATTTTCTATTTGTACCACAAAAATTATCAAACCTATCTCCTTCTATTTTAGAAACCCCAATTTCTTTTGGTGAAATTATTCCTGATTTTGAATTGCTATTCATGCTAAGCAATCACCAACCAATGGAAGGTTTTTGGACATTAGAGTTACGTTATAAACCCACTGATACTGAAGTTTATCTACTCACATTTGGGAAGTTAGAGGAGGCATTGCTTATTTCTGTTGTGCAAGGCCCAAATTTTGAAGGCGCTAAAGAAATGGTAAAACAACTCACTAAAACTTGCCACGGATTACGCCCAGCCTATCTAATGGTTGAAATAATGAAATCGCTCACAAAAATATTAGGCTATGACAAACTTTATGGTATTCCTCAAAAATACCAAAACAAATCTCGCTTTGTTCAAAGTAAACATTTTGTGGTTGATTATGACGCCATATTTTCAGAAGCTGGTGGTGAACGAAAAAATTATTGGATGTTACCTCTTATTAGAGATACAAACCTAGACGATGTTCCAAGTAAAAAACGCTCAATGTATCGTAAACGTTATGCTATGTTAGATGAAATTGAAACCACACTTAAAAATAAACTTCAAATGTAAATCTTCCGTGCAGATCAATGTCTGCACCTATTTTTTCTATTGAAAAATTTTTCCTTTTCGTCATAAATTTATGCTATCGTAGCTGAGATTATTTATTCCATTTCATTTGAATAGGAGAGACTGATGACAACTCAATTAGATTCACTTCGTAATATGACCGTTGTGGTTGCTGATACTGGCGATATTGAGGCCATAAAAAAATACCAACCACAAGATGCGACAACTAACCCATCTTTAATTTTAAGTGCATCTTCCCTACCACAATATTCACCACTTATTGACGAAGCTGTTTCTTACGCAAAAGCACAAAGCAATGACAAATCCCAACAACTCATTGATGCAGAAGATAAATTAGCGGTAAACATTGGTTTAGAAATTTTAAAAATCGTTCCGGGACGTATCTCTACTGAAGTGGATGCCCGTCTTTCTTATGACACGCAAGCAACCGTTGAAAAAGCACGTAAATTAATTGCACTTTACAATGCTGCTGGTATTTCAAATGATCGCATTCTGATCAAAATTGCATCCACATGGCAAGGAATTCGTGCTGCAGAAATCCTTGAAAAAGAAGGCATCAACTGTAACTTAACCTTATTATTCTCTGAAGCTCAAGCTCGTGCTTGTGCAGAAGCAGGCGTTTACTTAATTTCTCCATTCGTAGGCCGTATTTTAGACTGGTACAAAGCAAACTCCGATAAAAAAGAATATGCGCCAGCAGAAGACCCAGGTGTTATTTCTGTTACCAAAATCTATAATTACTACAAAGAATATGGCTACAACACCGTTGTGATGGGCGCAAGCTTCCGTAATGTAGGTGAAATTACTGAACTTGCAGGTTGTGATCGTTTAACTATTGCTCCTGCATTACTGAAAGAATTACAAGAAAATTCAACCGCACTTGTACGCAAACTAGAATACAAAGGCGAAGTAAAAGCGAAACCACAACCATTAACAGAGGCTGAATTCTATTGGCAACATAATAGCGATGCGATGGCAGTAGAAAAATTAGCAGATGGCATTCGTAAATTTGCTGCTGACCAAGAAAAATTGGAGACTATGCTTTCATCAAAACTTTAGTCATATGAAAGTGATAACATATCTTTATGTCAAAACTCGCCATAGCCATATATGGCGAGTTTTTTATTTAGAAATTAAAAATGAATTATTTCTGTATTGTTTCTTCTCTATCTTGATGTAAATCATCCTCATCGATTAACAATTCTGCCGTTTCATCATTTAAAGCCTGAGCATCAGCATGAGGTTTAATAAAAGGTTTTGGCGTCCAATACTTTTTCACAATTTCATTAGAAAAACCATGCAGAACTTCCTCATTTAGACGTTCTTGATCCAATGCTCGCACTTCTTTAATGACTTCATCAGCCTCAATCTTATCAATGCCAAGTTTCATCAATGTTGCTTGGCTAAGCGCAATGGCGGATTCAAAAGTTTCACGCACAATAAAGTCCACATCTTGCTTAATTAGGCTCACGGTCGTTTTTCTATCATAAGTGCGGGTTAAAATCGGCAAGTTTGGATAAGCCCCTTTAAGTTGGCTCACAATCGTTTCAATGCGATCTGTATCATTAATACCAATCACCACACATTTAGCTTTTTCAATTCCAGCGGCGTAAAGTACATCCAAACGAATACCATCACCATAATAGACTTTAAAACCAAATTTTGCCGCAGCACGGATATTTTCTATATTACGATCAATCACTGAAACGCTGATGCCACGGATTAATAATGTTTGACATACGATCTGGCTAAAACGCCCAAAACCAATTACAAGCACGTTATCTTCTAAATCATCAATAGGCGACAGATCGCTCGTATCTGGTTGAGTCGCCGATTTTCTCTCTCCACATTGCGCTAATTTACGAGTAATTTGTGTAATAAATGGAGAAAACAACATGGAAATAATTACCGCTGCAGTAAAAGTAGCGTTTTCATGGTTGCTCATTACGCCTGCTGTTGTTGCGGCAGAGAAAAGTACGAAAGCAAATTCACCACCGTGCGCCAAGAGTGACATTCTTCCTACTGCTTCTCTATGTTCTAAGCGAGTGATTCGGGCAACGACATAAACGGAAAGCCCTTTGCCAATAATGTAAAGAAATACAATTCCGAGTAGTAATAACCAGTGATTAAACACTAACATCAAATCCAATGACATCCCCACGCCCATAAAAAACAGGCCAAGCAATAAACCACGAAATGGCTCGATATCCGCTTCTAATTGATGGCGGAACGAAGACTCTGACAGCATAACGCCCGCTACAAATGCCCCCATTGCCATTGAAAGTCCACCTATTTCCATGGCTAATGCCGCGCCAAGTACAACTAATAAAGCGGCTGCTGTCATCATCTCGCGAATATGTGCTTTAGAAATTAATCGGAATAACGGATTCATTAACCATTTACCCGCAACAATCAAGCCGATTACCGCGCCTAATGCGATGCCGATTGACATCCAATCGGTATGAGTGCTTTCTTCAGAATGAGGCGCAAGAAACGCCACTGATGCCAATAATGGTACAATAGCAATATCTTCAAAAATTAAAGTCGAAATAATTCGCTGACCTTTAGATGTGCTGGTAATACAACGTTCTTCCAAAGTTTGCATCACAATAGCAGTTGAAGAAAGTGTAAATCCCATGCCTGCTATAAACGCGACTTCTTTCGGTAAATCGAGCAAATAAATTCCAGCTAAAGTAAGTAATGCACCACAGCATCCCACTTGCAAAAAACCACGTACAAAAATTGCTTTTCTCATTGCCCAAAGGCGTTCAGGGTGCATTTCAAGACCAATAATAAATAAAAACATTACCACACCAAGTTCAGCCAAATGCACAACTGCAGCAGGATCTTGAATTATGCCAAATACAGAAGGCCCAATTAGACAACCTGCCACCAAATAACCTAACACACTACCAAGACCAAGGTGTTTAAATAGTGGCACAATGGTTACACTGGAAGCGAGTAAAATAACGGTTTTGATGAGTTCATGGTTAGCTAGATGCTCAATAGTATTCGACATAAAAACGCTCAATAAAACTGAAATGTAGCTTGTATTTTAGCCTGTTTTATTGAAATAAAGAACACATCAATTATCTAAACTTGCTATAATTCTTCACAACTTTTAACCGCACTTTTACTTATGACGTTACAATTTAATATCGTCGCCTTATTATTGGTGATTTTAATTATTCTCGGATTACTCAGCCATAATAGCGCGATCACAATTTCTGCTGCTGTCTTGCTCATTATGCAACAAACTTTTTTATCACAGTATATTCCTTGGATCGATCAATATGGTTTAAAACTAGGAATTATGGTTTTAACCCTCGGTGTCCTCAGCCCTTTAGTGTCAGGGAAAATTCCATTGCCTGAACTTTCTTCCTTTATTCACTGGAAAATGTTTTCCTCTATCGGCGTTGGTATTTTTGTAGCCTGGCTTGCAGGCCAAGGTGTTGACTTAATGACAAATCAACCCGTTCTCGTCACAGGGCTTATGATTGGTACGGTTATCGGCGTATCTTTCTTTGGCGGTATACCCGTTGGCCCACTTATTGCTGCAGGTATATTAGCTTTACTTTTAGGGAAAATTTAAATGAAAAACAAATATCTCACTCTTGCAGCTTTAAGCGGTTTCTTCTGTGTCGCACTAGGTGCATTTGCGGCACATGGTTTAAGCCATGTATTAGAAGCCAAAGCATTATCATGGATTGATACGAGTTTAAAATATCAAATGTTCCATACCATTGCAGTACTTGCCGTTGCATTATCTGCTTTACGTGACAACAAATTCGCCCGATTATCCATGGCTTCTTGGTTAATTGGAACCTTATTATTTAGTGGAAGTTTATACGCCCTCGCTTTCGGAGCAAGCAATGCAATAGTGTGGATTACGCCTATTGGCGGAACTTTATTTTTAATCGGATGGATTAGCTTAGCTTACGGAAGTTTCAAAAGTAAATCGCTATGAAAAACAGATCGGTAAAACACGCATTAACACCTTTACAACAATCTCTTTTTTCTCAATTAAATGATATCATGTTGGTGGATAAACGCCGTTTATCTGCCCGCATTCATGGTATTGGAAAAATTAAAAGCCAAGAAGCTCAGCAAGCAGTGGCTGCTGAAATCCAACAGCAAATTGAACAGGCTCAATTACGTGTAGAAAATCGTAAAAGTGCGGTGCAAAATCCCATCATTTTTCCAGAGAGTTTGCCCGTTAGTCAACGTAAAGCAGAAATTCAAAAACTGCTTTCTGAACATCAGGTCATTGTGGTGGCAGGGGAAACCGGTTCAGGTAAAACCACCCAATTGCCGAAAATGTGTTTGGAATTAGGTTTCGGCAATTTAGGCATGATTGGTCATACTCAACCACGCCGTATTGCCGCTCGTTCGGTGGCGGCGCGTATTGCGGAAGAACTGGAAACGGAGCTTGGCGATTTAGTTGGCTATAAGGTTCGTTTTAACGATCAAATCAGTGATGATACGCAAATCAAGTTGATGACTGACGGGATCCTGTTAGCTGAAATTCAAAACGATCGTTTCTTCAATCAATATTCTTGTTTGATTATTGACGAAGCCCACGAACGTAGCCTAAATAACGATTTTATTCTCGGTTATCTGAAACAGCTTTTACCACGTCGTCGTGATTTAAAACTTATCATCACTTCTGCAACTATTGATGTGGAACGTTTTTCTAAACATTTCAACAATGCCCCGATTATTGAAGTCTCGGGCAGAACCTATCCTGTTGAAGTGCGTTATCGTCCTACAGTAGAAGAAGACGAACAAGATCAGCTACAAGGCATTCTTAATGCGGTGGATGAACTGCAAGCAGAAGGTCGTGGCGATATTTTGATCTTTATGAACGGTGAACGAGAAATTCGCGATACCGCTGAAGCTTTACAAAAACAAAACCTAAAACACACGGAAATTCTACCGCTCTTTGCTCGCTTGTCTGCGCAAGAACAGAATAAAATTTTCCATCCGAGCAGTTTAAATCGCATTGTATTAGCAACCAACGTCGCGGAAACTTCATTGACCGTTCCTGGCATTAAATATGTGATTGACCCAGGTACTGCGCGAATTTCCCGTTATAGCTATCGCACTAAAGTACAACGTTTACCAATTGAACCTATTTCACAGGCCTCTGCTAATCAGCGTAAAGGTCGTTGTGGTCGAGTGAGTGAAGGGATCTGTATTCGTTTATATTCGGAAGAGGATTTTAATTCTCGTCCGGAGTTTACCGCTCCTGAAATTTTACGCACCAATTTAGCCTCCGTTATTTTGCAAATGACGGCATTGGGTTTGGATGATATTGAAGCTTTCCCGTTTGTTGATGCGCCGGATAAACGGCATATTCAAGATGGTGTGAAGTTGTTGGAAGAGTTGGGGGCGTTTGAAACCATTCAAACCAAATCGTGTGAAAAACGTCGATTAACGACAATCGGTCGCCAACTTGCCCAACTCCCTGTGGATCCACGTTTGGCGAAGATGTTGCTGACCGCTGTCTCACAAAGTGCGTTGCATGAAGTGATGATTATTGTCGCGGCGTTATCCATTCAAGATCCTCGCGAGCGCCCACAAGAAAAACAACAAGCTTCCGATGAAAAACATCGTCGTTTTGCCGATAAAAAATCCGATTTCTTGGCGTTTTTAAATCTTTGGCATTATCTACAAGAACAACAAAAAGAATTGAGTAAAAACCAATTCCGTCGTCAGTGCCAAAAGGATTTTTTAAATTATTTGCGCATTCGCGAATGGCAGGATATTTATCACCAAATTCGTCTTGCCGTGCGTGAAATGGGCTTGCCGATTAATTCGGAAAAAGCCGAATATCAGCAAATTCACACCGCATTTTTAAGTGGTTTGCTGTCGCATATCGGTTTAAAAGAAGCGGAAAAACAACAATATCTTGGCGCACGTAATGCCCATTTTGCAATTTTCCCCAATTCTGTACTTTTCAAAAAACAACCGAAATGGGTGATGGCGGCAGAGTTAGTGGAAACCTCCAAGCTTTGGGGGCGTATGGTGGCGGAAATCGAGCCAGAATGGATCGAGCCGCTAGCCGAGCATTTAATTAAAAAATCCTATTCAGAACCGCGTTGGTCAAAATCTCGTGGGGCGGTGATTGCAGATGAAAAAGTCACGCTTTACGGTGTGCCGATTGTGGCTGCTCGACCAGTGAATTACGGTTCTATTGATCCGACGGTAAGCCGCGAGATCTTCATTCAATCTGCCTTAGTGGAAGGGGATTGGAATACCAAACATAAATTCTTCAAAGAAAATCAACGACTCGTTCGAGAAGTAGAAGAGTTGGAGCACAAAAGCCGTCGCCGTGATATTTTGGTAGATGACCGCACGCTTTTTGAATTTTACGATCAGCGTATTGGTACGGAAGTGGTTTCTCAAAAACATTTCGATACCTGGTGGAAAAAGGCGCAGCAAAAAGATCCGGAATTGCTTAATTTTGAACGCTCATTCTTGATTAATGATGATGCGGAGCAAGTGAGTAAGTTGGATTTCCCGAATTTCTGGCATCAAGGCAATTTAAAACTCAAATTAACTTATCAATTTGAACCGGGTACTGATGCGGACGGCGTGACGGTGCATATTCCGTTGCCATTGGTCAACCAAGTGGAAATGACCGGCTTTGATTGGCAAATTCCAGGCTTGCGTGAAGAGCTGGTGATTGCGCTTATTAAATCTCTGCCGAAATCTTATCGCCGGAACTTTGTGCCTGCACCTAATTACGCCCAAGCCTTTTTAAGTCGAGCCGTGCCATTGGAGAAACCGTTATTAGATACGCTAATTTATGAATTACGTCGCATGACGGGCGTCACCGTAGAGGCGGAACATTGGAATTGGGAACAAATTCCAAGCCATTTGAAAATGACGTTCCGTGTGGTGGATGAAAATGGCAAGAAAATTGCCGAATCCATGAATTTGGACGAGCTGAAATTTAACTTAAAAGATCGTGTACAGGAAAGTATTTCTGCTGTGGCACATGATGGTATTGAACAAAGCGGGCTACATATTTGGAGCTTTGCAGATTTACCACAATGTTACGAACAAAAACAGCGTGGTTTTAGCGTCAAAGCGTTCCCGGCCATCGTAGATGAAAAAGATGCGGTAGGTATTAAACTGTTTGAAACAGAGCTTGAGCAAGCAGTGGCAATGCAACAAGGTTTGCGTCGCTTGTTGCTGCTCAATGTACCGTCACCGATTAAATATCTGCATGAAAAATTGCCGAATAAAGCTAAATTGGGGCTGTATTTTACCCCGTTCGGTCGTGTGTTGGATTTGATCGATGACTGTATCGCTTGTGCCGTGGATAAACTGATTGCCGATTTTGGCGGTTTTGTATGGGATGAGGCAGGCTTTGAAAAATTGCGTGATTTCGTGCGGGAAAACCTTAACGAAGTGACCGTAGATATTGCACAAAAAGTGGAGCAAATCCTATCCCTTAACCATGCCTTAAACCAAGGTTTAAAAGGCAAAATGGATTTCACTATGGCCTTTGCATTGTCGGATATTAAATCACAACTTGCGGATCTTATTTATCAAGGTTTTGTGCAAAAAAGCGGTTATTATCGTTTACCAGATTTATTACGTTATTTACAGGCAATAGGCAAACGCTTAGATAAACTTACCCAAGATACAAATCGAGATCGTGCAGCAATGCTACGCGTGGAAAAAGTGCAACAAGCCTACCAACAACTTCTTGCTAAACTGCCAAAATCTAAACCAATTTCCGATGAAATTGCAGAAATTCGCTATATGATTGAGGAATTGCGTGTGAGTTTATTTGCGCAGCAGTTAGGCACAAAGTATCAGGTATCGGATAAGAGAATTTTGAATATAATGAGAGAAATATAAATAAAGATACTCATAGAAATAATATAAGCAATATGTAATCACTCTATTTTACTGGATTACAAGCTTACTATTCAAATAGTACTTATTTGGAGATGTAGTTCGTTTATTTAATTAGGCAACCTATTTAGCATAATTATCCGATAGATACCATTCTACTGTTTTACGAAGTCCTTGTTCAAAAGTTATTTGCGGTTGCCAACCCAATTCTGCATGAATTTTAGAACAATCCAATGAATATCGCACATCGTGGCCAGGTCGGTCTTTTACAAAAGTAATTAAATCTTCGTAATACTTAATGTGATTAGGCTTATTTGGCACAAGTTCTTCGAGTAATTGGCAAATTGTTTTAACCACTTCAAGGTTTGTTTTTTCACAATTTCCACCGATATTATAGTTTTCCCCGACTCGACCTTTTGTCAAAACTAAATATAAAGCTTGAACATGATCTTCCACAAATAACCAATCACGAATCTGCTGCCCATCACCATAAATTGGCAAAGGCTTTCCCATCACAGCATTTGAAATTATTAAAGGGATAAGTTTTTCAGCATGCTGATAAGCCCCATAGTTATTGGAACTGTTTGTGATAATCACCGGCAAACCGTAAGTGCGATACCACGCGTGAACCAAATGGTCACTCGCGGCTTTTGAGGCTGAATAAGGACTGCTAGGATGATAAGGGGACTGTTCGGTAAAGTCTGGTTCGGAAAGGGATAAATCCCCATATACTTCATCAGTAGAAATATGGTGGAATCGAAAGGTCGTTTTTTTAGCTTCGTCTAAGGTATACCAATAATTCTTAGCAACCTCTAACAACGTATAAGTACCAACAATATTGGTTTGAATAAAATCAGCTGCTCCCATAATAGAACGATCGACATGACTTTCTGCCGCCAAATGCATCACTGCATCCGGCTGATATTTCTCAAAAACACTTTCTATCGCCTTAAGATCACAAATATCAACTTGCTCAAAAGTATAGCGAGGGTTATTTTCTACCTCTTTCAAAGCTGACTGATTTGCTGCATAAGTTAGTTTATCAATATTGATAACAGAATCTTGAGTATGGTTAATGATATATCGAATAAGGGCGGAACCGATGAAGCCAGAACCGCCGGTGATTAAGAGTTTTTTTATCATTTTTTATAAGAGAAAGTACCCTATGTACCTATAATTAGGTTATAGAAACTATATAGTAAAAATGAAAACCTTACTTCTTTCATCATAAAACCTCTCCAATTATGAAGTATATTTAACTCGCAATGACATAAATGGTTTTTCAACAACATTAAAAGTTAAAAAAGCAATCATAATGACAATTGGTACCTTCCATATAAAAGCAATAAATAGGTCAATTAATGTAGTTGGAGGTGAATACGAAAATATTCTATCAAGGATTTCATCAAGCATCCCAATGATAGGTAGATGTAATAAATAAATTGAAAAGCTTAACTCACCTAACCTTGCCAAAACATTATCTAAGATCTTAGAATTAAACAGACTCATAGATAAATAAGAAATAATCACTCCCCCCCAACATATAGCTTCAATAGTAAAGGATAAGAAACTTCTTTTACCAAAACTTAGCGATAATATTAGCAATGATAAGATTAATAACAATAGTGATATAACGTTATTATTTTTTATAGATTGAACTAATCTTGTTTTATATATTATTGCAAATAACATTCCTATAAGAAATTGATCTAAACGACCAATAATAGAGTGATATAAATTAGAATAAATTGCCCCTCCTTTTAGAACGACCAGATTGAATTTAATCAATACTATTAATAATATAAGACCAAGTAAGTACTTGACACCAAATCTAGATAAGAATAAAGCAAGAAAAGGAAATAACAGATAAAATTGGAATTCGACACCAATCGTCCAAATTGGTCCGCTCGGGTAAAACTGGTGCCCCCACCCTGTATATTCATGTCCAGTGTTAAGCTGCAATGTTAATATCCTAAAAATATCCATGGGTGTGGAAGTTTGTCGACTTGCTGTAATTACAACAAAGACTAACAGAACCATCATAGGAAATATTCTTAATATACGATTATAAATAAATCCTGAATACTTGATTTTCTTATGACCTAAATCGCTAATTAAACAGAAGAGGAACCCCGTTAATACCAAAAACAAACTTACGCCAGCTGAACCATTAAAAATCCAGTTTTTGATAAAACCGCTCAATGAAGAAAAAGCCCCTAACAAGCCAGTATCTTCAGGTAGAAGATTGATATTACCTTTCATATGGACAAGAATAACAAGTAGAGCAGCAAAGAATCGTAAATGATCTAAGCGTGTTATATAATTAAGATTTAATGATTTCACTTTTATTTTCCCGAAATAAGTATCTAATAAGCCCCGTCCCTTTTCAAAACAACATTTACCGTTTTAAACAAAATAGCAATATCATTCCAGAGTGACCAGTTTTTTACATACCAAGAATCGAAGTAAACGCGGGTATCATAATCCACATCATTACGCCCGCTTACTTGCCATAGCCCTGTCATGCCTGGTTTTGCCATTAAGTAATAATCTACATCATCTTGATAGCGTTCTAACTCATCAGCAACAATAGGGCGTGGACCTACTAAGCTCATTTCTCCTTTTAATACATTAAATAACTGCGGTAATTCATCTAAGCTGGTTTTACGAATAAATGCCCCAATTTTGGTAATGCGTGGATCATTTTTTAGTTTGAAATCCTTTTCCCATTCTGCTCTTGCCTCAGGATCATTTGCTAATAGTTCTTCCAAGACTTCTTTTGAATTAACTACCATTGATCTAAATTTTAAACATTTAAATGTTTTACCATTTCGACCAATTCTAGGGTGTCCATAAATAGCGTTACCCCCATCTTTTTTAACTGTATAATAGAGATAAAGAAGAACAGGAGAAAGCATAGTGATAATGGCTAAAGATCCAAAAATATCCATAGTACGCTTTAATATTCTTGATGAACGTTTCGCCAGATTATTATTTATTCTCATAAATAACATTTCGTGACTAAATAATAGCGACATATCTGTGCTATATAATGGAATCCCCGCAACATTTGGAATAACAGAGATTGAACGATAATTATTTTTTGCTAGGTATCTTAACCAAGCATATAATTTATCTTCATCATTTAAAGTAAGAACAAACTGAACGGTTTCTTTATCTAAGGATAAATACGAAATCACATCCAAATTATCAGAGACTACTTCAACTTGCCCTGTTTTTTTATTGATTATCAAGTTGGGAGAAACAATATATCTAATATCAAATCCCAGATAAGATTCTGTGATTAGTGCTTGATAAACTTCTCTTAACCTTTCTCCATCCCCAATAATAATCGTTTCTTTTTTATAAATTCCCCACTTTAGCAAGAGTTTTTTCATTAAGACTCTAGCTGTTGGGAATAGAATAAAAATGATTAACCAAGTAAATACCCAAAATGTTCGAGAAACATAGAGTTTAGAGAGTGCAACAATGGCAAGTTCAATAATAAAGAAGATGATTAGTGTTCGAATCACTTCCTTTAATTCAAACCAAAATGGCTTACGGTAAGTATAATGTCTTAATCGCAACCAGAACCAAGAAACACAACAAAGTGACATAACTAAATGAATATAAATATATTCATCTGATTGTTCACTAGGGAAATAGCTATGCCCTGCGCCAAAGAAGTTAAGCAGTGGGAAGATTAATAAAATAGGTAAAAACAAAGATAAAAAATCACTAAAAAAAAGAATAATCTTTGATAATGTAATCTGTGTCCATTTAGTCATTGGCATTACCTTTATTTGTTAATTCTAAAATAAAGCTTTTCATACTAGGATACTTATCCAAATCAAATTTTCTTGAGAAAAAATGACCGCTCTTTTTCGCAAATAAAAGCTGAGCTTTATCTGATTCGCTATCTGTCCAAGTATGCGGAGCCCCATCCCACCAATTAATATAACGAAGGTTCCCCTGAAAATCTTCAGGTTGATCTTTTAAGCGAATAGGCGAATAAATTTTATGTTGTAAGTTTAATTTATTTATCATTGTTGGTATAAATATCTCATCACCAAAAACAGAGTAATAAAATATATCTTTAATTAAAGCCTGATTTTTAACTAATAATTGTGTACTCTCTAGATCTATTGATAGCCAATTGGACGCATAGTCCACTTCGATTCGGTATTTATCTAACCTATTGATCCTAAGTGCTTTTTGAATAGTGATTTCTAATTTTCTATAAAGACTAATTGCTTTTCTTATAACTTTATTATTCGTACTTCTTGAACCTATATTAGAGAAATAATGAGCATATTTTACGCGTTCATCAACTCGATTCTTTAGGGCGATTTCTTCACTCACTAACGACAAAAAAATTTTTTCAGGATTAGCTTCAAAGAAAGAATAAATTTCATCATTACTTGCTAAGGGTAAATCTACACCTGACAACAAATGAAAATAGCTATAATCATTAGATTCTAATGCCCAAGAAAAGAGTTTCATTTCCGCTTCAATCTGAGAATACCCGCCCCAATGAATAGTGCATTCTTGAGAAAAATAGATATTTGACTCTTTCGCCACCTTAGTAATCTTATTTTTAACTTCAGCAGAAAAATTAGACTTTTTATCTACGAGAATATAAATATCATGATATTTATAATCCAATAGAGAAACTAAAAATGCTAACTGTTCAAATTTATTATGAGCAATAATTAAATAAGCATGCTTATTTTTAATCATACTTTCCATTTGAAAATAGTTTTAAAGGATGTTGTTAAGTCGGTATCAAAAACACGATAAATGTCATTGATATTTTGAACAGGTTTATCTTCAAAAATAATATTTTTAAAACGATTTTGAAGACGTTTATTTGCCATTATGTTTATTGCGGTTTCAAAATCTGTACGTCCAGATCTCGATGAACCTACAACAGTTAACCCTTTTTCCAGAATATCACGTGTATTTACGGCAATTTTATTGTCACTTACGCCCATCAAAATGACTGTACCTTGCGGTTTAATATATTTAATTATATCGTCAATGGCATATTCACTCCCTGTACCACCGCAACATTCAAAAGCGTGATCAAAAGAAAAATCTTCAGGGATTTCACTAGTTAAATAGGTTTTATCTACAAAATTAAACATACTCAACTTTTCGTGATTACGCCCAATTACGGTGATTTTAATTTTAGGGAATAACGCATTAAGCACCGTTGCTGTCACATAGGATAAACTACCGTCGCCAATAATTACCACCTGTTCTCTAACAGGATGAGAAATGCAATTAAAACGTTCAACCGCATGAGCAGCCACACTTACAAACTCTGAAATAACCGCAACGGTATCATCTATGTCATCATATTTTACAAGGCGATCAGGAGGAAGTTGCACAACTTCTTGCATAAATCCATCGAAACCGCTAGAAAGGAATTTTGTTCCTTTCATGTAATTTTCATAGAAAATTTCATCGCTTGCTTCTGGAGGTTGATTAGGAATCATCACCACTTTTTGTCCAACACTAAATGTTTTGGTTGGATCAGAAACAACTATACCGCAAGATTCGTGAATTAACGCCATCGGCAACTTTTTCGCTAGAATACTCGGTTCTCTCTTTCCTTGAAAATAACGCTGATCTGCATGACACAATGCCATATAAAGAGGGCGAACTAATACCTTATCATTTTGATTAACTGAAATATCTTCATATTTAATCATGATATTTTTAGGACGAACAAGCTGAAAAACTTGATTTAGCATTTACGCCTCCTCTAGCATCGCACGTGCAATTTTAAGATCCGTAATCGTCGTAATTTTAATATTGGAATATTCGCCTCTCGCCAAAGCAACTTGCTTATCACTGATAACAAAGATTTTACAAGCATCGGTCAAAATTTCTTTTTGCTCTGCAGAAAGTGCGTGATAAAGCGATAGAAACTCTTGGCATTTAAAAGACTGAGGCGTTTGCCCTTGATATAAATATTTACGTTCAGGAATATCCGTAATAAACGTATTATTTTTGCTTTCTACAATCGTATCTGTGGCTTCCACAACGGTATCAACAGCGTCATATTGTTGAGCGAGCTCAATATTTTCCCGAATCGTTTTTAATGTTAAAAATGGGCGAACGGAATCGTGTGTCACAATGATATCTTTATCTGTAATAGGACGACGTGCATTAATGGCATTGATCACATTCTCAATAGTCGAATTACGATCAACTCCACCTTCAGTAACTAAAATACGTTCGGTATGTGCACTCAAATATTTATCAATAAGATCTTCAGTATAGCTTACCCAATCAGGGTGAACGCCCAGTACAATCTTTTCAAACTCAGGTACAAGAAGAAATTTTTCAACAGTATGAATTAGAATTGGCTTGGTACCTAATTCTAAGAATTGTTTTGGCATATCTGTAATACCCATACGAGTGCCTTTACCACCCGCTAAAATTCCAGCGTAGATCATATTAATATCCTAATTTTTTAATATCATTCTTTGCAAAGCAAACAGAATAAGATAAAGCACATAGAAATAAAAATAATGGTGTGTTATCAATAATAGTACTAAACATAATAACAAACCACATAATAATAACAAATTTCATATCTCTTCCTTTTTTAATAAAAAGCAAGATAAAAGGAAGGAAATAAATCAAAAATAATGTTATCCCACCTTGCACTAAAGTACTTAAAATCCCATTACTATAACCTGTATTAGGTCGGATAGACATATTCATATATTTAAAAATCGCTTCTAAATGGGTGTAACCATTTCCAACAATAGGGCTATCTAACCAAGCTATTATACCTGCATGAATATCATCAACACGCATGGATGCGGAACCTGTTTGCGCTTTATCTAATGCAAGGTTATAAAGAAATAATATAGTTGCATAAAGTAATACAGGACTTAATGAAAGTAAGAGACGTATTCTCTTTCTGGTTAGTTTATTCCTAAAGTAGAATTTATATAATAATATAAAGATAGATAAGAATATTCCTGTTGTAGATAACACACTAAAAATACTAACAAGAATAATCAAGGCTTTTATATTGATACTTTTTTTACTCCGTTTATCTAAGAAAAGTAGATTAACAAACGCAACTAAAAGAACAATATTAAATATAGGACCTTCAACAAAAATTGAAGTATTACGCCAGCCTTCAAAGCCCAATAGGTTAATTTTTTGAGTTTCGAAATATAGATAATAATACCCATTAATTAGCCTACCATCTTCATCCGCCCAAATTGAAGTTAAATAGGAATTTGGTTCAATAATATCTAGAAGACTCCCTGCTAACCAAAAAAATAATGAAATTGAAGCTATAATAAAAACAATATCAGAGTATTTATGCAATAAATAGACAAGTCTATTATTCAAATAAAATACTCTACAAACAATCCAAAAGATAGGTAATAAAAGAATAATATTAAATATAAAAGCCAATATTCCATCTTTTATTATAAGAACATTATAAAAAAGTAAAGCTCCGGATACTATATAATACAGCACAATCCCTAGCAAGGACTTTTTTTCTAATCTTAAGCTATTAATATTTAATAATAATATAAACATTGATACAATTAAGATAAGTATTTTTACTATTCTATCATTATGTGCCCCATCTAAAAGATGAATAAAAATACTTCTTGTTGATATTACTATCAATAAGAAAAACAAATATTCTAGAAAAGAAGATAGTTTTCTACTCATCATATTACAATGCTAATTTTCGCTTATAAATTAAACTAATTAAAGAAAATAATAGATATTTAGAACCCCGAACTATACGCAACTTACGTCCAATACTTTTTCTAGCAAAGATATTATTCGCATTTTCTAATTTTTTCTCAAAATCGATAAATTCTTTCTTGGCTTGATTAATGTCATCTCTCGCTAAAAAGATATTCGCCTGGGTTGTTACAACACTAGATATTAAATCTTCAAGCAAATTCTTCTGCACTTTAGAGATATTTTGATAAGAATTATAAAAATGAATTAAAGAAAAAAGAACTTTCTCGTGCATTTTTATATTTTTTATATAGCTAGACATACTCACACTTTGTATTGGGGAGCCTAATCTATAACGATAGATAGGCAATTCAAAGTATGAAATAGTTTTAATATAAGGTATAGGAAATACATTATATTCTAGATCTACATAGAAACAGTTCTCATCGATATGAATATTATTCTTCTGCAAGATTTCTGTTTTTATACAAATCGCATGCATCTTAGGCAATTCATTTATCTCAGATAAGAAATCATCATATTGATAAGTTTTTTGATTTAACTTAGGCTTATACGAATAAACTTCTTCAGTATTTTTATCGGTATATACTTTAACAAATGGGGATATTACTTCGTCATCATTACATTTTTCTAAATAGCCGATAAGCTCATTTAGATTTTTAGATTCTATCCAATCATCAGCATCAACGACTTTAAAATATTTGCCTGTCGCAATTTTAATGCCTGCGTTAATAGTAGAACCATGACCACCATTCTCTTTATCAACAATTACGATAGTTTCAGGATAATTTTCCTTTAACTGTTGCGCAACAGCTAATGTATTATCCTTAGACCCATCATTGACAATGATAATTTCTAATTTTTCTGGATTAGAAACTGATAACATTGTTGGAATTGTCTCTAATAGATAATTTTCTGCATTATAGGAGGGGACGGTAATTGTCAAAACTTTATTCATAATTAATAACTCTAAACCTATAATTAATTTAATAATTTAACTCTAATATAGTTATAAAACGTTGGAAAAAAGAGAAAAAGTAGCGATTTTATTTTGTTTTTCAATGAAACCCTACTATTTACAAAGAAATCGTATTTATAACGCCATATTCTCTCTCTAATATCTCTCAAATCAACATACATTCCTGAACGAAGCAAGGTATTTCCAAGTTCCAATAACAGGAAAACACTTCTTACATTAGCCGCTTTCTTTATGCTATTATCATTATATTCTTTATTTAAGAAAGAATGAATATCATTTATTATATCTAAAATATAAAGATATTTTTCATTAAACTTACTGTTAACAATACTACCTTCTCGCTTAAAATATCCATAAATTTTTATTGGTGCAATATAAATATTTTTAGCATTATGAATATGTTTGTAAGTAGTTGCCATATCTTCAAATAATTTATCCTTAGGATATTCATTTTGTAAGAGAAGATCTTTATTTATAAGTTTTCCACAAGCCGAAGAAGAAAAACGTTTAGAGTAAAACATCTCTTCCAAAGCTTGATATTTGCTCATATGCAAAGCATCAGATATATCGCGTTCAGTTATTTCTCTATTTTCAAAAGAATTGTGTTTAGATACTCCTTTTAATGCAGTAGCGATTAAATCCGCATTATATTTTTCTTTAATTCTAACGAGATATTCTACTGCAAATAATTCATAATAGTCATCAGAGTCAATAAACATAATCCAATCTGAAGATGCATGACGCACACCGAAATTCCTTGCGTCTGATAAACCACCATTTTCTTTATGAAAGACTTTTATTCTTGAATCTCTTTCTGCCCATTCATCTGAAATTTTTCCAGACTTATCTGTAGAGCCATCATCAATAAGTAATATTTCTATATTTTTATAAGTTTGCTTAACTAAACTTTCTACACAGAAGGCTAAATATTTTTCTACATTATATACAGGAACGATAATACTTACTAAAATATTACTCATATGATTCCCCGATAAAAACTATTTTTAAATTCTGTGTAGTTCTATCCTTAAAAGAAGGTAACTTCATATAATCTCCATATATTTTTGTAAGATATTTTGAATAATCATCAGGTACAAATATCTCAGTATCTTCAAATCTTAATAATTTTCCCTCCCCAATTATTCTTTTTTCTACAATTTCTCTTTCTCTGTATCTACCTAGAATATTTCCAACTAGAAATGAAGTATCATAAGAATAATTCTTAATTAACTCTTGTAATTTATTTAATTGCTTATCTGAATTTAATAATTTATTAGTATTAAATAATTTACCTAGAAAAACTATTAAATTTTCTAGCGTTCCCCGATCCCTGTCTGAAAGCAAATTAATTACAGATAATTTGCACATCATTCTTCTAAATAAGATCTTATATTTATAAATTATATTATTAATTTTTTTTGATGGGTAACCATCGAAAGGAAAAATATCTAAGTATATTGGAGTTTCAATTTTTCCTTTTTTTACACATGTTTTATTATTAACTAACTGTAATGTATTTAAATTTAATTTGCTTCTATGCAAACCTAAGTTAGCAGGTAATACCTCATGCGCTATTTCTATAAATTTTTCAAAATCAGATCTCGGCATTGCAAGATCAATATCATCATCCCATGGGATAAATCCTTTATGTCTAACTGCTCCTAATAGAGTCCCCCCCACAGCATAATAACGAAGCTTATTCTCTATACAAATGGAATGGAATACTTTTAGCATATCTAACTCAATTTTCTGTATTTTTTTTAAATCATTCATTTTCTTTTTCCAACATATTAAAGAATAAATTTTCAATATTTCCCATTTGTTTCTCAATAGAAAATTTATTAATAACTAAATCATAAGCATTTTTCGATATGTTATATGATAGTTTTTCATTCTCTCTTATTTTTAATGAACTTATTACCGCATCATTTAGATTAAAGTTATTAATTAACAACCCAGTAACATTATTTTGAATTAAATCATTAATTCCACCAATATCTGTAGCTAAAATAGGTTTCCTTGCTAACATATATTCTGCAATAGATAAGCATAGACCTTCCCATTTTGAAAATAAAACCGCTTGATCAAATAATTCAATATAATCTTTAGGGTTATTCACCCACCCTGTAATTAGAAAATGATCCTCCATTCCATATTCAACAATTTTATTTTCAATCTCTTTTTTAAGTTCACCGTCACCAACAATAATGAAAAAGATATCTTTCCTTAATTTATAAAGCTCTTTAGCAAATTCTACAAAAAATAAGGGATTTTTTTGTTCGCAAATACGTCCAACCATCCCTATTACATACATACCACTTAATGAAGCCGACAGTTCCTTGATTTCATTGTGTCTTTCATTAATTTCTATACCATTATAAATGATCTCTAATTTTCTATTATTAAAACAAATATTTTTGGCTAATTCATATTCTGATTTAGAAATCAAAATATATTTGTCAGTAAAGAAAGATAAGAAAAATTCAATAGATTTATAGAATAATTTCTTAATAGATAATATGTCCATTTTGAAAGACCAACTATGAGGATTATAAACAACCTTACAATTACAACCCACAGCAGCTAGCCTTCCTATTACACCTGCAAAAGTACTATGTAAATACACTATATCAGGTTTAATTTCTTTAAAAATTTTTCTGATAAAGAGTACATTTTTTAGCAATTGAATGATAGAAAAGGATTGATTTGTATTAAATTCAAAAGATTTTTTTATCTTATATTCTTTATAATTATCTAAGTTAGGAGCAACAAGATAATTATCAAACTTTTCATTATTTGAATATTTTAGGAATAGTTTAATATACTTTTCTACGCCGCCGCCAGATACTTGGGATAAGTGTAGTATTGATATTTTTTTCATTAAAAATCCAATTAATTTAATTCGGTTCTTACTGCTTTTAACGCTACCGCAATCACTTGGTGCATATCAAAATAGCGATACATCCCCAAACGTCCACCAAAAATGACATTTTTCTGCTCTTCAGCCAATTTTGTATATTGTGCGTATAAGCGATTATTTTCTTCGTTATTTACAGGATAATAAGGCTCATCACCTTTTTGCCATGTTTTTGAATGTTCTTTAGTAATAATTGTTTTAGGCTGTGTACCAAATTCAAAATGTTTATGTTCAATAATACGGGTATAAGGCGTTTCTGAATCGGTATAATTCACTACGGCGTTGCCTTGATAATTTTCCATATCTAGGGTTTCTGTTTCAAAACGTAAACTTCTGTATTCTAATTCCCCTAATTGATAATCAAAAAACTCATCAATCATACCGGTGAAAACAATCTTCGGATAAGCTGCTAAGTAGTCTTCTTTATTTGCAAAAAAATCGACGCTTGTTTCCACATCAATATTTGGATGCGAGAGCATTTTCTCGACTATTTGTGTATAACCACCAATAGGAATACCCTGATAAGTATCGTTAAAGTAATTATTATTGTAAGTTAATCGAACAGGTAAACGCTTAATAATAAAAGCAGGGAGTTCAGAACAAGGCTTACCCCATTGTTTTTCTGTATAGTCTTTAATTAATTTGTTATAGATATCAGTACCCACTAGGGAGATTGCTTGCTCTTCAAGGTTTGAAGGTTCTTTCTCCTTTAATACCTGTCTTTGCTCTTCAATTTTTGCCAGTGCTTCTGCTGGTGTGACGACACCCCATAATTTATTAAAGGTATTCATATTAAAAGGTAAGTTATAAATTTCACCTCTATAATTTGCGATAGGAGTATTCGTATAGCGGTTAAATTCTGCAAATTGATTTACATAATCCCAAATTTCTTTATCGCTCGTATGAAAAATATGAGCCCCATATTCGTGAACTTGGATCCCTTCCACCTCTTTAGTGTAAATATTTCCTGCAATATGACCGCGCTTTTCAATCACTTTTACTTTTTTGCCAGCTAATGCTGCTTCTCTTGCAAAAACAGCTCCGAATAATCCTGCACCAACAACTAAATAATCATAATTTGACATTACAATGCATTCCTTTTTAATTTAATTTTGTTTAAAACAGATGAAAAAATTTGATATACCATTGGTTCTTTTAAAATCAATAAACTTATTAGATAACTACCAAAAAATAAAATTGATGATAATAATAAGTTAATAATTTCATTTGAGTTAAATGGTATTAACAAAGTTACGCCTGTTGAAATAAACAATGCTATTAACATTTTCCAGATGTTTATTTTAGCTAAAATAGGGAAAATGAACTTTCTTAATAAAATAATTTGAACAACAACAACTGCACATTCTGCACATAAATTTGCGATTGCAGCTCCATTAACACCCAGATAAGGAATAGCAAAAATATTGATTATACCGCCAACTATCGCTCCAATAATTGTAGAGAATACAATCTGCTTCTCTCTATCCATCGGAACTAAAATTTGCCATCCCATTAAGTTAGATAATGCAATAAGAAACACTGTTGGCATAATGATTTGCATGGGTTCAACTGAAGCTAAAAATGATTCACCTGATAATAGTAAAATGGCATCTTTAGCATATAACGTAAAATAAATCGTTAATGGTAATGATACAATAAGAATAAAACCTAGTGCATTTTTAACAAGATCTTTAAACTCATCAAAGCGCTTTTGCTCATAATAAAAGGCTAATCTTGGTAACATTACTGCACCTAATGACGTTACAAGAGTTACTAAAATTTGTTTAATTTTTACCGCTGCTGAATAGTAGCCAACATTATCATCACTTGTCATGAAACCAAGCATGATCGAATCAAGATTAACATAAATCGTAATTGATATTGTCAATAAGAAAAATGTGAATGAAGGTTTTATATGTTTTGTTATCTCTAACTGTTTAAATGTGATTTTATATAATGTAATAATCTTTCTTAGATTATAAAAATTTAATATTCCTGCCCCAACTGATGCCAACACAGTTAGCATTGCGTAAGGGAGTATATCGTTACTTTCTTTAACAAAGACAAAAAGTAAAATAAGTGAGGCTATTTTAAAAAAGATTGAACGAATAGTAATATAGGAATACTGTTCTAAAGCTTTGTATAACCATTCAATACCTAATACATTAAATAACATTGAGAATGCTAGGATAATATATAGCTCTTTATCGATATAGAATTTATTAATAAAAATAACAGATAGTAATAATAAGGTTAAGGAAAACGCTAAGAAAATGGTATTTAATATTAATAATTCATAAACTGTTTTTGTTAATTTATAACTGTCATCCCTAATTTTAGCACAGGCTTTAATACCATAAGTAGGAATGCCCATCATTGCAATCATACTAAAATAAGCAATGATAGAAGTTGCAAATCCAACCTTACCTAATCCCGATGCTTGCAAAATACGTGAAACATAAGGAAAGGTAATAAGTGGGAAAATAAAGTTGGATAGAGTCAAAATAAAATTCATAATGAAATTAAATTTGACTGACTTGTATTTAACCATTTACATTCCCACTTTTTCTTTATTTTCTTCTAAATAATTCCGCTAAAATAATAGAGATTGTTGAAATAAACCCACCAATCAATAAACCAATCATTAAGATTAATGCTTTTTTCGGTTTATCTTTTATTACAGGATAATCCGGCGAGCTTAAATAATGATACGCTTTTACTTCTTGAACAGATTCCAACTGCGGTGCTAATTTTGTTAATTTAGCAAGCTGTCTTTCTGTGCTGTAATAGTTGGTTGGGTAAATAACCGGGCTGTTTTTGGCAATATCTAATTGAGCTTGCAGGTATTTTTCACCAAGCATAAATAAATATGTACCGTCTGCTAGTTTAGAATCAGAGATATTTAAACGAGCATCTCCTAACATATATTCTGGTACAGAAATGTTATTATTTCCTCTTGAGAAATTTTTAATTCCTGCTTTTTTTGCAATATCTAACGCATTTGTTAAGTTTTCTACTTGAACCGTTTTAGTTTCGGTTAAACTTTCTTCCATTTGCTCTTTAGCAAATTTTAAAGCATCTAAACGCAAGTTGAAGCCGAGTTTAAATTCTTGATTAGTTTGGTTTAATAAATATTGGTTTATAAATTCAACGTATTGCCCTAATACAAGTTGTGCATCTTTTGGAGTTTCTGCTGAGAAGGTGAGTTTTAAACCAATTTTATCTAATTCAGTTAAATCTTTTTTCTTAGGGTCCACTTCGTGAACAATAAGATATTTTGAAACAGTTTCTTCAATATATTTTCTTTTTTGTTCTTCCGTCATATCTTTGGTGTAGTTTTTAACCCACTCAGATTGCTCTAAGAATTGACGTTTTAAATCGTTAGAAAGTAAGAAATGTTTAAATTGTCCGTAAAGAGAATCAGATAATTTCCCAGCTGAAAAATCACCATCACCAATAATACGAGCATATTCTGCGCGTGTATGTAATAAATGGCCTAAATCAGTTGAACGTGGAGCCACAATAATTGAAGTAGAAGTCCACTGCTCTTTTGCTGTAAATGCGTAAACACCCGCAATAGCTGTCCCCAAAAAAGCCGATAGTAAAATCCAAATCTTTTTACGCCATAATGCTTTTATTAGCTCAATTAAATCTATTTCACTATTGTTTTGATAATTAATATCATTCATATTTATGCCTTATTTTAAATATTTTATTTTTCATGATTTTACAGAACATAACTCTTATTAACAATAAAAGTTATGTAAAGATATTGTAAAGTTATAATAATAAATTCATAAGAAAAATGCGGCTAAAATTAGCCGCACTTTCCATGTTAATTTAATCCTTATTGAAGCTTTAATTAAGCATAATACATCTCAAACTCAACTGGATGTGGTGTCATATTTAAACGTTCTACTTCTTTACGTTTAATATTAATAAATGCTTCGATAAAGTCTTTAGTAAACACCCCACCTTGCGTTAAGAATTCATGGTCTTTTTCTAATGAATTCAACGCTTCTTCTAATGAGCTTGCGACTGCTGGAATATCTTTTAATTCTTCCGGTGGAAGATCATAAAGATTTTTATCCATTGCATCACCTGGGTGAATTTTGTTCACTACGCCATCAAGGCCCGCCATTAATAATGCAGCGAAAGCAAGATATGGGTTTGCCATCGGATCTGGGAAACGCGCTTCAATGCGGATTGCTTTCGGGTTGGTTACTGCTGGGATACGAATTGAAGCAGAACGGTTACTTGCAGAGTAAGCCAACAATACTGGCGCTTCAAAACCTGGTACTAAACGTTTATATGAGTTCGTACTTGGGTTAGTGAATGCATTTAATGCTTTTGCATGCTTAATGATACCACCGATGTAATAAAGCGCGGTTTCAGAAAGACCTGCATATTTATCACCTTGGAAAATGTTTTTGCCATCTTTGCTTAATGACATATTACAGTGCATGCCTGAACCATTATCACCTGTGATTGGTTTCGGCATAAAACAAGCGGTTTTGCCGTGTTCTAATGCAACGTTTTGCACCACATATTTATAGATTTGTGTTTCATCCGCTTTTAAGGTTAAGCTGTTGAATTTCGTTGCAATTTCGTTTTGACCTGCTGTTGCCACTTCATGGTGATGAGCTTCGATGACTAAGCCCATTTCTTCTAAAATTAAACACATTTCAGAACGAATATCATGAGCCGTATCAATTGGAGCCACCGCACAATAACCACCTTTCTTCAATGGACGATAAGCATTGTTACCGCCTTCATATTTTTTATTGGTATTCCAAGCGGCTTCAATGTCATCAATGGCGAAAGAAGCACGGTTCATTGATACATCAAAACGTACATCATCAAATAAGAAGAACTCTGGCTCTGGACCAAAGAATGCCTGATCTGCAACGCCTGTTGAACGCATATAGTTTTCTGCTCGAATAGCGATTGAACGCGGATCACGATCATAGCTTTGCATGGTTGTTGGTTCATAAACGCTACAACGAATTGAAAGTGTTGGGATCTGCGCAAATGGATCGACTACTGCAGTTTCAGCAATTGGCATTAAAAGCATATCGGCTTTGTTAATGGTTTTCCAACCTTCAACAGAAGAGCCATCGAACATTTTACCATCTTCAAACATATCTTCATCGACAAGGCTAACCGGGATGGAAACGCCGTGTTCTTTACCTTTAATGTCAGTGAAGCGAAGTAACACGAACTTAATATCGTTCTCTTCGATCAGTTTGAATACGTTGGCAATTGCATTTGCATTTGCATTTGGCATAAGGAGTCCTCTATTTTGCTATATAATCTTTATAAAAATTAAAAGAGCATTATAACGCAACCACTTGCTTTTTTCATGGGATTTATTTTATCACCCAGCATAGCAGATCAACGAAATATCGTGTATAATTTTTGCCCTTTCAACATTCTTGTAGGGTGAGTTCTACTCACCAATTTAAACTACTTGGACTATTCGGTGGTGTTAAAATTCCACCTTATAAAACTTAAACTTTAAGAAAGTAATAAATGAAAAACGACATTGATATTAACAAATTGCGCAATATCGCAATTATCGCTCACGTTGACCATGGTAAAACCACCCTCGTTGACAAACTTCTTCAACAATCTGGTACATTTGAATCCACTCGTGGTGATGTTGATGAACGCGTAATGGACTCAAACGATCTTGAAAAAGAACGTGGTATTACCATTCTTGCAAAAAATACCGCAATTAACTGGAATGGTTATCGTATTAACATCGTAGACACCCCAGGACACGCAGACTTCGGTGGTGAAGTAGAACGTGTGCTTTCTATGGTGGACTCTGTACTTTTAGTGGTAGATGCGTTTGACGGTCCAATGCCACAAACGCGTTTCGTAACCCAAAAAGCCTTTGCTCACGGTTTAAAACCAATCGTAGTTATCAACAAAGTTGACCGCCCAGGCGCACGTCCTGATTGGGTGGTGGATCAAGTGTTCGATTTATTCGTTAACCTTGGCGCAACGGATGAGCAATTAGACTTCCCTATTATCTATGCTTCTGCATTAAATGGTGTAGCAGGTCTTGAACACGAAGAATTAGCGGAAGATATGACGCCGTTATTTGAAGCGATCGTTCAACACGTAGAACCGCCAAAAGTGAAACTTGATGCCCCATTCCAAATGCAAATCTCCCAACTAGACTATAACAGCTACGTGGGTGTTATCGGTATCGGTCGTATCAAACGTGGTGCTATCAAACCAAATCAACCTGTGACTATCATTGATGGCGAAGGTAAAACTCGTCAAGGCCGTGTAGGTCAAGTATTAGGTCACCTCGGTTTACAACGTTATGAAGAAGATGTTGCTTACGCAGGAGACATCATTGCCATTACCGGTTTAGGTGAATTAAATATCTCGGATACTATTTGTGATATCAACGCGGTTGAAGCCTTACCTTCATTAACTGTTGATGAACCAACCGTAACCATGTTCTTCTGTGTAAACACTTCTCCGTTTGCAGGTCAAGAAGGTAAATATGTGACTTCTCGTCAAATTCTTGAACGTTTAAACAAAGAATTAGTTCACAACGTGGCATTACGTGTAGAAGAAACACCAAACCCAGATGAATTCCGTGTTTCTGGCCGTGGTGAATTACACCTTTCTGTATTAATTGAAAATATGCGTCGTGAAGGTTATGAGCTTGCAGTTTCTCGTCCTAAAGTAATCTATCGTCAAATCGACGGCAGAAAACAAGAGCCTTACGAACAAGTGACTATCGACGTGGAAGAACAACACCAAGGTTCTGTCATGGAAGCATTAGGTATCCGTAAAGGTGAAGTTCGCGATATGATGCCAGATGGCAAAGGTCGTGTTCGTTTAGAATACATCATCCCAAGCCGTGGCTTAATCGGTTTCCGTGGTGAATTTATGACCATGACTTCAGGTACCGGTTTACTTTACTCTAGTTTTGATCACTACGATGACATCAAACCAGGTGAAATCGGCCAACGTAAAAACGGTGTATTAATTTCTAACGCAACAGGTAAAGCACTTGCTTATGCACTGTTTGGTTTACAAGAACGTGGTAAATTAATGATCGAAGCCAACGTAGAAGTTTACGAGGGTCAAATTATCGGTATTCATAGCCGTACAAACGACTTAACTGTTAACTGTTTACAAGGTAAAAAACTCACCAATATGCGTGCATCAGGTAAAGATGATGCCATCGTATTAACCACACCCGTGAAATTTACACTTGAACAAGCCATTGAGTTTATTGATGACGACGAATTAGTAGAAGTAACACCTGAATCGATCCGTATCCGTAAAAAACTCTTAACGGAAAACGATCGTAAACGTGCAAACCGTACTACAACCAGCACGAGTACTCACTAACAAAAATGGGATCATTGCGATCCCATTTTTATTTTCCTAAATCCATCATAAAGTTTTATGAAAATTATATATAAGGTGTAAATTCGTTATTTTCACCTCGTAGTAAAGACATCAATTTAGGATGAATAAATAATTTATCTCTTCCCAAAGATATCTCACTCAAAACACCTATATCACAAAGCTCTTTTAAGTATTTAGAAGCATATAGCTGATGAACTGCTAGAACCGCCATTTTATTAAGGTTTATAGATAAACTCTATACCTTCATCATCTTCTTCGGTCCAATCATCATCCCAATCTTCGTCATCATCAAATTGATGCTCCGCTAGTTGTTCCTGATGATAATCTTCCCATTTGAATTTTACTTCTTCAGGCGCAACTTGCTGTGTTTCAGCTTCGCGTGGATTCGCTATGATAAAGTCCATAATATCACGACAAAGTGGTGGAACATTTTTCCCTGTTGCAGCTGAAATCAGGTAATAATCTTCTTCCCAACCCAATTGTTCAGTAATTTCTCGAGCCCGCTCTTCAGCTTCTTCATCGCTCATCGTATCAATTTTATTGAATACTAACCAACGTGGCTTTTCTGATAATTTTTCACTGTATTGGAAAAGTTCAGATTCAATAATAGCGACATTATCTGCCGGATTAGAGCCATCAATTGGCGCAATATCGACTAAATGAATAAGCACTCGACAACGTTCTAGATGTTTTAAAAAGCGAATTCCTAGCCCTGCACCATCTGCTGCGCCCTCAATTAATCCTGGAATATCGGCGACTACGAAACTGTGTGAGTCATCCACTTTCACAACACCGAGACTTGGCACTAAGGTGGTAAATGGATAGTCTGCAACTTTTGGTTTGGCGGCTGAAACGGCACGAATAAAAGTGGATTTACCGGCATTAGGTAAACCGAGCATTCCCACATCAGCAAGTAGCATTAATTCCAATAATAAATCTCGTTTTTCGCCCGGTGTTCCCATTGTTTTTTGACGCGGTGCACGGTTTACCGATGATTTGAAACGGGTATTCCCTAAACCGTGATAACCACCTTTGGCTACCAACATTTTTTGACCGTGTTGGGTTAAATCTCCCAAGGTTTCTTGAGTGTCGTTATCAATAGCGCGAGTTCCTACGGGAACAGGTAAAATAATATCTTTACCGCGACGCCCTGTACAATCTGAACTTCGTCCATTCTCTCCACGCTCTGCGGCAAAGCGTTTATTAAAGCGATAATCGATTAAGGTATTAAGGTTTTCATCCGCTTGTAAATATACATCGCCACCATCACCACCGTCGCCACCATCAGGGCCGCCTTTAGGAATAAATTTCTCTCGACGGAAACTTACGCAACCGTTGCCACCATCCCCAGCCTCAATTCGAATAAGGGATTCATCAATAAATTTCATTAAAACTTCTCCAAAATAAACCGCACTTTAATGAATTTTATGCGGTAATAATTTATGTCCAATCGCGGATAAAATTGCCCCGCATACTACAACAAATGCGCCAATATAGCTAATATTATTCAATTCTGGTGCGGCAAAATCTGATGGGCTAAAATAATGCGCAATATGAGAAAATAAGATCGTGAAAAGCGGCACAAGTGTGATAACAACACTGACTTTTGATACATCCCAACGATTAAGTGCTTCCGCATAAGAGCCGTATCCAATTAAGGTATTTAAACAGCAGTAAATAAAACAAATTAGAGCTAAAGGTGTGAGTTCTTGTACTTGCGAGAATTCAGCCATCGGCATAAAGGCTATGGCACAACCTAAATACATCATTAGCAAGATTTGTTGTGAATTAAACTTACGCAACATTAATTTTTGCGCCATTCCATAAGCGACCCAAATAAGGGATCCTGCTACGCTTAAGATGACACCTGTTGAATACTGATTTAGTCCGGCAAATACATCAAAACGATCATTAAAGAATAAGCCTAAACCAATTAACAATAAGAAAAGCCCGATCTTTTGGTGCAGCCCCAATTTTTCTTTGAAGATCAGTACACCACAGATGAGCATTCCAAAAGAGGATAAATGAATAAAAATTTGTGCAACTGAAGGTTCAATATAATTCAGCGAACTACTAAATAATAGAAAATTACCAGTAAGACCAATTACCCCAATAATAGCAAGCCAAGCATATTGGCCGACTTTCATTAGTTCAGGTAATTTCTTTTTATAAGCAAGTAGGGCTAATAATGAGATCGCCGCTACAATAAAACGATACCATACGATAGTTTGCGCATTCATTACAGATAAAGCTTGTTTGAGAGCGATAGGTAAGGATCCCCAAGCCATAGCGGTAATAAGCGCGAAAGTAAAGCCTAATAAAGGTTGTTGTTTCATTGCTTGCTCGCTTATGTGAAATTAAAAAAGACAAAACGCCCCACAAAATTGTAGGGCGTTTCAATCGAATAGATTTTAAATTATTCAGTAACAATACTTACGTATTTACGGCTTTTCTCACCTTTTACTTCAAATTTAACTTTGCCATCTGCAGTTGCGAATAAGGTGTGGTCTTTACCCATACCTACGTTACTACCCGCGTGGAACTTAGTACCACGTTGACGAACAATGATGCTACCTGCTAATACAGATTCGCCACCGAAACGTTTAACACCAAGGCGTTTAGCTTCAGAATCGCGACCGTTACGAGTTGAACCACCAGCTTTTTTAGTTGCCATCTACTTGATCTCCTCTGAAATTATGCTTGAATCCCAGTGATTTTCACTTCTGTGAACCACTGACGATGACCTTGTTGTTTACGGCTGTGTTTGCGACGACGGAATTTAACGATTTTAACTTTCTCGCCACGACCTTGTGCAACTACTTCAGCCACTACTTTTGCGCCAGCAACTACTGGTGCACCGATTTTAACATCTTCACCATTAACGACCATCAACACAGAATCGAACTCAACTGTTGCGCCAGTTGCAAGTTCAAGTTTTTCTAAACGAACAACTTGACCTTCGCTCACACGGTGTTGTTTACCGCCACTTTGGAAAACTGCGTACATAAATACTCCGCTTAATTGTGTTTCCCTGCTCTTTAGCAGTCCACACTTAAAAATTCATATAAATAGGTCGCAAATTCTACGGAAAAATCCTACCTATGGCAAGAATTTATTTACAATAAAATAAAAAAATTCCCTTCATTTGCGGATTGATTTCAGAAAGTCTGAAAATTCGGGTAAAATGCACCGCACTTTTGACTAATAATTGATGAAAAAATGAAGAAACAAGATCTTATGAGCATAGACGAGATCCAGAAACTTGCAGCTCCCGATATGAAAAAAGTTAATCAAAATATTCTTGCTCAGCTTAATTCAGATGTTCCATTAATAGGACAGTTAGGTTTTTATATTGTTCAAGGTGGTGGTAAGCGGATCCGTCCATTGATCGCCGTTCTTACAGCTCGATCTTTAGGTTTCGATGGTGCTAAGGCGATTACTTGTGCTACTTTTGTTGAATTTATTCATACTGCCTCTTTATTACATGATGATGTGGTGGATGAGTCCGATATGCGTCGTGGGCGCGCTACGGCGAATTCAGAATTTGGGAATGCTGCAAGTGTACTGGTAGGTGACTTTATTTATACGCGTGCATTTCAATTAGTTGCACAATTAGAGTCATTGAAGATTTTGGGAATTATGGCCGATGCGACTAACGTTTTAGCGGAAGGTGAAGTTCAGCAGTTAATGAATGTTAATGATCCTGAAACGAGCGAAGCTAATTATATGCGTGTAATTTATAGCAAAACTGCGCGTTTGTTTGAAGTGGCTGGTCAGGCTGCTGCAATTGTCGCAGGGGGAACAGAAGCTCAAGAAAAGGCTTTACAAGACTATGGGCGTTATCTTGGCACTGCATTTCAACTTGTGGATGATGTATTGGATTATAGTGCAAATGCGCAAGCGCTAGGTAAAAATGTAGGCGATGATTTAGCTGAAGGCAAACCGACTCTTCCTCTGCTACACGCTATGCGTCATGGTAATGCTCAACAGGCGGCTTTAATTCGTGAAGCGATTGAGCAAGGCGGTAAACGTGAAGCTATTGATGAAGTATTAGCGATTATGGCTGAGCATAAGTCTTTAGATTACGCGATGAATCGTGCAAAAGAAGAAGCTCAAAAAGCTGTAGATGCAATTGCAATGTTGCCAGACAGTGATTATAAGAAGGCGTTAATTTCTTTAGCGTATTTGTCAGTTGATAGAAATTATTAGTCCTTAATTTAGTTTATATACTTGATACCAATTAATTTTAATTAAACTTTATGAATACAGAACTTCAATCTAAACCTGAGCAAAGTGCGGTTAATTTTCAAGGTAAAACTCGTAAACAAAAGGTACGCAAAGATCCTAACGCACCTTTTATTCGTGAAAAACTTGAGTTGCCAGATGGACATAATAAACTCCTTTTACATTCATGCTGTGCGCCTTGCTCTGGTGAGGTGATGGAAGCAATCCTTGCATCTGGCATTGAATTTACGATTTATTTTTACAATCCAAACATTCATCCACTCAAAGAATATTTAATTCGTAAAGAAGAAAATATTCGTTTTGCCCAAAAATTTGGCATTCCATTTATTGATGCAGATTACGATCGTCAAAATTGGTTTGATCGTGCCAAAGGAATGGAATGGGAGCCTGAGAGGGGAATTCGTTGTACTATGTGTTTTGATATGCGTTTTGAAAAAGCTGCTGAATATGCTCATGAACATGGTTTCCCTGTATTTACTAGTTGCCTGGGTATTTCTCGCTGGAAGGATATGAATCAAATCAATGGCTGTGGGCATCGCGCTGCGGAAAAATATGATGATGTTATTTATTGGGATTATAACTGGCGAAAAGAAGGTGGCTCGCAACGCATGATTGAAATTAGTAAGCGTGAGCGGTTTTATCAACAGGAATATTGCGGTTGTGTGTATTCTTTACGTGATAGTAATAAATGGCGAGAAGAGACCGGGCGTCAAAAAATTGAAATTGGTAAACTTTATTATACGCCAGATTAAGCTCTCTCTTTAATAAGGCTGATATTTTCAGCCTTATTTTCTTTTAAAATTAAGATTGATAGACGTTTAAAAAGACCAATTACATCAATTTATAGCATTCTTCATAAAAATTAGGCAAAATACAGAAAATTTTTGAGTTCAAAAAAGGATCAAACTATGACTAAACATTATGATTACATCGCTATTGGCGGTGGCAGTGGCGGTATTGCTTCTCTAAATCGTGCTGCAAGCTATGGAAAAAAATGCGCAATCATTGAAGCCAAACATCTTGGCGGCACTTGTGTGAATGTAGGTTGCGTACCTAAAAAAGTAATGTTTTATGGTGCACATATTGCAGAAGCAATTAACAATTATGCGCCAGATTATGGTTTTGATGTTGAAGTGAAAAAATTTGATTTTTCAAAACTGATTGAAAGTCGCCAAGCCTATATTGGTCGTATTCATACATCTTATAACAATGTATTAGCGAAAAATAACATTGATGTAATTAACGGTTTCGGAAAATTTATCGATGCGCATACTATTGAAGTAACACTTACTGATGGTACAAAAGAGCAAGTAACCGCAGATCATATTTTAATCGCAACAGGTGGCCGCCCATATCGTCCAAACATTAAAGGACAAGAATACGGCATTGATTCAGATGGTTTCTTCGCATTAACCGAATTACCAAAACGCGCTGCGGTTATCGGTGCTGGCTATATTGCCGTTGAACTTTCTGGTGTATTAAACAGCCTAGGCGTGGATACGCATTTACTAGTGCGTCGCCATGCGCCAATGCGTAATCAAGATCCATTAATCGTAGAAACATTAGTGGAAGTGCTTGCGCAAGATGGAATTCAATTACATAGCAATTCCACGCCATCTGAAATTGTTAAAAATGCAGATAGCTCTCTTACAGTAAAATGTGATGGTCAATCTGATGTTACTGTGGACTGTGTTATTTGGGCTGCAGGTCGTGTTCCAGCGACAGATAAAATTGGCTTAGAAAATGCTGGCGTAGAAACTAATGAACGCGGTTATGTCAAAGTAGATAAATATCAAAATACCAATGTGAAAGGCATTTATGCGGTAGGCGATATTATCGAAAACGGCATTGAATTAACACCGGTTGCAGTTGCAGCGGGTCGTCGCCTTTCTGAGCGTTTATTCAATAATAAACCGACTGAACATTTAGATTACAATTTGGTTCCAACCGTTGTATTCAGCCATCCACCAATCGGCACTGTAGGTTTAACTGAACCTCAAGCTATTGAACAATATGGTGCTGAAAATGTTAAAGTATATAAATCCTCTTTCACAGCAATGTACACTGCGGTCACTCAACATCGCCAACCGTGCAAAATGAAATTGGTTTGTGTGGGTAAAGATGAAAAAGTTGTGGGTTTACATGGTATTGGTTTCGGTGTAGATGAAATGATTCAAGGATTTGCCGTAGCAATCAAAATGGGCGCAACAAAAGCTGATTTTGATAACACAGTGGCTATTCACCCAACGGGTTCAGAAGAATTCGTGACCATGCGTTAATCTTCAAAGCAAAGAAAAAAGAGCGGTAAAATACCGCTCTTTTCTGTTTCTAAGTTTGCTTAAGTATGTTTAGCTACGTTTAACCAATTTCGTCCAGTTATAATAACCGTACAACGAGTTAAGTAAGTAGGCTGAGTACATTAAGTACATGGCTGGTGTTTCTGCCCATAAGAAAATAGAAAGGATATTTAAAGCAATCCATAACAACCACTGTTCACGATAACGCAAAATCATTAAAATCTGTGCAGCAACCGTAATAATGGTAGTTAGACCATCTAAACCTGTTGAACTACCGCCAGCCGCTTGTAATGCTTGAACAAAAAGCAAAGTCCCAACCGTAGTCACAACAATTAATGTCATCCATCCTTTAACAGTTAAAGCTTTGGCAATCACACTTTCTCCACCATCACTATTTTGCATATTAGCTTTCCACATGAAGTAACCAATAAATTGAGATGGCAAATATACATAGAGTACGGTATTCATTTCGCCTAAGAAATTTGATCCCCAAGCAACATAAAAATAAGTGTAAGCAAAAATTAATCCAAAGAAATAATTACTAATTTTACCTTTACTTACTAATACCACACACAAAATACCGGAAATACCAGAAATCATTGCTAACCAAGAATCTGGCGCTTGTACATAAGCCCAAATCTGCGCAATGATGAAAAGCGCAAGCCATATTACTTCAAAAGGCTTCCAGTCAGTAATAAACTCTTGCTTAAGACGTTCAATTAAAGTCATTTTTACTCCTTTTAGGTTTTCAGGTCGGTATTTTTACACAATTATTTTTTTTATGTAAAACATTCTATCAGATTATTCTAAACGTTATTTGTACACCAAATTTTATCCAATAAAAACGAGTAGTCACTCTCTTTTCAAAGTAATAAGAAAGTTAAATACAGTAATCTAAGTCTAAAGGCATTTTAGCTTGCATTAAGAATTGTCGAGTGCGTTCTTGTTTTGGGCAAGTAAAGAATTTATCTGATGTATTTTGTTCTACAATATGCCCATCCGCCATCAAAATCACACGATCTGCAACATCTTTCGCAAACTGCATTTCATGAGTAACAATAATCATAGTCCATCCTTCCTGTGCAAGCATTTTAAGGGTTTGCAATACCTCGCCTACTAATTCAGGATCCAACGCAGATGTAGGTTCATCTAATAAAATTAAATCTGGTTGTACCGCCAAGGCACGAGCAATACCAACTCGTTGTTGCTGCCCACCAGAAAGTTGTGATGGAAATAAATCTGCTTTAGCTCTTAACCCAACCTTCTCTAACAACATTAATGCTTTTTTTCGAGCCTGCTCTTTCGGTTGTTTTTGAACCACCAGCATCCCTTCCATTACATTCTCAAGTGCTGTACGATGAGGAAATAAATTATATTGTTGAAATACCATTGATGAACGACGGCGTAAACTTAATTCATCCGATTTCGTAATTTTTCGACTAAAATCAATTTTCAAATCACCATCAGTAAAAACTAACTTACCTTGCTCTGGGCGCTCTAACAAATTTAGGCAACGCAAAAATGTCGTTTTTCCTGAGCCTGAGGGACCTAAAATAGCGACAACTTCACCTTTATTTATCTCAAAATCAATGCCTTTTAATACATGATTGCCATTAAAGTTTTTTTGAATATTGGTTACTTTTAACATAAACATTCCTTATAAATGGCGAGATAAGCGAATTTCAAGACGATCTTGTAAGAAAGATAAAACAAAACAGAAAATCCAATAAATCAAAGCTGCCTCACTATAAATTAAAATAAATTCATAGTTTGCTGCCGTAATATTCTGTGCGACACGGAATAATTCTGTCACTAAAACAAGAGAAGCTAGTGAAGTGTCTTTAACTGTACTAATAAAAGTATTAGAAAGCGAAGGTACTGAAATACGTAAAGCCTGTGGCATAATTGTACGAATAAATGCTTGTCGATAATTCATACCTATCGCATAAGAGGCTTCCCACTGCCCTTTAGGTATAGCAATAATTGAAGCTCGAACTGTCTCTGCTGCATAAGCACCAATATTAATAGAAAATGCAATAATCGCTGTTGGGAAGGGCTCTAAAGTAATACCGACTTCAGGTAATCCATAAAAAATAATAAAAATTTGTACTAACATCGGTGTACCTCGGATTATAGAGATATACACTCGACATAAAACCTGTAACAATTTTACGAGTAAATTAGGACTAGGCAAAGTACGAATAACTGCAACAATCACTGCAATAAGCAAACCGCAGAAGAAGGAAATGACTGCCAATGGCAATGTGTATAAAATTGCTGCTTCCAACATAGGCCAAAACGAGCTGATTACATAATCAGCTCGTTCTGCACTCATAAATGGAAGACTCGCCAACCAATTATTGAGTAATATCATCACCAAACCATTCAATTGAAATCTGTTTTAACGTACCATCTTCGCGAAGTGCTTCAAGTGCTTGATTAAATTTTGTAATCAATGCATCTTCACCTTGTAAAAAAGCAAAGGCAGTCGGAATTTTATCCCCACGATCATAAGCAATTTTTAAACCAGCATTTGGGTGTTGTTTAAAATAATCTAATACAGCCAATTTATCATTAATTGTTGCTTCTGCACGGCCTTGTTTAATAAGCTCTAAGCTCTGTGCTAAACCATCCACTACAAGAATCTGCGCGCCTGCAGCTTTTGCATCTTTACCCCAGTTACTTGTTGCAGATTGCGCAGACTTACGACCTTTCAAATCTTCAAATGATTTAATACTGTTATCCGATGATTTTGTTACAATCACCCCACCAGAATAATTATAAGGCGTTGTGAAACTGTATTTTTTTAAACGCTCTGGGCTTGGGTTAGTTTGGTTTGCAATCACATCAAAACGTTTTGCATTTAACCCCGCATACATTGCATCCCATTGTGTTTCTTTAAATTCTACTTTCAAACCGAGCTTTTCAGCCACTTTACGAATAACCTCTACATCAAAGCCTGTTAATTTTCCACTTTTATCATGGAAAGTAAATGGCGCATAAGTCCCTTCTGTCCCTACGAGCAATGTCTTTGTTTTCTCAACGCGTTCTGAAATTTCACCTGCGTTTGAAAGTGTGGAAAATGTTAAACCCGCAGCCAAAAGTGCGGTTGTAAAAAATAGTTTTTTCATAATTGTATTCCTTATATAGTGTTTGAATTAGCTTGATTATAAAAGTCTAACTAATGGAAAAACAAGACGATTATGTAATGAGTTAGACTTTTTAGTTATAAGAAGAACATTAAAAGTGCAGCAAAATTTTACCGCACTTTACCTGTAATATAACCTATCCCTCAATGCCCTCAAATAATGCGGTACTTAAATAACGTTCTGATGCAGAAGGTAAAATAGCCACAACTAATTTATCTTTAAATTCTGGTAATTTAGCAATGCGATCTGCAGCAGCGACAGCAGCTCCAGATGAAATACCTGCAAGAATGCCTTCTTCTGACATTAAGCGACGAGCTGTGGCAAGTGCGGTATCACTATCAACAGTTTCTACACGATCAATAAGAGATAAATCTAAATTTTTTGGAATAAAACCAGCACCGATTCCTTGAATTTTATGTGGACCTGGTTTTGCTTCTTCGCCCGCTAAAGTTTGAGTAATGACGGGAGATTCCACTGGCTCAACCGCAACAGAAGTGATTTGTTTACCAAAATCTAATTTAATCGCGCGAGAAATACCCGTAATCGTTCCGCCTGTTCCTACTCCAGCAACAATAACATCGACTTTACCATCCGTATCTTTCCAAATTTCAGGGCCTGTTGTTTCTCGATGAATTTGTGGGTTGGCTGGATTTTCAAATTGTTTAAGCATGACATAGCGGCTTGGATCAGAAGCAACAATTTCTTCTGCTTTCGCAATCGCGCCTTTCATTCCTTTTGCGCCTTCGGTAAGCACTAAATTCACACCCAATCCACGCAATAAACGTTTTCTTTCTAGGCTCATTGTTTCCGGCATGGTGAGCGTGATTTTATAACCTCTAGCGGCTGCAACATAGGCCAAAGCGATACCTGTGTTACCGCTCGTTGCATCTACAATTTCTTTCCCTTTTGTGAGCGTGCCATCTTTTTCTGCTTGCCACACCATATTCGCTCCAATGCGGCATTTTACGCTGTAGCTTGGGTTACGCCCCTCAATTTTCACCACCACATTGCCATTGTGACCAAAGTGTTTTAAACGCACAAGTGGCGTATTTCCGATAGAATAAGAATTGTCTGCATAAATTGTCATAATATTTCCCTTTCGTTGGACTTCGTTAATGTTGGTTTATTTATAGCACCGCACTTTTGATTAAAAAAATAGTTATTTGATCTATTTTATAACCGCAAGCTATTTAACAATCCCTGTATTTTCTGAATGAACATCAAGCCCTGTTTGAGCGGAGGAAGGTCTATTCATATTAAAGCGTAAGCCATTACGATAATTTTCCACCCACATTACGGTCGCACCACATACTGCAACAGGCATAATTAATAAATTAATTACAGGCACAAACGTGCAACAAGTTACTAATCCACCAAAAGTTAAACTTTGAGTTCGTTGATTGCCAAGCGCATTTTTCATGATATCAAAAGAAACTTTGTGATTATCAAAAGGATAATCACAATATTGAATTGCCATCATCCAACAAGTGAACAAGAAAGTAAGTACAGGCACGATGGTTTGCCCAACCAAAGGAATAAAACTCAGTAAAAACAAGGCGATAATTTTTGGTAGGCTATAACGTAATTTTTGCCATTCTCGAGCAAGCATACGAGGCACATCTCTCATTACATCCACAAGACTATCATCATTAATATTTTCACCTGTCAGCATTTTTTCTACTTTTTCCGCTAACAAGCCATTAAATGGGGCTGCGATAAAGCCGGAAAGTGTGGTGAAGGTAAAATAAAAGAGCAATAAAATTGTTAAAATGGACAGGGTTAACAAAATTACACTGAGAAAACTCAGCCAGTCTGGAATAAAATTCATCACCCAATCAATAGCACTCGTGATTTGGCTAATAAAAAGCCAAAACAAACCACAGAGCAAAACGGTATTGAGCAAAATTGGAATAATAACAAACCGACGCAAGCCTTTTTGTGTGATGTAATGCCAGCCCATTACAAAATAATGGAAGCCAGATTTTAATTCATTAGGATTCAACATTTTTCTTTCCTTTCAATAAAAATACGCCTAAAACAGACCGCTCTTTTCCCTTAAAATTCCACGCATTGAAGTATTTTTTCACCTACTGAAATATGGTAGGATTAGCGCCATTAATAGTATTCTCGCTGGACTAGCACGCGTAAGGAATAAAGATGGATTTAAATACAATTTTGATTATTGTGGGCATTTTGGCACTTGTTGCCTTAATCGTGCACGGATTATGGTCAAATCGTCGTGAGAAATCAAAATATTTTGATAAAGCCAATAAATTTGACCGCACTTCTCATGTGCAAAGATCCCATACGCAAGAAGAAACGATACCAACAAATGCTAATTTGTCTCATGCAACTACAGCGCAAGCAAATGCACCAATTCGTCATCAAGTCATACCTAATGCTGCAGTAACTCAAGAACCTGTTGATTATAGACAAAGCGAAAAAAGCGTCGATGACATTAAGATTTCGATTCCAAATGTTCAACCTGTTTATGATATGGGAAATCATCGTTCTGAGCCGTTAAAGCCGACTCAACCACAATATGATATGCCGACATCAAATAGCGTTGCGAATATGACATTAGAACAAATTGAAGAACAAAGCCAAAATGCTGGTTTCGATGGAATTAATTCATCATCACCAGAATTAAGAGCGCAACTTGCGGAATTAGCTCACGAAGAACGTCAAGTGGACTACAACGTATCTTTTAATGAACCAAAAGCAGAAACAACAGCTAAACCGAAACAAAAAACTGGCTATATTCAACTTTATCTTATTCCCAAATCTAGCGACCAATTCAATGGTGCGAAATTAGTACAAGCACTTGAAAACCTAGGGTTTATCTTGGGTGTGGATGAAATGTATCACCGCCACTTAGATTTAAGTGTGGCAAGTCCAGTTCTCTTTAGTGTGGCAAATTTAGAACAGCCAGGAACATTTGATGCTTACAACTTAGTAGATTTTAGCACGATGGGAATTGTATTCTTTATACAACTGCCATCACCTGGTAATAATCTCGCTAATTTACGAATGATGATCCGCGCTGCGCATACATTAGCCGAAGATTTACAAGCCATCGTGCTTACTGAAGAACAAGAAATCTTTGATGAAAATGCAGAGCAAACATATCTTGCTCGCGTGTAAATTCATACCTTAAATTTACCGCACTTTTATCTTTATTGAGACAGGCTTTATGCCTGTCTATTTTCACTCTAAACAAACAAAAAGTGCGGTCATTTTTCCCCGAGAATTTTATGACAAATATTCAAACTCAAATAGACAATCTACGCAAAACCTTGCGCCAATATGAATACGAATATCACGTTCTAGATAATCCAACCGTGCCTGATAGCGAATATGATCGTCTCTTTCATCAGCTAAAAGCGTTAGAACTAGAACATCCTGAATTTCTTACTTCAGACTCCCCAACTCAACGTGTTGGCGCAAAACCACTTTCTGGGTTTAGCCAAATTCGTCATGAAATTCCCATGCTCTCTTTGGATAATGCTTTTTCCGATGAAGAATTCAATGCCTTTGTAAAACGCATTGAAGATCGTTTAATCGTATTACCTAAACCGCTTACCTTCTGTTGCGAACCTAAACTTGATGGTTTGGCAGTGAGTATTTTGTATGTAAATGGCGTGCTCACCCAAGCAGCCACTCGTGGTGATGGCACTACAGGCGAAGATATTACAGCCAATATCCGTACTATTCGTAATATTCCATTACAACTTCTAACGGACAATCCTCCAGCACGTTTAGAAGTGCGAGGCGAAGTTTTTATGCCACACGCGGGATTTGAGCGTTTAAATGAATATGCACTAGAACATGGTGAAAAAACTTTTGCTAACCCTCGTAATGCGGCAGCAGGATCTTTGCGTCAACTTGATCCTAATATTACAAGTAAACGCCCATTGGTATTAAATGCTTATGGTATTGGGATTGCTGAAGGCGTTGAACTGCCAAATACTCATTATGCTCGTTTGCAATGGCTAAAATCCATCGGTATTCCAGTGAATCCAGAAATTCGTTTATGTAATGGCACAAATGAAGTTTTAGATTTTTACCGAGATATTCAAAATAAACGAAGCTCGCTAGGTTATGACATTGATGGGACAGTCTTAAAAATCAATGATATAGCCTTACAAAATGAGCTAGGATTTATTTCTAAAGCACCTCGTTGGGCAATTGCTTATAAATTCCCAGCCCAAGAAGAATTAACTGTGCTGAATGATGTTGAATTCCAAGTTGGCCGAACGGGTGCAATCACACCAGTTGCTAAATTGGAACCGGTCTTTGTTGCAGGCGTTACAGTAAGCAATGCCACCTTACACAATGGTGATGAAATTGAACGCTTAAATATTGCTATTGGCGATACTGTTGTCATTCGTCGAGCAGGCGATGTAATTCCACAAATCATCGGTGTATTACATGAACGCCGCCCTGATAATGCTAAACCAATCATTTTCCCAACAAACTGTCCTGTGTGCGACTCTCAAATTATTCGTATTGAAGGCGAAGCGGTGGCTCGCTGTACGGGGGGATTATTCTGTGCGGCACAACGCAAAGAGGCTTTAAAACATTTCGTCTCTCGTAAAGCAATGGATATTGATGGTATAGGCGGAAAATTAATAGAACAATTAGTCGATAGAGAACTGATTCATACACCTGCGGACTTATTTAAACTTGATTTAACTACGCTCACACGCTTAGAAAGAATGGGCGCAAAATCTGCAGAAAACGCTCTCAATAGTCTTGAAAAAGCCAAAAGCACGACCCTTGCTCGCTTTATTTTTGCTTTAGGCATACGTGAAGTAGGTGAAGCCACTGCATTGAATCTTGCTAATCACTTCAAAACTTTAGATGCGCTTAAAGCCGCTGATCTTGAGCAACTTCAACAAGTACCTGATGTAGGTGAAGTTGTAGCAAACAGGATTTTTGTATTCTGGCGTGAAGAGCACAATGTTTCCGTTGTTGAGGATTTAATCGCACAAGGCGTACATTGGGAAACCGTGGAAGTAAAAGAAGCCAGTGAAAACTTCTTCAAAGATAAAACCGTCGTCCTCACTGGCACCCTCACTCAAATGGGTCGCAACGAAGCAAAATCATTACTACAACAGCTAGGCGCCAAAGTAAGCGGTTCTGTTTCCAGTAAAACGGACTTTGTCATCGCAGGTGACGCAGCTGGCTCTAAGCTCGCAAAAGCACAAGAACTAAATATTAGAGTATTAACAGAAGACGAATTTTTAGAGCAGGTTAATGTTTTAAATTAGTAAAATTAAAATCGTATAAATAACTTAAAAGCACCTAAACTATTGTTTAGGTGCTTTTATTATATAAAGGAGATACCTTAGATGAAAATTTCTAGTGTTTTACCCGCACTTTAACACTTGGCTTATTATTTTTTACCAATTGTAAGTGGAGACCTCGTATAGGTTTGACTATTGGTTTCACACTCTCTGGAAGTTTGCTTTCGACACGTTGTTTAATTTGTGTTGTAGCATCTACTTTAAAATGAAGTTGACGGCTATGAGCATTTTTCATTTCAGTGCGGGTTTTGACACCTTTTACTACAACCTGATTATGCTTAGCATTCACCCCAGCATTAGTTGCAGTTTGTTGTTTTTTCGCATTAACTTCAACTTTTGCTTCTGCTTTCACACCAGCAATAGTCCCATTATCCCAATCTTTTTTAGCTGTTTCAGCCCATTTATCTGCTGTTGGAACAGTGAGTTTTCCACTGCCATTAGCAGAAAGATTGACACTCACTTCATTCACCTTATTTGCTAGTTGTTCAGTATGAGAATCCCCAGAAATTGTACCGTTTACATGATTTGCATTAACTGAACCACCCACAAATTTAGCGTTACCACCAGCATTAATTGTCGCTGTATTGGTATTCATAGCGGTTTCCGTATGAGTTTCATTACGAATAACATTTACTGATAAATTTCCACTACCAGATGATGGCATCCATTTTTGCTCACTAACACCTCCACCTAATTTTAATCCTACGGATACATCGGTTTTGTTCACATTATCTTTTGCTGCTGTAAGTGATAAATTACCTTTACCTGCATTTAAGTTAAGGTTTTGAGATTGAGAATTTACACCTTGTAAATTCACCCCATTCTGTGCGGTAATATTCACATTCTTGCCATTTACTGAAACGCCAGTATGGGTTTGGCTATTACCAACATTCACACCAACATTCGCATTAAAGCCAACATTAGATACATCAGCACCAATATTTACACCTAACCCAACAGTTGCTGCCGTATTTTGATTATGATTATTGCCTGCGGTGATATTTACTCGCTTACCAGATAAATTGGCATTTTCTGTAGCCTGTACATTCGTTCCTTGCAAACTTAGCACGCCTTGGGTTTGGACATTCACGTTTTTACCAGAAATAGAGCCTGTTACTGCTTGGCTTTGATTACCTTGGTTACCATTTGCAGACACACTTACATCAATAGATGGTACTGCTGCCCCCGCCGACGGTACAACCATAGCTCCGACGCCTAACTTAGCATCAAAACCACCACCAGATTGGTTCTTACTGTTTGTTGCTTGATTAAATTGTGCAGTTTGAGCATTAATATTCACGTTTTCTTTTCCATGAATATTTGCTTGGCTATTTAATTTACCTGTGTTGATGTTTATATTTTTAGCATTAACAGAACCTTGTACTGAATTGCTTTCATGATTACTTGATTGATTGTAATTTGCGCCAACATTAGCGGATACATTAAAACGTTGAAAATCAGTCGTATTAGCCGAAACACCAACACTTGCTCCAGCATTCATTTTGTCTGTTGAAGCTTGATTAGCGACAGCAACAAGTTGATGATTTTGTGAGTTAAATTGAGCCGTTTCACCAACATTATATTTCGTTGCATTATCTTGAATATGATTTGCCGTTACATCCACATTTTTACCCGCTTGCAATGCTGAAGCATGATGAGTAACACTTGAGGATGTTTCACGCCCACCTTTTGCAGAAAGATCTGCTTGAACGCTAAATGCTTTTTTATTATCAATGCTGGCTGAAACTGTTACTCCTACATTCACATTATTGCCGAAACCATTATGGCTATCCTGTGCGGTAGAATGAACAATCTGTTTGGCATTTTCTTGAATATTTCCATTAGCCTGTATTTGTGTACCTTGGTGCTCAATACGATTTGCATTAAGTTGAACATTATTTACAGCGGAAAGCTTACTCACTTGCGCTTTATTATCTACAGATGAATTAAGTGAATGATTCACGCTTGAACCTAAAGTAGCACTAACTTTACTTTCTGTTACAGTACCACTTAAACCGATATTCACCTCGTTTTTTACACTATTTTGGATGGATTCGTTGGAATCTGCTTTCGTAGTGATGTGATCAGCTTGAATAGCTAAATTACCTTTTGCTGCGGCAACTTCACTACCAGAAATCACCACTTTTTTTCCAGTTAAAGAGACGTCCCCACCTTTTAATGTTGAGGCAGTATGCGTCGTAGCTTGGCTATTTTGACTATTGTTATACGCATGCAAACCTACATGGAATTTGCCTTCTGCTTTTACAGCATCAGGCTTTTTATCAATACTGATTTCAGCATCAGAATCAACACTTGGTTTACCTTTACTGTTATCTATATTTAAGTTCGCTGTTAAATGTCCATGCTGGAATGTAGTTTTTAAACTATCAAATCCACCAAAAAGACTGAAGCCTGCTTCATTTGAAAATTTTTCAATATGATTAGTCGCACCTTTAATCTCGATACCACTTTTCGCAGCAATATCTAATAAACCAACAGATTGAACATTTGAGCCTATAATACTGACATTTTTATTAGTGGAAAGCTGTAGGTTTGACTCTGATTTAAGTGTTGAACCATGTGCAGTGGAAGTATGTTCATAGCTGCTTTTACGAGCTTTAGTTATATCAAAAATCGTCCCCTGACGAGCATAATCACTCGAAGTTTTATTTGCGTGAGCACTATCAATAGTTAAGGAACCTGCATTTCCTTTTACAATACCATTACCACCAGTCACCACTCGGCTACCAGTAATATGGACGCCTCTTTTCGCATCTAATACAGCATCACCTCTTACTGTGAGATCTGAGCCATGAATAATCTCAGCGTTTCTCCCTGTCCCCACAGTTTTAGAACCTGCCAAGCCTCCCCAGAAACGCATATGGTCATTTAAGCTGTAATGTTCCGTTGTTTTTTCTGCATTAAAAGCTAAATTTCCTTCATTTTTAGCTAATAATGCTCCATCAACCTTCGCAACCACGCCGATAAGATTAACATCGCCTTTGCCACCTAAAACAAGGTCATCTTGTGTTGAAATTTCAGTTGCTGTATAACGTTGAATATGACTATCTTGATTGCTCGTGCCCGTTTTTAAACGAGCCGTTTCATTTTTAAAATCAGCATAAGCTGCTTGAGACTGAGTAGCACTTGCTCCACGTAAAGTTATACCTTGCTCCCCATAAAGTGCGGTTGTTTTTGCTGAAAGTTTTGCGCCTTCAGTTGTCACTTTACCTTTTGTAGCAACTATATTGATATTGTCGCTTGAGATAGTCGTACGGTGAGTAGTTTCTATTCTGTTGCTATCCAATTCATTACGATACCAACCACCTTTACTTTGAAACTTGCTGGATTTATTCGCAACAACTGTTTTTTCTGAACCTAAATGAACGCCACCACCATTGATTTGGCTAGTTTTAGCTTGAATATCAGCACCATTAATATTCAATTGATTAATAACATTAATATTGAGTTTATCTGCTTTAATATGTGTCGCTTGATAATTTTCAGAGGTACCACTGCGTTCTTCACGAACATTAACGGTTCCTACTTTGCCAGATTTACCTGAACTATAACCATCTCCACGACTTACTTTTCCATTTATATTGGCTTTACCGGCGGTAATACTAATTTCTTTTGCGCTTAGCTCTGTTGCTTGAGCTGTAATTGTGGCTCGATCATCAGCGGAATGAATACGAATTCTGCCAGCTTGAATACTACCAACCACTCGCCCATCTAATACTTGCCCTGTTTTTTCTGTTGTAGTGATTTTTAGTGTACCGTTATCTTCTCGAGTAATTTTATTTTTACCCGCAATCACATTTACCCCTTCACTTGTTGTGATTTGACCTGCAACATTTACTTGCGGTGCAATTAAATCAATATCACCACTTGTTGTAATTTTGCCATTGGTATTCAATCCCTTATCACCAGTAACATCATAACCATTTAAATTTCCAGTCGATACTTGAGGTTTACCAACGACTAAAGAAGCTCTAGGTGTATTTATAAAACCACCACCTTCAACGCTAATACCATTTGGGTTAGCTAGTACATAATCAGCCTTATCCCCAAAAACTTCTTGTTTACCGGCAATTTTAGAAGGATTACGACTAATCACTTCATTAAGGATAACTTTTGCAGATTGAGTTTTGAGATTTGGGTTAGCATTAAGATCTCCAGCAAGTTGGGATTTTCCATTTTGACGCGCATTGTTTAAAACAGCGCCCGCTTGCTCTACGTTAAATTTATTATATCGGTTATGAGAAAGCCCTGAATTACTTGGATTGGCAATATTGATGATTTCAATATTTTGTTTTTTACTAACTTGAGTGTTACTGTCTGCAACATTAATATCAGCGAAAGCTGACTGCCCTGCAATACTTAATGTAATGGCGAGAGAAATTTTACTTAATGAGTAAGATTTAGACATATTATTACCTCTAAAATGAAAAAGAATTCAAGAGACACTCATGTATGGCTACAGTGCCTCTTGCTAGTTATGAGAAGTGTTTGTATTAAAACAAAATCAGAGAAGTTCGACCAGTATTTAAAATCTAGAAAACGTGATCTGTATCACAGGATTAAGATTTTTTATTGATTACATCAGAACAAATAGACAAAATTCGTTGAAATAAAACGTTCTTGCTTTACGCCATCTGATTTACCAAATAATCGTCCAGTTGCCCATTCAAGATTTGCTTGAAATGCTTTACGAGACCAATTTAATCCTATCGCATAAGCAAGTGCTTTTTCACGTTGATCTTCATCAACAGATTTCTGTACGCCTAAATCGAACCCCAAATAAGGCGAAAATGTTCCTATTTTCGTTTGCTTGATCCAAGCAATATCGTTATGTGATACAAGATTTTTTTCAGCTGATAGATTTACATCATTTAGACCACGAACACGATTATACCCTGTTAAATCCTCTTGTTTTACCGATGGTAAATAATGCGAACCATACTGCCCAGTGAGCTGATGAGAGTGACGGAAAGTTTCGCTACCTAATGCTTGATAACGATTAAATTTCAGATCCAAGTTCCAACGTTTAAATTGAGATTCAGGTTGCTCCTCTGCTTTATTTTTTCCTTGTTCATAACGAATATCGACAACTAAGTTTCCATTTTCAAATAATTGAAGATGATTGATACCGACAGAAATACTAGAAAGTTTTGGACTTTGTAATGCCAACACTACGTCTTCAAGACGGTTCTTACTATTGAGTTTTTCAAATTGGGTAGAAAATGTGGATATATGGTTTGCTCCTCGATGGAAAACATATTCAGCTGAAATTCCAGCTTGAACAGTACGACCATTTTGCTGTAAAGAAAAGTTTTCCAGTATTAAAGGTGATTTAAATTGTGAGGAGGATGCAAAACTACTAAATGTCCAATATCCGTATGGTAAAGAATAATGAAGTAACAAAGAGCGGTTAAATTGATAATGGGATTTTAAAGTATGTGCTCCACTTAAATATAACGTATCGGATAAACCAAACGGATTTCCAATGTTCACAGCAGCACGTGCTTGCCAACGTCCATAATTTTTTGATGCTCGATCATCTATACCCATAGAGCCTGAAATACGAGAAGTTACCTGATTATTAAAAGCTAATTTTATTTCACCATTTTTAGCGGGTAAAACATCAACGGTCACATTGTTTCCAGGTATACGATTCGCTTGGTCAAGTGCTTGATCAAGATCTTGCACTTTAAGTGGTTTACCCAAAACATTTGGTAACAATTGATTTAAATTAAGTTGCTTATCATCACTTTCTAATGCTGCAGTTTTTCCTTCAAAAACATGCAAAGTTAAGAAACCTGAGTGATCATCTTCAAATTGGAATGGATTATGAATATATCCCTTATCAATATATTCCTGTGTAAGCTGCTGACTAAGTTGATTAAGTCTTTCCTCATTTATGCACTCTTCTTTCTTTGGTAATAAGTGGTCTGCCTTAACAAGTGTCACGCCCTTAAATTGAATGCCTTGATAATTTAAACAAGCTTTTGAAAGAGAATCATTTTTTGATTGTTGAGTAGCAGATTGAAAAGAATGTTGTTGAATCCAACGATTTTGATTCAAAGATTGAAATTCATTGAATTGCTGTTTAGTTTGTTGAAATGATTGAGTCAAATTGTCTGCTAAAACCACAGGTGAAGTAGCAAGTAAAAGAAATGAGAAAGAAAGGTATTTCATATGAGAAAGCTTCATAACAATTACAGTTTATATTCAGTATATCGGAATCTACCTCTTAATTTAATACGGGAAGTGCTTATAACTATAATTAAAACTAACGTTCTAATAATGCTAAAACGCCATTTATACATTTATAGATTCAAGATACTGAATCCTGAATCCGATAAAATTTATATAAATGGCGCCTAGTGAGACTAAATCAATTTAAATTCAAAATTGCATTAGCCTTTAATATATATCACTTTTTATAAGTTAAGCATCAACGCTCAAAAATTTCAGAATCAGTAAAGAAATAGGCAATTTCACGATTTGCACTTTCCACACTATCCGAACCATGAACCGAATTCTCACGCTGACTTAATGCAAAATCTTTACGAATTGTACCTTCTGGTGCAGTTTCTGGATTCGTTGTACCAATCAAAGTGCGGTAATCTTTCACTGCATTTTCTTTTTCAAGAACGGACACCACTATCGGTGAAGACATCATATAATCGACTAAAGGAGCAAAAAATTCTTTCTGTCATCATATCTCCTTACTTCAATGATTTTGATAACATTAAATTTGCTAAAGTTTGCACACCAATCCCTGTTGCCCCAACAGCCCATAAATCACTACCCGATTTACGATAAGTCGCTGAACAATCAATATGCAACCAATTTTGTTGATAATTTTTCACAAAATACGATAAAAATGCAGTTGCAGTTTTTCAGGCAGCTTTAATAAACCACGAGCGATAATGGTTCCCCTCTTGCCTTCAGGGAAATTCTGTACACCCAATTCACCGAGAAGAGGCTGCGTTGCCGTGCATAAAACTACCGTGCTTTTGCCAAATGTCGTCAACCAGTTCAATACGTTGCAAAACAAATGCACGCATTTTATCGGCAGGGTTTGGATTTCATCGAAAATCAAGACACTATTTGTCATCGGGTGAATATGGCGTGCACCGCGTGTACAGCCACCGAGCCAAGCATCCAAGAACTGCACCATGGTGGTAAAGACAATAGGTTTATCCCAGTTTTCAGACAGCAGTTTATCCTGCCAGCTTTGTTTTTCAGGTTCTAAATTGGAATGATGTTCCAGCACCCAATTTTCGCCGAGAATTTCGCGTACGGCTTGGGCATTTTGGTCGATGATGGAAGTGTAGGGAATGATGTAGATAATGCGATCAAGATTATGCTTTTGCGCATGGTGTAGAGCGTAGCGCAGGCTAGCCAATGTTTTGCCGCCGCCGGTCAGCACAGTCAGTGTATAAATACCTTGAAAATCGACCGCTCTTTTTAGGCAGTCGCCTGAAATCCGACGGCGGATTCCATCAATGGGATAACGGTTTTCAAAACCTGCTAATTTGGTTTCCAATTGATCAATCGCCGTTTGCCAATCAGGTTTTCCGTCAAGCGACGGATTTCTTTTGGCGCCTCCCGTTCAAAATCCGAACTGTTGATACGGTCGGCATCAATCAGACAACTAAACAGGAAACAACAGTCAATTAAGCCTTCGCCGTGTGTGAGGCAATGCATAAACCCGGCATTTGTCCGAAAAATTCGCCGATGCCCTGTGCTGCACCAAACTTTCTCAATTCTCGGTAAACCCATTGCGCACCAGCGGTGGAATGATCCACTTTACTGCCGTTAGGCGTACTTTCCTCATCATCCAAATCGGGATTAAACAAACCCGTTTCATCGTGGATATATTTTGGAATTTTCGGGAATATTTACCGAAATCATGCATGAGGCCGAGCAACTCGCCCGCCTGATCTAAATCCAGCTTAGCTGCCAATAATTTGGCGATCTCGGCAGTTTCCGTTAGATGCGTTTGTAAACATTGAGGCTGCCCGTCTGCTTTGCGGACATGGGCTATATAGTCGAAATTCACATCTATTCTCCAAATTTAAAACGTGCAAAATTTAACGAACAAGTCATATAAATAGCTTGAGGTGTTGAGAAATCGAAAAGCTGTCGGCAGTCAAGCGCATCAGGGCTGCTTGGGTAGTAAGTTCGGGCAAGGCACAATTTGTCTTTGGTGGCCTTATTTTGCAGTTTGCCGTCGTCAAAGGTGCTGTGGTGTTCCAACACGGCTTGTTCGCCTAATTCGCCAAAGGCTTTGCGGAATTCGGCGGCATTTTGTTCGATGATGTTGGTGAACGGGATGACGTAAATCACGCGCTGCATACCGTGCCGTTTGGCGTGTTCCAGCACAAACGCCATGGAAGTGAAGGTTTTGCCGCCGGTCGGTACGGTGAGCGTGAACAATCCTTGCGGTTGTGCCGCTTGTTCTACGGCGTAATCAAGAATTTCGCTGCGCAGGCGGTTTAAGGAGGCGTTGCGTTTTTCGGCTTCAGTTTGCGCTGGAGCTTGTGCGATACGCCGTCTGAAATCGTTGATAAATTGATTGAAATTATGTTGTAAGGCGTTTAAATCGGGATAGCCGCCGCGCTTGGCGGCTTTGTTTTCTAGGTTTGAATAAAAGGCTTCGGTATCAAGATAATCGGCATCCACCAAGCAGGAATAGAGCATTCGGGTGAAGAAGGCGTAGGAGAAAAAAGGATGATGCGCGTTGGCTTTGAGTGGCGGGGCGGACAGGTTTTGAGGGAGCTTGATTTCTTGTTGCCACAGGTTATCGAGGGCGGGAATATCTGCACCAAATTGCAACGCCAAACGATCCTTTAACGTGCGGCGGTTATCGCCTTCACCGTTTCCATTTGCCAACCCGGCATGATGCCCCGCGATGCAAAACGCCATTAGTTTGCCGATCACATTTCCCCAGCGTTCGACTGCAATTTTTGCGCCGGCAGTAGCGTGATCGACTGAGGGGCCACCATGTAATCGGTGATTAAAGGCTTCTGAATATTTCCCCAAATCATGCAGCTGTCCCGTCTGGCAGGCAATTTCCTGCGCACCAAATACCTGAGCAAACTCCGACGCCATTTCGCCAACATTTACCGAATGGCTTTGTAAGGTTTGCCAATGTTCGTAAGGTAAAAGATTGCTGAGTTCGTCTTGTGCAGAATGGGCGTAGTACAGAGGCTTAGCAGGCATAAAAATAATCCTTTATATTTATGATTATTATTTGACCTAATCTACTCCTAATCCTGTTTTAATGTCAACAACGTTTACATTGATACATTTTGAGGTTAAATCATTCAAATTTTGAATAATATGATACTAATGACGACCACCAAAAGGTGGTTTTGCAAACCAAATCACAATAAACAATCCTAAGAATCCCATAGCTGATAGCCAAAATATTTCATTTGCACCAATAATAAATCCTTGCGATGTTATTTGTTGAGCGAGGTAAGCTGAAGTCTGGCTATCACTTAAACCAAATTGATTCATTTGATAGTAAAAACTTTGGGAAATTGGGTTATAAGGATTAATGTATTCTGTTAATTGAGTATGGTGAACAGCTTCACGGTTATACCACATAAATGTGGTTAAAGATGTCCCAACAGAACCCGCTAAAGTTCTCAAGAAGTTAAATAAGCTAGATGCAGAAGCCATTCTATGCGCAGGCAAGCCAGACAGCGTTATAGTGGTAAGTGGCATAAAGAAACAGGCCACAGCCAAACCTTGCACTAATTGTGGTAAAGCCACATCAGCAAATGTCATTGATGGCTCGAAAGTCACCGCTCGCCAATAAAATGTTATTGCATATACAATAAAACTTATCGTCACTAAAATTCGCATATCGATCTTATAACCGAAACGCCCAATAATCGGTGAAAGCAAAATTGGGAATAATCCAACTGGGGAAGCCGCAAGGCCTGCCCACGTCGCGGTGTAATGGAAGACTTGTTGTAGCAAGAGCGGAATTAATACCACAGAACCTAGATAAATCAAAAAGGCTAAACTGGTACATAAACACCCTACGCTAAAATTACGAGAATGGAAAAGCGAAATATCCACCACAGGATTGTCATCTGTCAATTCCCAAATAACCAAGGCAATCAGACAAACGACAGCAACAACGGCTAATATAATGATTTCATTAGAATTAAACCAATCTTGCTCACGGCCCTGATCAAGCATTAATTGCAAACATCCCACGCCTAAGACAAGTAAAACTAAACCGACTTTATCAATAGGTTGATGAACAATTTCACTTTCTCGGCTACCTAAAATCTTCCAGCTGATTAGCACAACTAATAAACCAATCGGAACATTGATAAAGAAGATCCACCCCCAATGGATATTATCACTAATCCATCCGCCTAAAATTGGGCCAAAAATAGGCGCAACAACAATAGTCATTGACCAAAATGCCAATGCCATTCCTCGTTTTTCTGGTGGATAATTATTTAATAATAAACTTTGCGAAAGAGGGATCACCGGGCCTGCGACAGCACCTTGAATGACACGAAAAATAATTAATGCCTCAAGACTATCTGCAATCCCACAGAGCCAAGAAGATACAACGAATAAAAAAGTTGAAACTAAAAATAACCGCACTTCGCCAAAACGTTTTGCTAACCAACCCGTTATTGGAATAGAAATCGCATTTGCCACACCAAAAGAAGTAATTACCCACGTACCTTGACTAAAAGATGCACCAAGATCGCCCGCAATAGTCGGAATCGCCACATTTGCAATGGTAGAATCTAATACCTGCATAAAGGTGGCGAGAGATAAAGCCAGCGTCAATAAAATTAGGGCGCCACCTTGAATAGGCGGAAATTTTTTTGCGGAATTGTCCATAACGCCGCCTTAATGGCTGTTTTGCTGAATGATAGATTCAATCAAATCTTCTACCGCACTTTCATCATATTTAAGTGTATCAGTAGCAAATAAAGTTTTCGGTTCTGATTTTTCTCGTAGCATTGGACCAGATGAATCTGCAATTCTTACTTTAGCCGTTGCAGAAAGACCAATTCGTAATGGCGTTTCAACAAATTGTTGTGGATCTAATTTAATTCGCACAGGTACACGTTGCACCACTTTAATCCAGTTACCCGTAGCATTTTGTGAAGGCAAAAGAGAAAACGCATTGCCAGTCCCCATTTCAATGCCATTTATCACGCCATCAAATTCTTTATTTTTACCGTATAAATCAAAATGAATTTTCACCGGCTGGCCAATGCGCATATTCGTTAATTGGGTTTCTTTGAAGTTAGCTTCTAACCACATTTGTTCATTAGATACCACTGCCATTAATGCGCCACCGACTGAAACGGCTTGCCCAACCTGAGCATTACGACGAGCCACATAGCCATCAATTGGGCTTCTAATTTTTGTACGTTGTAAATTCAACCAAGCCTGTTTCAGTGAACTCATTGCGTTCTGTATTTGCGGTTGTTGACGTAATGGAACCTTACTCAATAAAGCCTGATTAGCAGCTAATTGATTTCTAGAGGAATTTAAATTTGCTTTAGAAAGCTCGACGGCTTCTTTTGCGTGTTGGAAAGATTCTTTATCAATCGCGCCCATTTTTTCAAGTTGAACTCGGCGCGCCAAATTGCCTTGTGCTTGAGCTAAAGAAATTTCATTAGCGTGTACAGCCGATTGCAATTGCTGCACAGTAAAACCGAGCTGTTCTACCTGACGCACAGCATTGGCGAGATTGCTTTTGGCCTGTTCGAAACTAAGTTTTGCATTCGTATCATCCAATTCAACTAGAATATCACCTGCATGGACTTTATCCATATTGTCCGCATTAATCTTCGCTACATTGCCCGCAACTTGTGATGACACCATTACTTGATTTCCACCCACATAAGCATCTTCTGTTTCTTCAAAATCCTTCAAGAAGAAAAACCAATACAAAGTACAAGTGATACTTAAAATAAGTAAAATAACGATAAAAATACCGAGACTTTTTTTACGTTTTGCCTGATTAGGAATATCAGATTGTTTAATTTCAGCCATAAATTAATCCTAAATTAGGAATCGCGCTCAAAATTAACTCATTAAAAAAATTTAAAGCTAATCTTTAAACGCTATGAAAGATCGAAATGCTTCATTATGAAACTTTATCAAAAGGAACTCAATATAGATAAAGTTTAAAATAGTTTTTTTGAATTGATTCAATAGATTTCAATCGTCAAAACCTTTTTGTATGATACCCAAGAAATTTATTTCAACCAAACGATTATTTACTTTACAAGGAGTATTCTATGAGTTCTCAATGCCCTTTTTCACATTTAAGTGGCTCTAATCTTACCATGGGTAACGGTGCCCCTGTTGCCGATAACCAAAACAGCTTAACAGCAGGACCTCGCGGCCCATTACTTGCACAAGATTTATGGTTAAATGAAAAACTAGCAGATTTTGTTCGTGAAGTAATTCCTGAGCGCCGTATGCACGCAAAAGGTTCTGGTGCTTTTGGTACCTTTACTGTCACACACGATATTACTAAATATACTCGTGCAAAAATTTTCAGTGAAGTTGGCAAAAAAACAGAAATGTTCGCGCGCTTTACCACTGTTGCGGGAGAACGAGGTGCAGCAGATGCTGAACGTGATATTCGTGGTTTTGCATTAAAATTCTATACTGAAGAAGGTAACTGGGACTTAGTGGGTAACAACACTCCGGTATTCTTCTTACGTGATCCTCGTAAATTCCCAGACTTAAACAAAGCGGTAAAACGCGATCCTCGCACTAATATGCGTTCAGCAACGAACAACTGGGATTTCTGGACATTATTGCCGGAAGCGTTACATCAAGTTACCATTGTAATGAGCGAGCGTGGTATTCCAGCAAGCTATCGTCATATGCATGGTTATGGTTCACATACTTATAGTTTCTGGAATGAAGCTGGTGAACGCTTCTGGGTTAAATTCCACTTCCATACTCAACAAGGTATCAAAAATTTAACCGATGCAGAAGCTGCTGCAATCATCGCCAATGATCGTGAAAGCCACCAACGTGATTTATATGAAGCAATTGAACGCGGTGACTTCCCTAAATGGAAACTATTTGTACAGATCATGCCTGAAGCTGATGCTGAAAAAGTGCCTTACCACCCATTTGACTTAACAAAAGTATGGCCGAAAAAAGATTATCCATTAATTGAAGTAGGTGAATTTGAACTTAATCGTAACCCAGAAAACTTCTTTGCTGATGTAGAGCAATCTGCTTTTGCACCAAGCAACTTAGTTCCAGGTATCGGTGCAAGTCCTGACAGAATGTTACAAGCTCGTTTATTTAACTATGCGGATGCACAACGTTACCGTTTAGGTGTGAACTACCGTCAAATTCCAGTAAACCGTCCACGTTGCCCAGTTCATAGCAACCAACGCGATGGTCAAGGTCGTGTTGATGGTAACTACGGAAGCTTACCACACTATGAACCAAACAGCTTCAACCAATGGCAACAACAACCTGATTTTGCAGAACCACCTCTTCGTATCAATGGTGATGCTGCATTCTGGGATTATCGCCAAGATGATAATGACTACTTCAGCCAACCTCGTGCATTATTTAACTTAATGAATGCTGAACAAAAACAAGCATTATTTAATAATACTGCAGCGGCAATGGGGGATGCGCCTGACTTCATCAAATACCGTCATATCCGTAATTGTCACTGGTGTGATCCTGCATACGGCGCTGGTGTTGCAAAAGCATTAGGATTAACAGTAGAAGATGCATTAAAAGCTCGTGATACTGATCCCGCATTAGGACAAGGTGGATTGTTATAATTGTAATCAGTTTTTACTGATAAAGAAAAACGGAAGTGACGTGCTTCCGTTTTTTATTTGCCTATAAATTTAGACATGAAAATGATACAATCCACAAAATTTTATAAAAAGGAACTATGAATGGCTCGTAAGAAAAAAACACGTCGCATCACTGATGTTATGCCAATCCGTAAAGCGGATAAGAAACCCGAAATCTCCAACTCTCGTCCTGGAAAAAAACTCACACGTTATGAATTAGATGCCAAAGCACGTGAAGATAAGAAAAAACGAAAACATAAAGGTTTAGCATCAGGTTCTCGTCATAGCGCAATAGAAGATAAAACGAACAAAATCCAACAAGAAATTAAAGATCCTAAAATTGGTAGCAAGAAAAAAGTACCATTAATTGTGGAATTTGTTAATAAGCCAGAAAAAGGACAAACGATTCCTGTCGTAAAACAGGTGAAAAAGTTAGATCCAATGCAAGAGCTTGAAAAGCTTGAAAATAATGAGATTCTGAATGAATTATTAGATGCCTTAGATGAAGGTAAAGCAATTACCAAAGCAGATCAACAATTTGTGGATGAATGTCTCGAAAGAATTGCCGAATTAATGGAAGAACTAGGCATCGAAGAGGAAGACGAAAACGAAGATGATTTATACCGCACTTTTGAACGTATTGATATTAATCAATTTAGATAATCTATGATTTGGATCATTATTTTAAGTATTGTTGCACTTATTGTTGTTCTAGGGTTAAGTGGATATACAATTCGTTTACTAAAACAGCTAAAACAACAAAACATTATGATAGCTAAATCCAAAGCGATAAGGGAAGCCCGCTTAAAGGAAAGTATTGAAATCATTGCTCGAGCAATGCAGTCTGGCGAATGTAATCACTCAGAGGGTGTAATTCGCCTTACCATGTTATTAATGCCCTTTGGTAAAACGCTTACTCCATACCCCAGTATGGCGCAATTACACGAAATCGTACGTAACATGCCAACTCATGATACTCGTAAACAATTAGAAAAAAAAGAAAGAATGCGTTTAGATTTAGCACGTGAAAGAGCCGAAGCCAAATTTGAACACGAAATTAAAGAAGAATTACGTCAGTTTTTAGACGATATTAAACAGATTGGAGTGATTTAATGTCAGAAATTATTTGGGATAGCGCACTTATTCAAAAATACAATCAATCAGGCCCGCGTTATACCTCCTATCCTACAGCCCTAGAATTTAATGAAAATTATACTGAGCAAGATTTTGAAGCCGCCGTAAAACGCTATCCAAATCGTCCGCTCTCTTTATACGTTCACATTCCTTTTTGCCACCAGCTCTGCTATTTCTGTGCCTGTAATAAAGTGATCACTCGCCATCAACATAAGGCTGATATTTATTTAGATTACCTTGAAAAAGAAATTAGTGCACGCTCAGCATTATTTAAACATCGTCTCGTTACCCAAATTCACTGGGGTGGCGGTACACCCACCTATCTGAGTGAAACCCAATCAGCTCGTTTAATGGCAATGCTAAAAAAACATTTTACAGTATCTGAGACAGCTGAAATTTCAATTGAAATCGATCCTCGTAGAATTGAACTTTCTATGCTTGATCATTTACGTCACCTTGGTTTTAACCGCATGAGCATGGGTGTACAAGACTTTAATAAAGATGTGCAAAAAGCAGTAAACCGTGAACAAGATGAAGATTTTATTCATGCATTGTTAGATCACGCTAGAGAATTAGGCTTTCAATCAACTAACCTTGATTTAATCTATGGTTTGCCATTACAGACTGTAGAAAGTTTTATGTTCACCCTTGAAAAAGTAATTGCACTCAATCCAGATCGATTAAGTGTGTTTAATTATGCACATTTACCAAGTCGCGTACCTGGGCAAGCAAAAATTAAAGAATATCAACTGCCCGCGCCAGAAACAAAACTAACCATTTTGCAAAAAACGATCGAAACACTAGGTAATGCAGGTTATAAATTTATTGGTATGGATCACTTTGCTAAACCCCATGATGAACTTGCCATTGCGCAGGACCAAGGCGTATTGCACCGAAACTTTCAAGGCTACACAACGCAAGAAGAATGTGATTTATTAGGGCTTGGTGTGTCTTCTATTAGCTTATTGGGTGATACCTACGCACAGAATGAAAAAGACTTAAAGCGCTATTATGCCCTCATTGAAGAACAAGGCAATGCTCTACATAAAGGTTTAGCATTAACACAAGAAGACTGCTTACGTCGTGATGTTATTAAACAATTAATTTGTAACTTTAAACTCGATTTCTCACCGATCGAGGCGCAATATAACGTTCCGTTTGCCACTCACTTTGCCGAAGATTTAGCACTATTAAAACCATTAATCGATGATGAGCTCATCAAACTCACTCATACGGGTCTCCAAGTTTCGCCAAAAGGAAGGCTATTAATTCGTAACATCTGTTTGTGTTTTGATACTTACTCACGTGAAGCAGCAAAACGTCAGCAATTTTCAAGAATAATATAACAAAAAAGTGCGGTAAAAATTTTACCGCACTTTGTCATTTATGGATGCAACAAATTATAAATATTCCTTTTAATACTGGTACTAATATTAAATAACTCTCTTGCAATCACTGTTTTTAATGTCTTGACTTTCTTCTGCTTTTCAAAGATAGTTGATTCAATTTCATAATCAGCCTCTAAGCAAAACGGTACAATTGCATAAGGTGGGACTTTATTTTCAAAAAAACGATCCATTGTCACATCTACAGTTAAATACCATTCTTGGCTTTGCGCTAAAAATTTCTTAGCCGCTTTAGGTGTTAAATAATAACCTGTCGCCCCAATAAAACCTTTACTAAATTGATAAACAGAGAAATGCCCAAAATCCGCCACTAATTTTCTTTTATTTTTTAAACGATCAGGCTGTAGCCAGAAAAACTCAAAGGTATTTTTCTCACTATTAATAAAATCAAGCAGGTCTAGAAAATTATCTTTAAACTTAGCGTCATCTTCCAACACAATAATTGGACTATCTAACTCAATACATTTTTCCCACATTGAATAATGGCTAGCATAGCACCCTAGTTGATTGCGTGTGAGTGGATACCCTTTCACATTCAGTCTCTTCTTCTCGTTATAACGTTGAAATAAGGGGTGATTCGGATTTTCTTTTCCATTAATTGCCTTAAAGAAATGAATAGCCTGTTCTGTGTTATCCAAAAATAATTGATCAAACTGAGCCTGCATATAAGCTTTACGATCAGTAGATTTTTCTAGGTTAATAATATAGATAGGCAATTTTTTCATTTTAGTCTCTTTAACTTTCTTATTAAATATCTGACATGATACCATACTGAAATAAATTTATTACCATCCTTCCAAAAGCATTTAGATGCTTTTTTTAACCCTAATGTTGTATCAATATTTTCAAATTCTTGCTTTTTCCAAAATGATCTACTTTTATAATAATTATAGATTCTATTGTAGCCAGATATCGACCAAGGTTTATGAGGTCCAATAAAATGGACTAAAGAAACTAATTTACATTCTTCATAAAAATCTTCCCTAGATAGTTTTAACCATTTTTGGTAGTTAAACTTTTCTGATAAAAATACAACAGAACTATTATTTAATATCAGGTTCAGTACATCCTGATCTGGATAAACATAAGAACTCATACCAATTAAACTAAGAAACTTCTCTGTGATTTTATTATTAACCCATTCACTAGTATTTATATACATTACTCCAGAATTAAAATATGTTGATTCTTTTTTAAATCCTAATTCATATAGCCTATATAAATGATATTCTTCTATTGTATCAGCTACAGCTGCTACAACCTTTTTAGATAAATTGGTAGAAAATATTTCAGATATATCTCCAACACATATAACATCTGTATCTAAATACAAAAAAGTATCTACTTTCCTATGTAAAATATAAGGGATAAGCAGCCTATAATACATACCTTTTGAAAAATGTTGAGTTGTTTGTAACCCCTCAACAATACTATCGTCTAACCAGTAAAAGAAAATATTTATATTTTTATATGGCAATAATCTTATTCTGTTTAAATCTAATATATCAATATCATTAACAAATATATGAAAATTATACTTCTCATGAATGTTATTCTCTAAAATTGATAATATTGACACACCGATATATTTAGAATACTTAAAATCTGATGAGAATACTATATTATTATGATTATTATCATGATTAATAATCAAATCTAATCTTTTATTAACTAATTTAATATTACTAAACATAATCTATCTAAATGGTACTATATATTTTTTTCTCTTTCTCTTATATAAGAGTCTCTTAGGTTTGGTTATTAATCGAAAGAGATGTTCTATTAATGTTTTCTTTGAATTTTTAACTTTATTATCTTTTAATATTTTATAACGTTCATCTTCTAACTGACTATATAAAACACTTTTACTCTTTTTCCATTGTAATTCTTGAATACTTATAGCTGGTATAATTTGGTAACTATATACATTATCTAAATTCAGAAAATCTCTAAATGCCAAAATATCAATCGCATCAATATCATCCGATGTAAGCCTGGACATTTGCCTAAACAAACTGATAACTGCATTTTTGGATATAACGTATGCAGCTAATCCATACTGCTCTTCGACTAATTTTAAAATTAACCTACTCTTAAATGATGAGATCTTTACATTTTCACATTTGGCTGGTTTCAAAAAAGTTTCAAATCTCAAAATAAAGCTATCATCTGAAGTAAATCGTTCCTTTAACCATTCATCTTCAGCTAAAAATGAATAAGCATCTTCACCTAGCAATACATCATCTTCAAAAATATATATATAAGGAAGGTTTTCATCTATGCATTTTTTCCATAGCATATAATGGCTCATAAAACATGCTTTCTCCCCTTCTGAAAGTTTAGCATGAGCAAGATTTGGCAAATAAGTTTGAATGAGTTGATTAAGGCACTCTGATGGGGTTATAGCGTCATAGAACTCAAAAGGAATATGATGTTTACCAAATTCTTTGATGATATGTTCACGACGTTGAGAAGCAGATGAAAGGCTTATAACATAATTGGTATGCATAGGTATTTCTTATTCAATTTAGATTTAACTATTTTATACGTTCTCTAGATAAAACAAAACCCCACCATTTGGCAGGGTTTCGAAGCAAGTTCAAATTATTTTGTGCTTGGGATTTTGAAACGGCTGTTAAAGCGTTCAACACGACCGCCAGTATCTACAACACGTTGTTTACCTGTGTAGAATGGGTGGCAGTTACCGCACACATCAAGATTGATATCTTTGCCTAAAGTTGAACGAGTTTTGATCACGTTACCGCAAGAGCAGGTTGCCGTGATTTCTTTATATTCTGGGTGAATACCTTGTTTCATAGAAAACCTCAAAATGAAGCCACGCCGCTATAAGAACTTTCTCCCTACACCGCGTGAGTGAATAATACGCCATATCTGGCACCAAATAGGCTGTGAATTATACTGAAAAAACATAGATAAACAAGCCCCATTTTAGTGTAGAATCAAAAACATCCTTAACAAAACTTTTCCTTATGCAAGCACAATCTTCAATACATACTTCTTTTGCTAAATCTGTTTTGGCTTGGTACGACAAATTCGGGCGTAAGAATTTGCCTTGGCAACAAGATAAAACGCTCTATGGCGTATGGCTTTCTGAAGTAATGCTACAGCAAACACAAGTAGCCACTGTTATACCTTATTTTAAACAATTTATAAAAAAATTTCCCTCTATTACCTCACTTGCTAATGCATCACAAGACGAAGTCTTACATTTATGGACAGGCTTAGGCTATTATGCGCGCGCACGTAACTTACATAAAGCAGCCCAAAAAGTGCGGGATGAATTTAATGGGAATTTTCCAACTAATTTTGAACAAGTATGGGCATTGCCTGGCATAGGGCGTTCCACAGCGGGTGCTATTTTATCTTCCGTTTTAAATCAACCTTACCCCATTTTAGATGGTAATGTAAAACGTGTACTTGCCCGCTATTTTGAAGTTGAAGGCTGGACGGGTGAAAAAAAAGTGGAAAATTACCTGTGGCATTTAACTGAACAAGTCACGCCTGTAACACGCGTTGCTGACTTTAACCAAGCGATGATGGATATTGGTGCAATGGTATGCACACGAACAAAACCAAAATGTGAACTTTGCCCTTTAAATAAGGATTGTTTGACGAATAAACATGAAAATTGGGGGCAATTTCCAAATAAAAAACCTAAAAAAACCATACCAGAAAAAGAAACCTATTTTTTAATATTATCAAACAAAGGAAAAGTTTGGTTAGAACAAAGAGAAAATTCGGGGTTATGGGGAGGATTATTTTGCTTTCCTCAATTTGAGGATAAATCAACGTTATTGAACCACCTCATACAAGAAGGTATTTCCCATTATCAAGCCTGGCCAAGTTTTCGACATACTTTTAGTCATTTTCATTTAGATATTCACCCAATTTACGCAGAAGTTAATGATAATTTACATATTGAACAAGAAAATGATGATTGGCATAAAATCTCGGAAAATCCAAAAGAATATCAATCAAATCTATCCAGTACGGTCAAATATTGGTATGATCCGCAAAATCCTGAACAGATCGGGCTTGCTCAACCGGTAAAAAATCTTTTAATTCAATTTGTAAGGAATCATTATGGCAAGAACAGTATTTTGTGAATATCTTAAAAAAGAAGCAGAAGGTTTAGATTTCCAGCTCTATCCTGGTGAACTCGGAAAACGTATTTTTGATTCAATCAGCAAACAGGCTTGGGGAGAATGGATTAAAAAACAAACAATGCTGGTTAATGAAAAAAAACTCAATATGATGAATACCGAGCATCGTAAATTATTAGAACAAGAAATGATCAATTTTTTGTTTGAAGGAAAAGATGTGCATATTGAAGGTTATGTTCCACCATCAAATTAATTGCCTGTAACACAATGAAAAAGTATTTATTATTAGCATTACTGCCTTTTTTATATGCTTGTAGCGACTCTCCGAACCGCAGTATTAATTACGATGAAGCCTTTGCAAAAGATACACAAGGTTTAGACATTCTTACTGGACAATTCTCACATAATATTGATCGTATTTGGGGTGTAAATGAATTATTAGTTGCCAGCCGTAAAGATTACGTAAAATATACCGATTCTTTTTATACACGTAGCCACGTAAGTTTCGATGAAGGTAATATTGTCATTGAAACACAACAAGACCTTAATCGCTTACATAATGCAATTGTTCATACGTTATTAATGGGAGCAGATGCAAAAGGGATTGATTTATTTGCCTCAGGTGACGTTCCCATTAGCTCTCGTCCGTTTCTTTTAGGACAGGTGGTAGACCACCAAGGCCAGCAAATTGCAAACCAATTTATTGCAAGTAATTTTGCAACTTATTTGATCCAAAATAAATTACAAACACGCCGCCTACAAAATGGTCATACCGTGCAATTTGTTGCAATTCCTATGATTGCAAACCACGTGGAAGTCCGCGCTCAGAAATATTTACCATTAGTTCGTAAAGCATCTGAACGTTATGGCATTGATGAAAGTCTGATCTTAGGTATTATGCAAACAGAATCAAGCTTTAACCCTTATGCAATTAGCTATGCAAATGCTATTGGTTTAATGCAAGTTGTTCCACGCACTGCGGGCCGTGATGTATTTGCTATGAAAGGGAAAAGTGGGCAGCCATCAGAGCGTTATTTATACGATCCAGCAAATAATATTGATTCGGGCGTCTCTTATTTATGGCTTCTTCAAAACCAATATTTAGATGGAATTACCAATCCAACATCAAAACGCTTTGCTATGATTTCTGCTTATAATAGTGGTGCAGGTGCGGTGTTACGTGTATTTGATAATGATAAAGATGAAGCGATTTATAAAATCAATCAAATGTATCCGGAACAAGTTTTCCGCATTCTGACAACCGCTCATCCATCTGCTCAAGCACGAAATTACCTATTAAAAGTAGATCAAGCACAGAAAAAATTCCGCGTAAGACGATAATACAGCCCTTTAATCATAACTAAATGCTCGTTGAACCATTTCAACGAGCATTTTTTTATAAAAAGATGATTGTAAAATAAATAAGCAAATTATAAATTTTAGTTGTTTTAATAAACACTTTGATGATTAACTATCCAAACAAAACAGTTTTTTCATTTTTTTTAAATTTAGTTATTGACCGGCTCTCGAAAAAATAGTTTAATACGCTCCGTTGTCAGGCAGCAGCCGATAATGATAACGCCTCGATAGCTCAGTCGGTAGAGCAGGGGATTGAAAATCCCCGTGTCGGTGGTTCGATTCCGCCTCGAGGCACCATTTCCTCCTTAGTTCAGTCGGTAGAACGGTGGACTGTTAATCCATATGTCGCAGGTTCGAGTCCCGCAGGAGGAGCCAAATTCTAAAAAGCCGCTAAAGAAATTTAGCGGCTTTTTGCTATCTTTTATTTTTTAAGGGTATACAAATGAAAAAATTTTTTGCGTTTATGGGCCTTGCTGTATTTGCCTCTTCCACTTTTGCAACAAATCCTATTAATCTTCGTGACGAAATGATGATTATGTCCCAACGTTTAGTATTAGCATCAAAAGCCTCTTCATCAGAAGAATTCCAAAATAACATAAGCGCATTTATTAATGCTGCCGAACACTCAAAAGTAACCATGCCGACAAAATGGAACGGAGATCAATCTCAATTTCCTGGTTATCAACAAGGTATTCAAAAAGTGATTGATGTAGCCACAGAGGCCTCTAATTTAGCTAAAGAAGGCAAACTTGATGCGGCTAAAACAAAGCTATATGAAATGTCAGAATTACGACAAATGTACCATAAGTTATATAAGTAATAAAATGTAACGTTTTATTATAAAAATTCACCGCACTTCTCTTGAAATCCCCCCTATAATGGTGTTAAATCAATACATATTATGGGGTTATATATCTAAACTATGTGTCAATTACTCGGAATGAACTGCAACACACCAACGGATATCGTCTTTTCTTTTGAGGGATTTCGTCGTCGTGCAGGGTTAACAGATTGCCATTCTGATGGCTTTGGTATCGCTTTTTTTGAAGGGCGTGGCGTACGTGTTTTTCGTGATAATCATCCTGCAAGTAACTCGCCTATTGCAGATTGCGTCAAACAATACAAGATTAAATCACTAAACGTTATTGCTCATATTCGTAAAGCAACTCAAGGTGATGTTAATATCGAAAACACCCATCCTTTCATTCGTGAAATCTGGGGGGAGAACTGGGTATTTGCGCATAATGGTAATTTAAAAAATTTACCTGATATGAGTAACTACTTTTTACAACCTATTGGTTCTACTGATTCTGAGGCTGCTTTTTGTTATTTAGCAGAATATCTCAAAAATACCTACCGCCAAAAACCTAGCGAAATGGAAGTTTTTGAGGCAATTCAAAAAGTGACAAAAGAGCTAGCTCAACACGGTACGTTCAACTTTATTTTATCCAATGGTGAATGGATGATTGCTCACTGCTCCACTAACCTGCATTATTTAATGCGAAAAGCGCCTTTTGGAAAAGCACATCGTATTGATGACGACGGCGTCATTGATTTTAGCGATTATGCGAAAGAGGGCGATAAGGTAAACATCATTACAACCTTTCCACTTACCAAAGATGAAACCTGGACAAAAATGGAAAATGGCGGATTTGTTTTTTTTAAAAATGGAGATAAAATCGCTGAAGTCATCGGTACACCCAAAGCAGCAATTGATGATGGCACATTAGGTAATAGAACAATCTAACTATTTTCTAGTCAGAATAAAAGTGCGGTTAAGTTTCATTGATTTTAACCGCACTTTTATTTTGTCCTATATACCTTTATTTTTATTACTGAAGCGTAAAACTAATCGGCACATTTAATCCCGAAGGAAATCCAGCAGGTCTTGCACCAACAGGGCTCGCACTATTCACCGCATCAAGCGCCGCATTATCTAAACTTTCATCACCGGATGACTGAGTTATATGTGCACCAGTTAATGAACCGTCACCCGAAACATTAAAGGATACGCTGACTTTACCCTGTTTACGCATCATTTTTGCCCTAGTTGGATAACGTTTATGACGTTCAATTTCACGGCGAATTGCTGAACGATAAGCGGCTATTTCACTCGAATCAGTCCCTGAACCAGCTACTTGAGCATTGCTATTAGCTGTACTCGTTGTTGTCGCTTTTGCATTAGCATTCGCAGTAGAATCAATATTTTTATCACCCTTTGGTAAATCTTTATTAATAGGCTTATCTTGAGGTTTAAGCTCTTTCTTAGGTTTATCCTTTGGTTTTTCTTTAGGCTTTTCCTTAGGCTTAGGCTTTTCTTTTTCTGGCTCTTTAATTTTTTTAGGCTCAGGCTTCACTGTGGGATCTTCCACAACCTCTTTCTTCTCCGGCTCAGGTTCTTTCTGCATATTTTGAGGCTCAGGTGCAGGCTCTTCCATAACCATTCCCTGCACCATTTCCATAGAAATGCTCGTTGCAATGTCTCCTGCAGCATTATTGGCGCTATCACTTGGTTTATTCCAAGTCCATAAAAGTAAACCAACAATAATGCCATGTACCAATAAAGAAACTAGCAAACCTAAGAGCGAACGTTTTGTTTGCTGCATAATGATTCCTTAAGGTGCGGTAGAAATAGATTGAGTAGAGACGGGAGCCCGGCCACTTTTTCCCTGCCCTTTGTCTTTCATTGAAACAATCGCAACATTTTTAATATCATTTTTAGCAAGCATATCTGTGATTGTTACAAAATCCTGAAAAGATGCTTCTGCATCAATCTTCAAGGTGACTTTCTGATCCTTATTCCAGCGTGCAACCTCAGCCTCAAGAGCCTCTTGCGAAATAGGTTTATCATTAAAATAGAGTTGTTTATCCGCTGTAACCGTTAATAATTTAGCGAGATCATCAGATTTGAATGCCACAGCAGTACTCGCCTTTGGCACATTTACTTGAATTTTACCTTGAGAAATAAATGATGCTGTAATCAAGACGACAGCAAGTAACACCAACATAATATCGATAAAAGGGATAATGTTGATTTCATCAAATTTTTTCACAGACTATTCCTTATCTTTTGGTTCGTTTAACACTTTCCATTTCAAACGATTAACTTCTACCTTACGTCCTAAACCGTTATAAAATACCATAGAAGGAATTGCGACGAGAATCCCTAATGCTGTTGCTTTTAACGCAAGTGAAAGATGCATCATAATAATGCCTGCATCAATATCACCACCACCGTGGCCAATTTGATAAAAAGTAAGCAAAATTCCGATAACCGTTCCTAGTAATCCAACATAAGGCGCATTAGCTCCAATTGTTGAAATCGTGGTCATGTTACGATTCAAATCAATATCTAACTCATGAATAGTTGAGTAATGTGCAACATTAACTTTACGTAAAAAAATATAACGCTCGGTTACCATTGCTAACATCGTCACACTCATCAGTAGCAGTAAACCAATAATGATAAAATCACTGTATTGTTGTAAAAAATCAAAAAGCTGTAACATTTTTCTGTCCTTATTATTTGAGAATTTTATTGGAAATATAATTGAGAATGAATTTCAATTGTAGAGAATTTTAGCAAAGCTAGGATTAGACGTAAATATGGAACTAAAAAATAATGCTTTTTTACCGCACTTTACATAAAGCGCGGTAAGTTTTGAAAAAGGTTTAAAGATTTTTAAGATAATCTACGATAACTTGGTGATGAACTGTAGTTTTAAATTTATCAAATACATGCATAATTTTTCCATTTTCATCAATTAAAAAACTGACTCTATGAATACCGTCATAGGTTTTTCCCATAAATTTCTTCTCCCCCCATACGCCAAACATTTCTGCGACTTGATGATCAGGATCTGAAAGTAGCGTAAAATTAAGTGCTTTTTTCTCAATAAATTGCGCCAATTTTTTCGGCATATCTGGGCTAATCCCCAATATAACAAGCCCTAATTCATCTAACTCAGACTTGCTATCACGTAATCCACATGCTTGACTCGTACACCCTGGGGTAAGTGCTTTAGGATAAAAATAGACAAGCACTTTTTTCCCCCTAAAATCACTTAAAGAAATAGGACTTTCTTGTTGATTCAATAATGTAAAAGCCGGTGCTTGGTTTCCCGCAATCAATCTATTCATAAAAGACTCCTTTGAAAAAAAAGATTTGCAAATTCAAGCCATTTTAGCGACTATAGAGAGCTATACCAAATAATAAAATCGAAAAGATAAACGGAGGTTCTATGTCAGCTCAAAATCCTTTATTTTCTGGCAGTATTGTGGCTCTTGTCACACCAATGAATAACTATGGCGAAATTGATTTTGCTTGTTTAGAAAAATTAGTTGAGCATCATATTGATGCCGGATCTAATGCGCTTGTTTCTGTAGGAACAACCGGTGAATCTGCCACATTAAGTATTGAAGAAAATGTAAAGGTTATTGAGAAGACAGTAGAATTTGCGAAAGGACGTATTCCAATTATTGCGGGGGCTGGCGCAAACGCTACTAGTGAAGCAATAACGATGACAAAATTATTACGCGATAGTGGTGTCGCTGGTTGTTTATCTGTCGTTCCTTACTATAATAAGCCGACTCAAGAAGGTATGTACCAACATTTTAAAGCCATTGCTGAATGTACCGATCTGCCACAAATTCTTTACAATGTACCAGGACGTACTGGTAGTGACATGAAACCTGAAACAGTTGCTCGTTTAGCCCAGATTAAAAATATTGTAGGTATTAAAGAAGCAACAGGCGATGTAAGTCGTGTAACAAAAATTAAAGCACTTGCTGGTCAAGATTTCATTGTTTTAAGTGGCGACGATGCAACTAGTTTAGAAGCAATGAAATTAGGTGCTGAAGGGGTTATTTCCGTTACTAATAATCTTGCCTCAAAAGATATGGCTGATATGTGTCGTTATGCACTTTCAGGTGATTTTACTAAAGCCGAAGAAATTAATGCTCGCCTGATACGCTTACACAATGATTTATTTATTGAATCCAATCCAATACCAGTTAAATGGGCAGCTTATCGTTTAGGTTTAATTAAATCTCCTCACTTACGTTTACCGCTAACCATATTAAGCGAAAACGTTCAACCCAAAGTAGAAGAAGCATTAAAATTTGCGGGATTATTATAAATAAAATAAGGGGCAGAACATTGTCCCCATATTTTTATTATCGCAAAAGTATTATTGATTTTTCGTTTATTTTATAGGATTCTAAACATGAAAAAAATAATATTAGGTTTGGCTGCAATTGTTGTGCTAAGTGGTTGTTCATCTGATCCAGAAAAGCTAAAAACCGCTAATGATACATTCCAAAAATCAGAAGCCAGTATTCCAGGTTTCTCTCCATTAGCAACAGGAGGCGTTAACTTACCTGTTGCAGACAACACTTATGCATTACCTAATATTGCCTTCAAAAAAGGGGAAAATATCGATATCCGTCCACCATCAACACCATTAGCAATTATTCAAAATTCATTAACACAATTTGACGGTGAACGAGCCCTTATAGTATATCCAGAAGAACAAACAAGCATCTATAATTTAAAGCAAGTTGAACGTCTACTGAAAGAAGAAAATATTTCATCCACTGTTCAGGATAGTGTTTTAACGACGGATTGGTCACCAACTGATCGTATTGGAGATAAAAATGTCGAAATTAAATATCAAATAGAGCATGTTACCGATCGCCGTTCTAGTGCACTTGCCGTATCGGTGTTACAAACACGTCGTGATGGTATCATCTTCACACCAAGTGTGTCTGAAAAACAGCGTTATACCTCTGATCGTCTGAATCGTCTCATATATGCATTAACATCAGCTTATACAAAACAACAGCAAGATTTGTCTAACGCTTCTGTCGGGGCTATTTCATCACACATTATTCAAGATCTAAATGGTCAAATCGCTTTAGCAATGAATACGACATTTAACCAAGCATGGGAAAAATTAGGCTATGCCTTACCTAAAGTGGGTTTTGCGATTAAATCTGAAACCTCTGGCAGAGGATATCGCGAATTGAAATATTCCTCTTTAAATAAAGAAGACTGGCTACGCTTAGGTATCGAATCCCCCAAAATAGATAACGGTATTTACAATATGCAAATCTCGGATCATGGCAAACAAAGTTCAATGGTTATCTCTGATGAAAAAGGGCATTCACTTTCAGGAAATGATGCAAGAAAGATCTATCAGGCGATAAGTAATATGATATCAAGATAAAGAAAAACCGCACTTTAAAGTGCGGTTTTATTTTTCATTTTTTTCTAGCTAAAAATTACGCTAATTTTTTGATTTGTGCAGCTAATTTAGATTTGTGGTTTGCTGCTTTGTTAGCGTGGATTAAGCCTTTAGAAGCCATACGGTCAACAACTTTTTGCATTTCAACGAATGCTGCTTCAGCTGCTGCTTTTTCACCTGCTGCTACTTGAGCATATACTTTTTTGATGTAAGTACGCATCATAGAGCGTTGGCTTGCGTTGTGTTGGCGGCGTTTTTCAGATTGAACCGCGCGTTTTTTTGCTGACTTGATATTAGCCAAGGTCAAACTCCTAAAATTTCTGTTGATTGATAGACAAAATAAAGGGCGTCAATATGCCGATTTTTTATACTTTTGTCAATGAAAAATTTGTGTTGATTTCGGTGAGACACAACCGAAAGTAAGTATCGTTATTTTTACAAGCTCTTTCAATATGGGCTCACACAAACGATGTGTGGCGGATTTTATCAGTTTTTTTTCACGGAATATAGCGTAAAAACAAAATTTCTATACAATTAGGCAAAAATTTTAGGGTAGAGAAGAATATTTTGAGTAAACGACTTTTAAAATCTAGCATTGTTGTTAGTTCTATGACTTTATTATCAAGAGTGTTAGGTCTTGTGCGCGATGTAGTTATCGCGCATCTCATTGGTGCAGGTGCTGCGGCGGACGTTTTTTTATTTGCTAATCGTATTCCAAATTTTCTTCGTCGTTTATTCGCTGAAGGGGCTTTTTCACAGGCTTTTGTCCCTGTTCTCGCAGAATATCAAAAATCTGGTGATATTAATAAAACCCGAGAATTTATTGGAAAAGTTTCTGGTACCCTTGGGGGATTGGTTAGTATTGTTACGATCCTCGCGATGATTGGTTCACCTGTCGTTGCCGCTTTATTTGGGATGGGCTGGTTCACCGATTGGATGAATGATGGCCCTGATGCGCATAAATTTGAACAAGCTTCCCTTTTACTTAAAATAACTTTTCCTTATTTATGGTTTGTTACTTTTGTGGCACTTTCTGGTGCGGTGCTTAACACGATTGGGAAATTCGGCGTGATGTCCTTTTCACCAGTGTTATTAAATATAGCGATGATTGCCACCGCACTTTTCCTTGCACCACAAATGGATAACCCAGATCTTGCACTCGCTATCGGGATTTTTCTTGGCGGATTATTACAGTTTTTATTCCAAATTCCATTTATGAAACAAGCCGGTTTACTAGTGAAACCCAAGTGGGCTTGGCGGGATGAAGGCGTAACCAAAATTCGTAAATTAATGATTCCAGCTTTGTTCGGGGTTTCTGTAAGTCAAATTAACTTGCTACTTGATACGGTTATCGCTAGTTTCTTAATGACTGGCTCTATTAGCTGGTTGTATTATTCCGACCGCTTACTGGAATTTCCTCTTGGTTTATTTGGCATTGCGATTTCTACCGTAATTTTGCCAACGCTTGCTCGCCACCATGTTAATCGTGAAGGCGATTCAGCTAAAAGTGCGGTTGATTTTCGTAATACAATGGATTGGGGCGTGCGAATGATTTTATTACTTGGCGTTCCCGCAGCCATTGGTATTGCTGTATTGGCTCAACCGATGTTACTTACGCTCTTTATGCGTGGAAATTTCATGCTAAATGATGTTCATGCCGCCTCTTATTCTTTATGGGCATTTAATGCGGGTTTACTTAGCTTTATGTTGATTAAAATCCTCGCTAATGGCTATTACGCCCGACAAGATACCAAAACACCAGTAAGAATCGGCATTATTGCCATGGTGAGTAATATGGGCTTTAACTTATTGGCGATTCCTTTCAGCTATGTAGGATTAGCCATTGCTTCAGCAATGTCGGCAACCCTTAATGCCTATTTGCTCTATCGCGGCTTAGCCAAAGCCGATGTCTATCATTTTTCACGTAAAAGTGCGGTCTTTTTTGTCAAAGTTTTATTGGCTGCCATCGCCATGGGGGCAGCAGTTTGGTATTACGTGCCTGAAATTAACCAATGGGCGAAAATGGATTTCTTCATGCGTGTTTATTGGCTTGTTTGGTTGATTGTATTAGCCGCAATAGTTTATGGCGCAACGTTGATTTTATTAGGCGTTCGAAAGCACCATTTGCTGACAAAAAACTAACTTCTCGCTATAATGCCGAAATTCTCTTATTTTTATGGATAAGCACATGCAATTAATTCGTGGGCTTCATAATGCAAATCGTGTTTTACAAGGTTGTGCGCTAACGATCGGCAACTTTGATGGCGTGCATTTAGGGCATCAAGCAGTCCTTCGCCATTTGCGTCAAAAAGCTGACGAATTAAATTTACCCATGGCGGTATTGTTATTTGAATCACAGCCACGCGAATATTTTATGAGAGAAAATGCGCCCGCGCGTTTAATGCGTTTGCGTGACAAAATTTATTATCTAGAAAAGGCTAAGGTTGATGTTGTAATTGTGGCGAAATTTGACCGCACTTTTGCCGAACAACCAGCTGATGTTTTTATTGAACAAACGCTTGTTAATCATTTACATGTGAAATTTTTAAGCATTGGCGATGATTTCAAGTTCGGTTCAAAACGCCAAGGCAATTTTGCAATGTTGCAAGCAGCGGGTAAGCGTTTCGGTTTTATTGTTGAAGATAACCGTAGCTTTTGTCTAGATGAACAGCGAATTAGTAGTACGGCAATTCGCGAAGCGTTAGCGAATGATAACTTACAACTTGCAGAAAATTTACTCGGTAAACCTTATCGTATTTTCGGGCGTGTGATCCATGGTAATAAGTTAGGCAGAACAATAGGATTTCCAACGGCAAATATTCGTTTGCATAGACAAGTAAATCCAATCAAAGGTGTTTATGCTGTAAAAGTGCGGTTAAAATCTGGTGAAATTTTTAACGGCGTAGCAAACATTGGAAAACGCCCAACTATAAATGGATTAATGCAATTATTAGAAGTTCATTTATTTGATTTTTCTCAGAATATTTATGGCCAAATGGTGGAAGTCGAATTCTGCCACAAGATTAGAAACGAGATTAAATTCCCGTCTTTTGACGATTTGAAAGTGCAAATTGAGAAAGACGTAGAAACAGCGAAAGCGTTTTTTAACAGTTAATTTTAAAATGTAAAAATTGGAAAATAAAATGACAGTCGATTACAAAAACACTCTTAACCTACCGGAAACCAGCTTTCCAATGCGCGGTGATTTAGCTAAGCGCGAACCTGATATGTTGAAAAATTGGTACGAGAAAAATCTTTACCAAAAAATTCGTGAAGCGAGCAAAGGCAAAAAATCTTTTATTCTGCATGATGGTCCTCCTTATGCGAATGGTAACATTCATATTGGTCACGCAGTAAACAAAATTCTAAAAGATATTATTATTAAATCCAAAACAGCATTAGGTTTTGATTCTCCTTATATCCCGGGCTGGGACTGTCATGGTTTGCCAATTGAATTAAAAGTAGAAGGTTTAGTAGGCAAACCAAACGAGAAAATTACGGCGGCTGAATTCCGTCAAAAATGTCGTGAATATGCCACGGAACAAGTAGAAGGTCAGAAAAAAGATTTTATCCGTTTAGGTGTGTTGGGCGATTGGAATAATCCTTATTTAACGATGAACTTCGACACCGAAGCAAACATCATCCGTACACTCGGTAAAGTGATTGCGAATGGCCATTTATACAAAGGTTCAAAACCAGTGCACTGGTGTTTGGATTGTGGCTCTTCTTTAGCAGAAGCAGAAGTGGAATATGAAGACAAAGTTTCTCCGTCTATCTATGTTCGTTTCCCAACAGTAAGTGCGGTTGAAATTGAAGAGAAATTTAACGCAGTAGGTAAAGGCCATGGCAAATTATCTGCGGTGATTTGGACAACCACACCTTGGACAATGCCATCTAACCGTGCAATCGCGGTAAATGCAGAATTAGAATACAACCTAGTCCAACTTGGCGATGAGCGTGTGATTTTAGCTGCTGAATTAGTGGAGTCCGTAGCGAAAGCGGTGGGCGTAGAACAAGTTGAAATTTTAGGTTCAGTAAAAGGTCAGGCGCTTGAGTTAGTACGCTTTAACCATCCGTTCTATAATTTCACTGTACCAGTAATTTTAGGTGATCACGTGACCACTGATGGTGGTACGGGTTTAGTACATACCGCGCCAGATCATGGTTTGGACGACTTTATTGTAGGGCAAAAATATAATTTACCAATGGCGGGTCTTGTATCGAATGACGGTAAATTTATTTCAACGGCTGAATTCTTTGCAGGCAAAGGTGTATTTGAAGCCAATCCATTGGTTGTTGAAAAATTGCAAGAAGTGGGCAACTTATTAAAAGTTGAGAAAATCAAACACAGCTACCCACACTGCTGGCGTCACAAAACCCCGATTATTTTCCGTGCGACTCCTCAATGGTTTATCGGTATGGAAACACAGGGTTTACGCCAACAAGCATTAGGCGAAATCAAACAAGTTCGCTGGATTCCTGATTGGGGTCAAGCACGTATCGAGAAAATGGTTGAAAACCGTCCAGACTGGTGTATTTCCCGTCAACGTACTTGGGGCGTGCCGATGACCTTATTCGTGCACAAAGAAACTGAAGAACTTCATCCGCGTACTTTAGAGTTACTTGAAGAAGTGGCTAAACGTGTAGAGAAAGCTGGTATTCAAGCATGGTGGGATTTAGACGAAAAAGAATTATTAGGTGCGGACGCAGAAACCTATCGCAAAGTGCCTGATACCCTTGATGTATGGTTTGACTCAGGATCAACCTATTCTTCTGTTGTGGCGAATCGTCCGGAATTTAACGGTCAAGATATCGATATGTATTTAGAAGGTTCTGACCAACACCGTGGCTGGTTTATGTCTTCTTTAATGCTTTCTACGGCAACAGACAGCAAAGCACCATACAAACAAGTATTAACCCATGGTTTCACTGTGGATGGTCAAGGCCGTAAGATGTCAAAATCTATCGGTAACATCGTGACACCACAAGAAGTAATGGATAAATTCGGTGGTGATATTTTACGTTTATGGGTCGCTTCTACCGACTATACGGGTGAAATGACGGTTTCTGATGAAATCTTAAAACGTGCAGCGGACAGCTATCGTCGTATTCGTAACACCGCACGTTTCTTATTAGCGAACTTAAATGGTTTTGATCCAAAACGTGATTTAGTCAAACCAGAAGACATGATTAGCCTAGATCGTTGGGCGGTAGCTTGTGCATTAGATGCGCAAAAAGAAATCAAAGATGCCTACGATAACTATCAATTCCACACTGTGGTACAACGTTTAATGCGTTTCTGTTCGGTAGAAATGGGGTCATTCTATTTAGATATTATCAAAGACCGTCAATATACAACCAAAGCAGACAGCCTTGCTCGTCGTAGTTGTCAAACTGCGTTATGGCATATTGCGGAAGCATTAGTTCGTTGGATGGCACCGATTTTATCTTTCACTGCCGATGAAATTTGGCAACACTTGCCACAAACCGAAAGTACTCGTGCAGAATTCGTATTTACTGAAGAATTCTATCAAGGCTTGTTTGGTTTAGGCGAGAATGAAAAATTAGATGATGCTTACTGGCAACAACTGATTAAAGTTCGTTCTGAAGTGAACCGCGTATTAGAAGTTGCGCGTAACGATAAAGTGATTGGCGGCGGTTTAGAAGCAGAAGTAACCGTTTATGCTAATGACGAATATCGTGCATTGTTAGAACAATTAGGCAATGAATTACGTTTCGTGTTAATCACCTCAAAAGCTGAAGTGAAAGCATTAGCAGACAAACCAGTGGATGTGGCTGCGGATGAGTTAGAAGGTATTGCGGTAAGCGTAGCCCGTTCAAATGGTGAAAAATGTCCACGTTGCTGGCATTATTCTGACAAAATTGGGGGAAATCCCGAACATCCTACACTTTGTCCACGTTGTGTAGAAAATGTGGCGGGTAATGGTGAAGTGCGCCATTTTGCATAATTAAATTCGTTGTAAAACATAAAAGTGCGGTTGATTTTAACCGCACTTTTTTACTTTTGTACAAAAGGAAGTAGAGATGATGTTAGGAAAAGAAATGATTCGCTCAAAAACAATATGGTTTTATCTCTTATTGCTTGTTTTCTCCATTTTTACCAATATGGGGTTGGGTAATGTATTAAGTGAGAATATTCCCGTTTCAGATTACGCAATTTTATTTATTATCACGGCGATTTCTTTTTATTTCACCCCTTGGATTGGGCGAATATTAATCACCGTATTATTCCTCAGTGCGCTATTTTATTGCTCTGCAGGTTTTTTCTATGGTATTCCATCTTTGGGTATTATCGCTTCTGTTTATGAAACGAATATTAATGAAACTTTGGAATACTATACAACCATTCCTTTTTGGATATTTTTATTTCAAGCTACTTATCTCATTCTGTTTGTTGCTTTAATGAAATTAAGTTTTCATGCTAAACAACAAGCATTTAAATGGCTAAATACGGCTGTTATCAGCCTATTATTAGTTTTTTCTTACAATCAATTTTCTGATTGGAACTATGCGTATAAATTCCGTTTTTATCCTGTTCTGTTTTACTCAGAATTTGATCGTATGAATGATCTGTATTTAGAACAACGAGATTTTCTAAATCAATCCGTTAATGCGCCTTCTCAATGGGATATTCAATCTTTCACGCCAAAGTATAAAAATTATATTTTGATTATCGGTGAAAGCATGCGAAAAGATTATATGTCGTTATATGGCTTTCCATTGAAAACCACGCCATTTTTAGAAAGTGTGAAAGGCACAGTTTTTGAAAACTATTATTCTGCGGCACCAAATACGCAACCGTCTTTACAACGCACCTTGTATCGAGCAGAAAAAGGGGAAACGGTTTATACAGATAATATTATTTCTTTAGCCAAAAAAGCGGGCGTGAAAACCTATTGGATTTCTAATCAAGGCAAAATTGGGGAATTTGATACGATGGCCTCTCGTATTGGTCAAAGTGCAGATGAAACGATTTTTATGAAACCGTTAGGTTATAACTCTAAAAAAGTTTATGACGATGAAATGTTACCTGTATTAGATAAAGCCTTAAAAGAAAATATTACGAATCCAAAATTAATTGTGATTCATTTAATGGGCTCACATCCCGCCTTTTGTGAGCGTCTTCCATACGAGGTTAAAAATTATTTTATTAATCAATCTATGTCTTGTTATTTAGAATCGATTAAATATACCGATCAGTTTTTAGAAAAATTAAATTCACAATTGGTAGCACAAAATGAGCCCTATTCGGTGATTTACTTTTCTGATCATGGGCTTGCTCATTATGAGGATTCTAAAGGTTTATCATTGCATCCAAATAATCTTTATAAACAAGATTATGAAATTCCTTTCGTTATGTTTTCGAGTGATAGCCAAAAGGTAGAAAAAATAAAAACGCCACAATCTGCATTTAATTTTGTTTATGGTTTTGCTGATTGGATGGGAATTAAGGAAAAACATTTACAAGACGTGGATTTTTTCCGTCCTGAAAAACAGGAAATTAAGGTATTTGATTGGAAGAAAGTGGTGAATGTTAAAGAGTTAGCTGATGATCCAGCAAAATTACCAGAAGCCGTTCAGTAAATGAGATCGTGCTTTATCATTTATCGGCTTATGCTAGAATTGACGAAATTTTTTTAAAAGGGAAATATTATGTCCAAAAAATCAGGGCTTTCATTTTTATGGTTAAGTGCGGTCGCTTTCGTGATTGATTTGCTCACTAAATATATTGTGGTGCAAAAATTTGATTTGTATGAAAGTGTTAATGTGTTGCCTGTTTTCAATCTTACCTATGTTCGCAATTATGGCGCGGCATTTAGTTTCTTAGCGGATCATAGTGGCTGGCAACAATATTTCTTTATTTTGTTAGCGTTGGCTATTTCTGGCATGTTGGTTTATTTTTTAGCAAAAAATAATGCTCAACAAAAAATCCAAAATTCTGCTTATGCACTCATTATTGGAGGGGCGTTAGCGAATATGGTGGATCGCGCTTACAATGGTTTCGTCGTGGATTTCTTTGATTTCTATTGGGATATTTACCATTATCCAGTGTTTAATATCGCCGATATCGCCATTTGTATTGGCGCAGGTTTGTTGGCATTGGATGCTTTTAAGAGCGAAAAGAAAAAAGTACAAGATAAACAAGCAGAAAAGTGCGGTCAGAAATGAAGATAATTTTAGCGAATCCACGAGGATTTTGTGCCGGTGTAGATCGTGCCATTAGCATTGTTGAACTAGCCTTAGAAATTCATGGCGCTCCGATTTATGTTCGTCACGAAGTGGTGCATAACCGATTTGTTGTGAACGGATTGCGTGATCGTGGTGCGATCTTTGTGGAAGAATTAGGCGAAGTACCTGATGGCGCGATCGTGATTTTTTCTGCGCATGGTGTATCTCAAGCTGTTCGACAAGAAGCGAAAGATCGTAATCTCAAAGTATTTGATGCAACCTGTCCTTTGGTAACAAAAGTGCATATGCAAGTTGCTCGTGCAAGTCGAAAGGGAACAAAAGCGATTCTGATTGGGCATAAAGGGCATCCTGAAGTTGAAGGCACAATGGGGCAGTATAGCAACGAAGATGGCGGGATTTTCCTGATTGAAAAAGTAGAAGATATTGCACGTTTGCCGATGCAAGAAAATGATGATTTAACCTTTATGACGCAAACAACTTTATCGCTAGATGATACAGCAGAAACTATTGCTGCATTAAAGGAAAAATATCCCGCTATTCAAGGTCCACATAAAAACGATATTTGTTATGCGACAACCAATCGTCAAGAAGCGGTGCGAGAATTGGCAAAATTATCTGATTTGGTATTGGTAGTTGGTTCTAAAAATTCATCAAATTCAAATCGCTTAGCTGAATTGGCTTCTCGTATGGGGGTTAAATCACAGCTTCTTGATGATCCTTCCGATATTCAAGCTGATTGGTTTAATGATGTGAAAACCATTGGGATTACAGCCGGCGCGTCTGCACCCGAAGAATTAGTTCAATCGATTATTTCCCGCTTAAAAGAGTTTGGTGCGAATACCATAGAAGAACTACAAGGTTTAGAAGAAAATATGTTCTTTGAGGTTCCAAAAGAGCTGAGAATAAAAGAAGTTAACTAATCTTAAGGGCTTGTCGTAAATGATAAGCCCTTTGTTTTTTCATTCAAATTAAGAATTTTTGCGATCTGAATCGCAAAAGTGCGGTAAGAATCTTGAGCGTTTTCTTGAAAGCATAAAAAATGGCTGTGTTGATATGCTCATCAACATGTTCATATTATAAAAGGAAACCTCTATGAAATTAATGAAAACATTATTTACTTCGGTGGTATTGTGCGGGGCTTTGGGTGCGTCTTCAGCTTTTGCTGAGGAAAAAGCTGCGGAGCAGGCTGTTCAACCTGTTGTAGCAACTCAAACTGAGGCTCAAGTTGCACCGGCTACTGTGAGCGATAAATTGAATATCAATACGGCAACCGTTAGTGAAATTCAAAAAGCCTTAACAGGAATCGGTGCTAAAAAAGCAGAAGCGATAGTGCAATATCGTGAAAAACACGGTAATTTCACGAGTGCTGAACAACTATTAGAAGTGCAAGGGATTGGTAAAGCAACACTTGAAAGAAACCGTGATCGAATCACCTTTTAATTTTAAAACCGCTTATAGATGCCCTGTTTTACAGGGCTTTTTTATTGTGCACTTTAAGCCATTTTTGCATTTGTTCAATTTCCGCTTGTTGTGCGTGAATAATATTCTCAGCAAGCTTACGCATCTCTGGATCTTTTCCGTATTTTAATTCAACTTCCGCCATTTTTACTGCGCCAATATGGTGTGGCAACATACCTGCTGCAAAAGCAACATCAGGATCTTGATATTGCATAGCAGCCATCATGTCCTGATGCATTTGAGTCATACCTTGCATTAATTCTTGTTGCATTGCAGAACCTGTCGGCATTGGCATATTCATGTGTGCTTGATGCGGTTGTTCATTAGCTTGGGCACAAATTGAAACTGCAGCAGCGCTAAGTGTGATAAAAGTCATAAGTTTTTTCATGTTTTTCTCCTATGTGATAACTGAATGAGCGCGAATCGTAAACCTTGACCTAAGGTTAAAGTCAATATTTATTCCGAAAATTTTTGGTGAGATATTAAAATAAGACAATATTTGATATGAGGGACAGAATTACGAAGCAAAGATTTGTACTTGCCACGGGCAATAAAGGCAAAGTAAAAGAAATTGTAGATGTATTAGCTGATTTTGGTTTTGAAGTCATTGCTCAGACAGATTTAGGCATTGAAAGCCCAATCGAATCACCTTTTAATTTTAAAACCGCTTATGAATGCCCTGTTTTACAGGGCTTTTTTATTTTTTCAGAAAATGTAGAAAGTTTATTTCTTTTTAAAAATCCGTTGGCAATCTTAGTAAATTTTAATACACTAAAAAGCCTAGTCGGGGTGCAATATGCTGAGATCATACCCGTGAACCTGAAACAGTTAATACTGACGTAGGAAACTAGGAATACAACCTTATCTCCTTCCCGTCATTATTGCTGCCTTTTGATATAAATAAGGATGTAATAATGAAACTTCTTAAATTAACCTTAATTTCTACCGCACTTTTTTCTACCGAGGCATTAGCCCAATCACAGCAAAGTGTTAGCGTATATAGCTATGATTCTTTCACTTCTGAGTGGGGAGCCGGTCCAAAAGTAAAACAAGATTTTGAAAAAGCGCACCCACAATGCGCTATTAATTTTACGCCTTTTGAAAGTGGTGGTGTGTTACTCAATCGAGTTCGTTTGGAAGGAAAGAAAACCAAAGCAGATATTGTGCTAGGTTTAGATAACTTTGTTTTAGAACAAGCTGAAAAAACAGGTATTTTCGCGCCAAATAAAGTGGATTTAACTCAACTGGATTTACCAACAAAATGGACGAATGAAACATTTTTGCCTTTTGATTTCGGTAACTATGCTTTTGTGTACGATAAAACTAAATTACAAAACCCGCCGAAAAGTTTGAAAGAATTGGTTGAACGTCAAGATATCCGTGTAATTTATCAAGATCCTCGCACCAGCAGTGTGGGTCGTGGTTTATTGGTTTGGATGAATGCCATTTACCCTGCCGATAAAATTCAATCTGCTTGGAAATCGTTGGATAAGCATACGGTAACAGTGGGTAAAGGCTGGTCAGATACTTACGGTGCATTCTTAAAAGGCGAAGCGGATTTAGTGTTAAGTTACAGCACATCACCACTTTATCACCAACTTTTTGAGAAAAAAGATAATTATGCAGCGACAGATTTTTCGGAAGGGCATATCACTCAAGTGGAATTAGCGGCTCGAGTCGCCAACCATCCAAATCAATGTGCGGATGATTTTATGGCATTTTTAATCTCACCTACGGCACAAAAACATATTGTGACAGCCAATATTATGTTGCCAGTCATTCAAGGTGAAATTGAACCGCACTTTGATGCACTTAAAGCTCAACAAAAAACTCAAACTCCAATTAATCCAATGGTGAATGCGGAACACTTAAAAAATTGGATTAGCACTTGGCAAACTACATTAACAAAATAGTTTGATGTTGTCGTTATTTCATTATCCACAACTCCGCCCTCGTCATTATGTGGGCGGCGTTGTTGTTATTAGCTTTATTACTCTTTTTTATGGTAGCGCATTAAGTTCGATCTTTGCATTGGGCGATGAGTTACAATGGAAAACTTGGTTCACGGATGATTACCTACAGCATCTAATTCTTTTCAGTTTTGGACAAGCCTTACTTTCTACCGTTTTATCTATTTTTTTTGGTCTGCTTCTCGCTCGAGCATTGTTTTATCAAACCTTCTCAGGAAAAAAGTGGCTATTAAAATTAATGTCGCTAACTTTCGTCTTACCTGTTTTAGTGGCAATTTTTGGTTTGATCGGCATTTATGGTTCAAGCGGTTGGTTAGCTTGGTTTGCTAACCTTTTTGGAATGCAGTGGCAGGGACATATTTACGGACTTTCGGGAATTTTAATTGCCCATCTTTTTTTCAATATCCCGCTCGCAGCGCAGCTTTTCTTACAAAGTTTGCAAAGTATTCCTTATCAGCAACGTCAGCTTGCTGCGCAACTCAATTTACAAGGTTGGCAATTTGTTAAATTAGTGGAATGGCCTGTTTTTCGTCAACAATGTTTGCCCACATTTAGCTTGATTTTTATGCTTTGCTTCACCAGTTTTACAGTTGTTCTTACGCTAGGCGGTGGGCCTCAATATACAACATTAGAAACAGCAATCTACCAAGCGATTTTATTTGAATTTGATCTGCCAAAAGCAGCACTTTTTGCCATGTTGCAATTTGTATTTTGCTTAATTTTATTCAGCTTGACATCGCGTTTTTCACCTTCTAATCAAAATGGCTTGAGTAATAGCCATCCTTGGTTTGAGAAACCTAAAAGTGCGGTCAAAATTTTCCATGTTTTTGTCTTACTTCTTTTTGTATTTTTCCTTTTTTCGCCAGTATTGAATATTCTTATCAGCGCATTGAGTTCACCAAGTTTGCTCACTGTTTGGCATAATTCTCAACTTTGGCGTGCGTTAGGTTATTCTCTTTCTATTGCACCATTATCTGCATTGATTGCATTAATGATGGCGATTGCCTTACTGCTTTTATCACGCCGTTTAGAATGGTTACATTATCAGAAAATTGCTCAATTTATTATTAATGCTGGAATGGTGATTTTGGCAATCCCGATTTTAGTACTCGCAATGGGGCTATTTTTATTATTACAAGAGCGGGATTTTTCAAATGTTGATTTGTTTGCCATAGTTGTATTTTGCAATGCATTAAGTGCAATGCCTTTTGTTATACATATTTTGAGCGCACCTTTTCATAACAATATGCGTTATTACGAAAATCTGTGTAATAGTCTGGGAATTTTGGGCTGGCAACGTTTTTATCTGATTGAGTGGCAAACTTTACGTGCACCATTGCGCTATGCTTTTGCTTTAGCCTTGGCGCTATCGTTAGGGGATTTTACGGCTATTGCGTTGTTCGGCAATCAAGAGTTTACTTCTCTACCGCACTTGTTATATCAGCAGCTAGGTAATTATCGTAATCAAGATGCAGCTGTAACGGCAGGGATTTTATTATTGCTTTGTGGAGTATTGTTTGCCTTTATTCACACACATAGGGATGCCAATGATTTATCTAAATAATGTGATTTTGAACGATAAAACCTTACCGATGTGCTTTAATTTGAGCGTAAATGCTGGCGAACGTGTCGCAATTATTGGTGAAAGTGGGGCAGGGAAAAGTACGTTATTGAATTTAATCGCTGGATTTGAATTTCCTCATCAAGGAGAAATTTGGTTAAGCGATAAAAATCATACTCGTAGTGCACCTTACGAGCGTCCGGTTTCCATGTTATTTCAAGAAAATAATTTATTTCCCCATTTAACCGTACAGCAAAATCTTGCGTTGGGTTTAAAGCCCTCTTTAAAATTAACAGCACTTGAACAGGAAAAAATTGAACAGGTCGCTTGTTCTGTAGGATTGGGCGATTATTTACAACGTTTACCGAATTCTCTTTCTGGGGGGCAAAAACAGCGAGTGGCATTGGCTCGTTGTTTGTTGCGAGATAAACCCATCTTGTTATTAGATGAGCCTTTTTCCGCATTAGATCAGAAACTTCGTGTAGAAATGCTTGCTTTAATTGCCAAACTTTGTGATGAGAAACATCTGACGTTGTTACTTGTTACTCATCAACCATCGGAATTAGTTGATACGATAGATCGAGTATTGTTGGTGGAAAATGGTCAGATAAGTCAATTGCAAAAAGAGACGTAAAATTATATAGATTTTATAACCGATGAATTTATTCAATAGCTATCGATACTAGCCTATACACTGAATGAATATAAGATACAAAAATGCGGTGATTATTCACCGCACTTTCAAAGGAAAAATATGTTAACTGAAAAACTACAAATTAACTCCATTACACCACATCCAAGCGTTGAATATTGGTCTGTTTGCAAAGTTGAGGCGTTATTTGAAACGCCATTTTTGGAATTGGTTTACCGTGCTGCGCAAGTTCATCGCAAGCATTTTAATCCTCGAGCGATTCAGTTATCCACGTTAATGTCTATCAAAACGGGGGGATGTCCAGAAGATTGTGGTTATTGCCCTCAATCAGCCCGTTATCATACTGGCGTACAAAATCAGCAATTATTAGATGTTGATGAGATTGTTGCTAAAGCAAAAATTGCGAAAGCGCGTGGAGCGGGGCGTTTCTGTATGGGCGCAGCTTGGCGAGGCCCTAAGCCAAAAGATATTGAGAAAGTCACAGAAATTATTAAAGCAGTGAAATCGCTTGGTTTAGAAACTTGCGGTACTTTTGGTTTATTGCAAGACGGTATGGCAGAAGATTTAAAAGAAGCTGGTTTAGATTATTACAATCATAATCTTGATACAGCGCCAGAACATTATGCAGAAGTGATTGGTACTCGTCGTTTCGATGATCGCCTTAGCACGTTAGGAAAAGTACGCAAAGCTGGATTAAAAGTGTGTTGTGGTGGCATTGTGGGGATGAATGAAACTCGCAAAGAACGGGCAGGGTTAATCGCGAGCCTTGCAAATCTTGACCCGCAACCTGAGTCAGTGCCGATTAATCAACTCGTTAAGGTTGAAGGTACACCGTTAGCCGATGCGGAAGAATTAGATTGGACAGAATTTGTGCGAACGATTGCTGTTGCACGTATTACCATGCCAAAAAGTTATGTTCGCCTTTCTGCAGGCCGTAGTGGTATGAGTGAAGAAATGCAAGCAATGTGTTTTATGGCTGGTGCAAATTCGATTTTCTATGGTGATAAATTACTTGTCACGGGCAATCCAGAAGAAGATGGTGATCAGTTATTGATGGCAAAATTAGATTTAGAGCCAGAAAATGAGGAAAATAAAAAGTAGTAGTTTGCGTTAGATAGCTGAGAAATTAAGTATTAATCTACTCTTTTCTTTATTTCTATATATCATAATACTTTTCCAGTAGCCAATAACAATTCGCACAAAACGTCAATTTTTAGGCTCTCTTATAAAGCTCTATACTTCACAAGCCCTTAAAAGGGCTTGTGAGAATTGACAATCTATCTAATTATTTTCTTACCTTCCCTTAAAGAGAGCAAAAACATATGAATATATGTCTGGCATTATACACGCTCCAATTATCTCATATTCTTATAGACATATAACCGTTCGAATATTTGCCCTATATCTAATCTTCACCTTCTATAAATTGGTTTTCTCCTGCTTACTTTTCTTATGTACTTCGGAATAAAAACAATATGATACTTATCATTCCATTTTGTAAGTTATAGACTCCAGTCGTCATTAACTTTACTTACTATTATAATCGTCCTATATGTTGAATTTTGGTTGTCAGAATTGTTCATTATATAGCAAGGATTTTTCCTGTTAATCGCTTAAGCTATTTGACTCCATATGCATAGCGTATGTTTTTTATAGCCAAACGAAAATATGGCTATAAAAATAGAAAAACCAGCCTTTAGACTGGTTTTTTTATCTTTTATTTTATTCTCTATTCTGCTTTGCTTTATTCTATCTTATCTACTTCAAATAAATAGTTGTTAGTTAAAATCCATAAACAAAAACCCCAGTAGTTCAACTGGGGTTCTTCTGTTTTTATTTTATTTTATTTTATTTAATTTAGCTTTGTATTTAGTAACCTGGCGGTGCCCTACTCTCACATGGGGATGCCCCACACTACCATCGGCATTACAGCGTTTCACTTCTGAGTTCGGTATGGTGTCAGGTGGTTCCACCGCACTATCGCCGCCAGGATAATTCTTTGATAACTTTTATTCTAACTTCTATCTATGTTC